>CAZQBW010000117.1:0-14373 GCA_964591515.1 uncultured Clostridia bacterium
TCAAAACGCAGCCGACGTCGGGGAATCCAAAGCGGCGCTTCACGCCGCACTCCAAAGCGCTTCGCGCATTGAACAAATTGCGCACGGACTAGTTCGTGTTGTCCCCGCGCAGCACGACCGGCAGCGTCCTGAGCAGGATGCCGAGGTCCATCCAGAGCGACCAGTTCTCGATATAGTAGATGTCGAGCTGGACCATCTCCTGGAACGGCAGCCGGTTTCGTCCGGAAACCTGCCACAGTCCCGTGATCCCGGGCTTCACGTGGAAGCGGCTCCGGTGCCAGTCCGCGTACATCTCGACCTCGTAAGGGATCGGCGGACGCGGCCCGACGAGCGACATGTCGCCGCGAACCACGTTTAGCATCTGCGGCAGCTCGTCGACCGAGTACCGCCGCATCCACTCGCCGATTCGCGTGATCCGCGGGTCGTTCTCGACCTTGCCGTGCAGCGAGCCCTCGGTGATCTCTCCCGTGATGTTGCGCCGCATCGCCTCCTGGTGAGCCGCGACGTTCTCGGGCGAGTCCGCGTCGGGCCGCATCGACCGGAACTTGATCATCGGGAAGACCTTGCCGTCCATCCCGACCCGCTCCTGCGCGTGGAACACCGGCCCCGGCGACTCTCGCTTGATCAGGTACGCAAGCACCGCCCACACCGGCGAAGTCGCCACGATGATCGCCGTCGCTCCGAGGATGTCGATCGAGCGCTTCAGCAGCCTCGATGGACCAGCCAGCGGCTCGCCGAACAGCCGGATCATCGGCAGCGAGCCGATCTGGTCGACATCGGTCTTCCGCGGCAGGCAGTTGAACATGTTCGGCACGACCCGGAAATTGATCCGGTGCGTGCGGCCGCTGCGCATGATGGCCTCGAAGAGCGCCTGCGGCTCGAGGTCCGTATCCGTGATGAGCACTTCCTCGATGCCATGCTGACGGATGAGCGCCGGCAGACTGTCGAACGTGCCGATGACCGGAAGGCCCTCGACCGACGACGTCTCGGCGCCGTCGCGCGCCGTCACCGCGCCGACGAGGTGGTATCCGAGGCGCGCGTTCTCAGAGATCTCCTGCACGGAGAGCTTTGCCAGCTCCCCATCGCCGACTATCAGGGTCCGAATCAGGTTCCGGTCGTTTCGGCGCGACACGATCTGCGCGCCGCGCACGGCCACGCGCACAAGTCCGAGACTCGCGAGCACGATCGCCCAATCGATTACGAAAACGAACCGCGAATACGAGTAATCGCGGTAGACGAACCCGCCGCGGTACAGGAACGCGAATAGCACGATGACGAGCGTGCCGACCGATACTGCCTTGAAGAGCGCCGTCGCATCCGTCAGCAGCGCGAACTCGCCGCGCAGCTTGTAGAGCCCGTAATGTTTCGCGCAGAAGAACCGCACGATTGGCAGCACGAGCAGGATCGACAGATACGGCCGGAAACCGTTCGTGACATCCGTCGGCAACCAGTGGCCTGCGGGCCAGACGAGCACCGGGGCTCCGCCGGACCTGAGCGAATACGCCAGCGGAAACGCGATCACGGCGATCGCGGCGTCGAGGAGCACGAGCACTACCGTAGCGAGCGCCGTCCAGTAGAGCGTCTTGCGCACCTGGTCGCCGACGAGATGCCCCGTCCGCGGCGCCACGGCGACCGCGCCCGGCCCGAGCGTGGCCGGCGCGAGTTCTGCGGACGCGACGCGGCGCGACGACGTACGCTTGGAGTCCTTGCTCACCGCTGTCCCCGTCCCTGCGTCACTCGCTGTGGGCCTCCCGTTCGTTCGCGATGTGCCTGGCGAGCCCGTACACCATCCACGCCTGCGACCATCGCATGTAAGAGATCCGGTTCGTCCACCGCTCGTGCTTCTGAAAATGGAACCGGCCGTCGGCTCCCAGCATGTTCTCGATGGTCCATCTGGCGACCCGCCGCCCCCGCTCAGGCGCTTCCGGATCCATCCCGGACAGACGCGCAAACGTGACGAGCGCCTGCGCGGCGCTGTGCACGTCGATGGGGTACGGACGATCCGGATAGTAGCAGGGAGTCCCATCCTCGAGAAAGAACCGGTCCCGGAAGAAGCGGTACCCTTGCTCGAGCGCCGGGTTCCACGCCGGTGCGCCGCAGTCCTCGATTACCTCCGCCAGCGAGACCAGCACGAACCCGGTGTGGAAGTTGTCGATCCAGGCCTGATTCCCCGCGTCGCCGTAAGGCCACGAGCCGTCCTCGGCCTGGGCGGCGATCGTGTACCGCGTCGCGGCTAGGGCCGCGTCGACCAACTCGGTCTCGCCTGTCTCGCGCGAGACCCGGGCGAGCAGTTCGGCGCCGAGCATGCTCGCGTTGTGAACGCAGGACTGGTCGACGGGCGTGTAGGCGAAGCAGAAGCTCGCGTCCGGACCCTGAGTCCGGTGCAGGTCGGTGAGGATGAAGTCGCACGCCTCGCGGGCGCGCGCAAGCCATCTCTCTCCACCGAAGGCCCTGTAGGCATCGAGATATGCGTGTGCGACGAACGTCGTGCAGACGATCGAGGGGGTTCCCTTCGGAACGAAGAACGCCCGCGACTGCCAGTCGAAGTTGTAGCCCCAGCCTGAGCCGGTAGCCCCGCGGCTCCGCAGTGCGTCGAGCCGGTCGAGAAGATTCGTCACCTCCGCACGCCGGTCGATGCCTCGCGCGGCGCCTTCGGTGACGAGAGCCCGCGCAGCAAGGCCGAGCCCCTTCGGGTTCACCCCCCTGGTAACTCCGAGCCACGGCCGCAGGTTCACCGGCGACCGCTTCACGAGCTGGATCCACGCGATGCGGGGCCACTTCGAACCGAGCGAGAGCGCGCGAATCAGCGGACTGCGCAGGGCGTCGTACGGGTCGTAGCCTGCCCAGTCGTCCCGATTGCAGTTTGCGAGTAGTGCGTCGAAGACCTTCTCGGCCCGTTCGAGCTCCGCGAGGCGCTCCTGCTCGACGAGCAAAGCACTGTCGGAATCAGCCGCAGACATCGGCGTCACGGCACGGAGGCCCCGGTTGGTTCGCCGTACCGGGGTGATGCTCGAAGTGAAACCCATGCCACCGTCACGCGCGAATTCGGCGCGAGTTCCAATCGGAGGCCGCCCTCCGCCGCTCCCGGCGAGCTGATTGGAGAGCATGCGGTGGTTTCACGGCCCGCGGCGACCGTGAAGGGCGCAGTTTTCAGGCGCCCTGACAGTGAGAAGCTCGTGTAGCCCCGTTCGACGGCCAGCCTGGCAAACCCGACCACCGACGACTGCAGATTGCCCTTCGGCTTGAGCGTCAACAGCGCCCCGTCCGGGCCGGATTCGAGCACCGCGGTGCCGTCCGGCCTGGTCTCGAAACCCGATGGCGCGCGTTTGACCACCCAGCCGTCAGGCTTGCGATCGCCGTCATCGTCGCTAAGTCGAGTTTCCGGCAGGAGCTCAGGGCCGGTCGCGATTTCAGGGTCGCCGGGATCGTATCCGACGATGTCATCGAAAAGCTCGATGGAGCGGCCGGTCGAGACACGAGCTTCGAAGCGTCCGGGCTCGAAGGTCTTTCCGGCGAGTCCGACGACGAGTCTTCCATCGACAGCCTGAAACGCGATCCTCCCGTGCAGTGAATCTCGCCGGATGGAGTACGCGTCGATCGCTCCGGGCGGTGCGGCGAAGACGGCGTCGTCGTCGCATTGGAGGATGTTCGTGTCTTCGACCGGCGCGGGTGCTCCCGCCGTGCGTGTCAACCACGCGCCGCTTGTCGTGCGGACGAAGAGGCAGCGCGGAAAGAGCCGGGGATTGACGCGCGAGCCGGAAAGCGACGCGCCGCCGATACCAGTGCTCCGGAAGTCGATGGACTTCGAGCGTCCCTCGACTGCCGCCCGATGCAACTCGATCGCGGCTGCCGGCGCTCCATCGACAGTCCACATCGCCTGGAAGAGCGGGTCAACGACGATCCACTTGGCGAGTTCGGGTGACCAGACTTCGTCGAGACTGTGGCCTTCGAGTGGCGAACCGTATCGGACGGCCATGTCGACGCGACGAACCGTCAGACCGGCCAACGTCGCGGCGTCGCAGAAAATGGTCGCGTACGAACGGCAGTTCGAGCGTGCGCCGTCTGCGATGCTGCGGAGGACTTCGCACGCGTTGTCGGAGTCTATCGGCGGCTCGCCTTCCCTGGGGCGCGAAGGTGCAGCAGGTCGAAGGAAATCCGCGACTGGGCGAGTGCCGCCAGCCGGACCGGACGGCGGGCCGGCGTCCGTTTCGTCGCTGGAAGGCGCGACGGATTGTGACAACCTGAGCCGTTCAACACGTTGCCCCACCCACGCGTTGAGTGCCAATGCCCTGTCCAGAGCCGCGCCAGTCGTCGGAATCGGATAGGCCGCGTCGCCGCGCAGATACGCCGCATCTTCGTCCGAAAGCGTCCTGGACTGTGCGGGCTGCAGCGGCTCGAGCTTGATTCCGTCCGTGACCGCACGGCCGTCCGACTCGACCGTTACCCTTTCGACCCAGCCGTCGCGCGTGTCGCGGACCTCGACGGTCGTCGTGCCGGGAGCGAGCGGGACCGCGAACTGCTTCGTCGACAGCGCCGTCCAGGCGCCTAGGTCGTCGTCCGTGAGACAGCCCGAGATCGGAACCGTCGATGCGAGCAGGAGCACAGCCGAGACGAGGGCCAATGCTCGGCCCTCCGTCCGACCGGAGCGTTCCGTGGATCTACTCAATCGTAAACACCGCGGAGAACCCCTGCGACCGTCCATCCGACGTGCTCGTGATCCGCACGAGCGCCGCTGACGTCCTCGGCCCCGTGATCCTCCACTTCCAGCGTCCGGACGTCGCCGCCACACCGTCGGCAATGGTCTCGAACGTCGATCCGCCGTTGCGCGAAAGCTCGATGTGAACGGTCCCCGTTAGCGGCGCTTCGACCGCAAACCGGATCTTCAGGTTCTTGCCGACCTTGAGCGCCGCCCCGCCAGCCGGCGACGAGATCGCGATTCCGGGCAGCTCACCCGGAACGATCGTCACGGCGACGTCGTCCTGATCCGTCCCTCCGCGGCCGTCGGTCGTCGTCAGCGTGAAGGACAGCGCCGTCTCGGAACCGACCGACGGCGCCGCAAACGTGGCCGTCGCCGTCGCGGAGCCGTTCAACGTCACCGACGGTCCCGACGTCTGCGCCCACCTGTACGTGAGCACGTCTCCGTCCGCATCCGTACTGCCTCCTCCCACGAGCGTCACGTTGTCGCCCTGACCGGCAAATCGATCCGGTCCAGCCGCAGAAACCGGCGTGCGATTGTTCCTCAGACACGCGGAGCTCGACGACAGTTGATTCGCGATCTGATCTCGCGAGTACCGGCAGAACTTGAACCCCGAGCCGACGAAGCTCTGCATTATCGTGTTGTCGCACTCCGTCCGTGGCGGGCTCTGCTGATCCGGATGAAGTCCGCCGAAGTTGTGCCCGATCTCGTGCGCCGACAGGATGAACTTGCCCGGTGCGTTCCCGAGATAAGCCGACAGGCCGTAGCTCGCCGACGACGCCGAGCAGATGACACCGACGTACGCGACGCCCAGCACGTTGCCGTCGACCGGCGTCCCCGTCCAGAGGTGCGCGAGGTCGCGCCGGACCCCGGCCTGGTTGCTGTTCCAGTAGCTCCGGAACTCGTTCAGGCGCTGACCCGCGTCCGTGGAGTCGTACGGATCGTCACGCGTGTCCCAGACATTCTGGTAGACGATCTCGAACGACACCCCGAGCTGCTTCTGATAGACGCCGTCGACCTGATTGATGATCGAGGCAATCTCGTTGTTGGCCTTCTGCACGCCGTCGAGCACGCGGAAGTAGTCGTAGTCTGCCTCCGTCGCCAGCTCGGTTCGAGGCGGAAGCGGCGGCAATCCGCCCTGCGCCTTGTCGCCGCCGCCGAGCCGCTCGATCTCGCTCCCGAGCTCGTGTGCCTGCGTCGTTCCGCACATTCCACCAGCCTGCGGCAGCACGTCTCCGCTGGAGTAGACGACGTGAGAGCCGCGACCGCCCTGCTTCGCGAGGTCTGAGGTCTCGGGCTCGACGAACCACCACGCGTCGTCGGTGAGAATGACCCCCTCGACTCCGTCCTCGTCGATCGTAAAGCGCGCTTCGGCGCCCGGCATCCCGTCGACCGTTCCACGGTACGTCGTGACCGGGCCCGGGTCGAGCCGCTCGACGACTCCGCCGGCGTGCGTGACCTGAACGACGCAGTCTGCAGACCGGATGTCGTTCTCGACGAGCCGGACGTCGAACGCAAGCGTCGGCGTCGCGATGTGAAGCGGTTCGCCGGCGCGGACGCGACGGATCGCGTCGGACGCATCGAGGTCGACTCGCTCGTACGCTGACAACAGGTCGGTCACGCGGCCCGTTTCACGATCGACGCCCGAATTGCGAGTCATCGGGGCAGCGGCCGCCAGTGAGGCGTTCAGCAGGGCGAGGAGCGCGACCGTCGCGCCGACACGGCGAAGTGACTTGGTCATGGACGAGACTCCGATTCGAGGAACTCAAGGGGAGAAAATCATACTTCCCGCGTCCGTCGGGCGTCCAACTCTTCGTTTGGTGGCTGTGTGTCCTGCCTTGGCGTCTTTGCGAGTCCTCTGCGTCTTTGCGAGAAAAGCGCCGACGCGAGGCAGGTTACTCGCAAAGACGCAAAGGACTCGCAAAGGCGCCAAGACGCTAGAGAGAACCACATCCCCATGCACCCATGCGAAGGCCAGCCGTTCTGCGGTAGGCTTCCTGTTCCCATTTTCATCTCAGCAGAGGCACTCATCCATGAAGAGGTTCAACGCACTCCTGGCGGCAGTCGTCACGGCCGCGGTCGCACTCGGTTCACTCCCGACCGCATCCGCCCAGGACAAGGAAGACGAAATCCGCCTGTCGACCGCCGAAGTCCTTCTCGACGTGATCGTCACCGACGGCAAGGGCAACCCCGTCACTGACCTGCGCGCCGACGAAGTCCAGGTCGTCGAAGCGGGCGTTCCGCAGGAAGTCACGTCCTTCGCTCTCGTTCAGCCGGGGCGCGCCGACGCTGCCGCACCGGCGGCCAAGGCTCCCGTCAGCATCGAGCTTTCGCCGTTTCGAGGCTTCAACTTTCTGATCCTCGTCGTCGATCGCACGACCCTCGATCAGTTCGACCTGAAGGAAACCTCGAGCGCCGCGGTCAAGTTCATCAACGAGAAGCTAGGCCCGAACGACCTGATGGCCGTATTCGTCGCCGGCAGCCGGCTCCTGATGGTCCAGAACTTCACCAACAGCAAGTCAAAGCTGCTGACTGCCGTCGGCATCGCGACCGACACCAGCGGCAACGTCATTACGCTCTCGACATCGGATCGAAATGCGACCCGTGCCGACATCTCGTTCGACCAGGCCGTCACGGGCAACGTCGCAGTCGACCCGGCGGCTGGCGGTGCTTCACTCGGAGAAGCGATCAGCTCGCTCGACGCTTTCGGCGCCGACGTGAACCGGACCTTCGACAACCTCGTGGACCAGTTCAGCGCCATCGCGCTCGTGCAGAGCCTGCTTGCGCTGATGAAGGTCTACAGCCGGATTCCGGGTCGCAAGGCCGTGCTGCTCTATTCCGAGGGCTTCGCCGTCAACAGCACCGTCCAGGGGACCTTTGACGCGGTGCTCGGCACAGCGAACCGCAACAACTTCTCGTTCTACACGGTAGACGCGGCCGGACTGCGAAGCATCGGCCAGACGCGGCTCGAAGCCCCTGGCGCGAGCACGGCGGCGGCCGGAGGCGGCCCGACCCTGGCCAATCGCGGCGACCGCACGCTCGTCGACGCGACCGGCAACTCTGCCATCGGACGCGCCGAGAACTCGGTGCGATCGGGCGGCAACGCCGCGCTGAGCCGCCTGGCGGTCGAGACGGGCGGCGTAGCCGTCCGCAACACGAACGACCTCGGCAAGGGCTTCCAGACGGTGTCGAACGACCTGCGTTCCTACTACGCTCTCTCGTACGCGGCGAAGAACACCGAGACCGACGGAAAGTTCCGGCCGGTCGAGGTGAAGGTCTCGCGCAAGGGCGTCGACGTCCGGACCCGCAAGGGCTACTTCGCGACGCCGGGCGGCGGCGACGACGTACTGCTGCCGTTCGAACAGCCCGTGCTCGAGATGCTTGCCGCGACTCAGCCTGGCACGCGCCCTGCCGAGCTGCCGGTGATGCTCCGAACCGAGCGGTTCCGCACGGGCCAGTCGTGGACCGTGCCGATCGTGATGCACATCAATGGCTCGGCGCTTGCACCGTTCGAGCGTGAAGCCGAAAAGGGCGCGAAGACGCCGCCGCCCGTCGATTTCGAGCTTGATGCGATCGCCATCGTCCGTGACTCGAAGAACGTCATCGTGGCCAAGGTCAGCCGATCGTTTCTCTACCGCTCGGAAAAGGACAAGGTCGAGGAGTTCCGCCAGCTCGAGTTGCTCAACACGTTCTCGCAGCCCGTCGTGTTGCCTCCTGGCGCCTACAAGGTCGCGATCGCCCTCTACGATCCGAACGGACGGAAGGGCACGGTCATCGACCGGTCGATGGTCCTGCCGCCACTCGTGGCCGGCGCGCCGACGATCAGCAGCATAGTGCTCAGCCGCGACGTCGGGGCCATACCGGTCGGAGAGCGTGAACGGCTGGCGAGCGACCCGTTCGTCTTCGAGGGCACGACGCGCATCCTGCCGAACCCGGTCGGCAAGTGGGTGAAGGCGCGGGGCGAGAACCTCGTCGTGTACTTCAGGTTCTACGGCGCGCCGTCGGCGGCGTACCAGGTGAAGATGGAGTTCGTTAAGGACGGCAAGGTCGTCAATGCCTCGCAGCCGACCGCGCTGCCGAAGACCGACGCGTCGGGACTCACTGCCTTCGCGCCGACGATTCCCGTTGCCGGACTCGAGCCGGGCGCCTACGTCGTCCGTGTGATCGTCATCGATCCGGCAGCCGGCAAGCCCGTCGCCGACGGCTCTGCCAACTTCCGGGTGGAATAAGGAGGGAGAGTGGGCAGAATTTACGGGATTTGAAGAGGATTACCGGGACATCAGAATCATTGGCGAATTCTGATGTTGTCCTGCAATCATCTTCAAATCCCGTAAATTCTGCCCACTCTCCCTCTTACATCTCCGTTCGGTTCTGCAGCGACTTGTGCATCGTGACCTCGTCGGTGTACTCGAGGTCCGATCCCACCGGGACGCCCATGCCGATGCGCGTGACCTTTATGCCGAGCGGTCGAATCAGTCGCGAGATGTAGTTCGCCGTCGCCTCGCCTTCCGTGTTCGGATTCGTCGCGAGGATCACTTCCTTCACTTCGTCGGTACGCAGCCGCTCGAGCAGGCCGCGGATCCGGATGTCGTCCGGCCCGACGCCCCGCAACGGCGAAAGCGATCCATGCAGCACGTGGAAGAGACCGCGGAATTCGCGCGTTTTCTCAACCGTGACGAGGTTGTGCGGCTCTTCGACCACGAGGATCACAGAGCGGTCGCGCGCCGGACTCGTGCAGTACCTGCACGGATCGACGTCCGTGATGTTGTTGCAGACCGAACAGAGCACGATCTTGTCGCGAACCTCGTGGATCGCGCCGACGAGCCGCTCGATCTGGGAAGGCTCGATCCGCAGCAGGTGAAACGCGATCCGCTGCGCCGATTTCCCGCCGACACCGGGCAGGCGCTTCAGCTCGTCGATCAGTTTGACGATCGGTTCGGCGTAGTCGAGCATCCGGCTACAGCCCCATTCCCGGCGGCATCATTGCCCCGAGCTGGCCCTTCAGCTTTTCGTCGACTTTTCGACCGGCCTCGTTCACGGCAGCGACGATCATGTCCTGCAGCATCTCGACATCGGCGTTCTTGAGCATCTCGGCATCGATCTTCACCTCGAGCAGGTCCTTGGTTCCCGACATCAGCACCGTGACCATTCCGCCGCCGACGGTCGCGTCGACGCGGATCTGATCCATCTCGCGCTGCATCTTCTCCTGCATTTCCTGCGCCTGCTTCATCATCTCGGCAAAGTCGAGACCGCCGGGGAATCCGGGGATGTTCATGACGTTCGTTCGTCCTTTCCTCGCGCTCGCGCCCGAGGGGTCGGCCGCCGGAAGACCGGCGGCGGGTTCACGGTTCGGACTCGCCCTCGGGCGGGTCCACGCGGATGAGTTGCCCCTGAAAGGCCTCGAGCAGCCCCTGGACCGCCGGGTCCTGGAGTGCGGCCTGCGTCGCCGGCGAAGGCTCCGCTCCGGCGGCAGTCGCGGCATCGGCGGCGCCGACGGCCACAGCGAGCCGGACGGCCTTTCCGACGACGTCGCTCGCCACCGATTCCAGAAAGGACTTCGAGAGCTCGACCGTTCGACCGTGCACCGCGGAGACGGCGTCGTAGGTCAGCACCAGCCGATTTCCGTCGACTGCCATCGACACGGCGGCATCGATCGCCGTCAGCAGCATCATCTTGTTCTGCGCCTCGAGGCGAGATCGGATTTCGCGGACGGCGGCGTCGCCGTCGAGTGGCCCGGATGGAGTCGCAGATGCCGGCACGGGCGTGGACGCCTTTGCACCGGCCGCCTTTCGCGGAGGTGTCGGCGCACGGCGCGGCGGCGCCAATGGCTCCGGCTCGTGTTCCGGCGACGGCCCGTCGTCGAAGAACCCCGGCGGCTCCTGCGGTCCTTCGTCGGAGGCCAATCGTTGCGGGTCCGGCGGACTCGCCGGAGCCGGAGCCGGAGTCGGCAACGTTGAGGGCGCGGCCGCGGCACGAGCTGGAGCCGTCGTTCGGGACGGAGTAGCAGGCCTGGGCGCGGGTGGCGGAGCGGCCGACACGGGTCGCATTGACGCGGACGGCGCTGTGTTCCCAGCGTCGCCGGTCAGTCTGGCTTCGAGCTTCGTGAGCCGGTCGATGATCTCGTCCAGCGGTCGAAGCCGCGGCAGCTCCGCCATGCGCACGAGTCCGATCTCGAGCTGGAAGCGCGGGTCAGCCGAGTGCCGAATGTCCTGCTCGAGCGCGGCGAGCAAAGAGAAGAGCCGGACGAGCTCGGCTTCGGTGAATCGACTCGCGAGGTCAACGACACGCTCCGCGTCCGCCTCTGCCGCATCGACCAGCTCGGGGTCGTAGCCAATGGCGCGGGTCACGAGCAGGTTTCGCACCGTTCGCATCAGAGACCGCGTGAAAGAACGCAGGTCGTGTCCGGCTTCGGCGAGCTTCGATGCCTGGCGAAGGGCCGCCGGAGAGTCCGAAACCGATATTGCGTCGATCGCATCGTAAAGCGTCTCGTCGCCGACGATGCCGAGCGCCGTGGCGACGTCGGGCATGTCGATCGTCTCGCCCGAGAACGCAATCACCTGATCTAGCGCCGACTGCGCGTCGCGCATCGAGCCCTCGCCCGCGCGCGCGACCGCCGCAAGCGCCGCGGGCGTGATGTCGACCTGCATCGACGTCGCGATCTCGCCGAGCTTCGCCTGGATCTTCGTGAGCGGAATCGTCTTGAACTCGAACAGCTGGCAGCGCGACGCGATCGTGTCGGGCACCTTGTGCAGCTCGGTCGTCGCGAGGACGAAGACGACGCGCGACGGCGGCTCCTCGAGCGTCTTGAGCAGGGCGTTGAACGCCGCGCCCGAGAGCTGGTGCACCTCGTCGACGATGAAGACCTTGTAGCGATCGCGCGCCGGCGCGATGCCGACCGAGTTGATGACGACGTCGCGGATGTTGTCTACGCCGGTGTGCGACGCGGCGTCGATCTCGATTACGTCGAGCGAGCCGCCCGCCGCGATCTCGGTGCACGACGCGCACACGCCGCACGGCGCGACGGTCACGCCGGTCCGGCAGTTGAGCGCTTTCGCGAGGATTCGCGCGGTAGTCGTCTTGCCGACGCCGCGTGCGCCGGTGAAGAGGTAGGCGTGATGGAGGCGCTCCTGCTCGACTGCGTTGCGGAGCGTGCGGGTTATGGCTTCCTGCCCGACGACCTCGTCGAAGATCTGCGGGCGCCATTTTCGGGCGATGACTTCGTACGCCATTTGGGTATTTCAGCATAAAAGCCACGGACCGTCATCGCGGGTCGCCTCTCAGGCGAGCGATGACGGTCCGTGGCTCAATCTGGCCGGGTCCGGAGAGACCGCGGCACACGCCAGTACTCACTACCGTTGCTGCCTCTCGGCCCTGGCGGAATTCGCAAGCTGGCGTTGCACGGCGTCCGAACCCGATAACTCGGAACGGAGGAGGTGGGATTCGAACCCACGGTACAGTTGCCCGTACACGACGTTTCCAACGTCGCTCCTTCGGCCACTCGGACACTCCTCCGCAAGGAACTTGTGGCGGAGAGGGGGGGACTCGAACCCCCAAGCGCTTTCGCGCGCCGGTTTTCGAAACCGGTGCCTTACCAATTAGACTACCCCTCCGCATCGGACCGCGAACGCGGTCGGCGTTCGCGAAAAAAAGCCTGCATCAGCTCGCGAGACTCGTCCTCGAGGACGCCTGCGCATGCTTCGAGCCGATGGTTCAGCGTGTCCGACGTGCAAATCTCAAAGACCGAGTGAACCGCTCCCGCACGAATGTCGGGCGTCCCGTAAACGAGTCGCGCGATCCGTGCCCAGATGAGCGCGCCCGCGCACATTGCGCAAGGCTCCACCGTGGCATACATCGTCGCGCCGGTTATTCGGTAGTTGCCGACGACCTCCGCAGCCTTCCGGATCGCGACGATCTCGGCGTGGGCTGTGGGATCGCAATCCCGGATGGTCCGGTTGCGACCGCGCGCGATGATTGTGGAGTTCAAGACGATGACCGCTCCGATGGGGACTTCCCCGTCTGCGGCGGCCGCCGCAGCCTCTTCGAGGGCCTGCCGCATCCACGCCTGGTCGGCGTCGTGCTGCAGGTTCAACGGAGAGGATTCGTCCATAGACGCAAACGCGGAGTATAGCGACGGGGGTCGGGGCTGTCGAGCGGTTTGTTTGCTCAGTGTCTCCGTGTCTCTGTGACTCTGTGTGCGGGGCAGAAAGGCGTTGCCGTACGGAGACCACAGAGACTCAGAGTGCACAGAGAATCAACGGCCTCTGTGCGCTCCGTGCCTCTGTGCTCTCTGTACGGCAACGCCATTTCCCCGCCACACAAAGAAAACCCCGCGCGGCCGTCCGCGCGGGGTGCTGGAGGAGAAGGAAGCTCACTTTCGCTACTGACACTCACCACTGCAACCACTGACACTCACCACTGCAACCAATTGACTCTCGCAACCAGAGTCGCAGCGAACGGCCGGCGTTTGGTCGAGACCGGGGCGCAACCGATTCTCGTCCGGCGACCGCTCGCCGCTACTCGTTTTCACCCACGCCGGGTCAAACGGCGTCTCTTCCTTCGCGTTCCATTCTTTCTCGAGAACGTCTCGAGCCACGCCACCGCATCGGCCATCCGCGGGTGCGCCGCCTCCGCCCGCCGGAACCGCGCCGTGTGGTGCATGTGCCGGCCGTCGCGAATCTCGGCCGGCATCGCCACGTGCAGCATCTCGTGGTAGAGCACGAACTCCACGACGTACGCCGGCGTCTCAGGCGTGTCGAGCGACCGGCTTATCGCGATCGTTCCATGCGCCGGATCGTAATGCCCGTGCGTTCGCCACGAATCACGAAGCGTCCACCCGAGTCGCGGACGCGTCACGCCACCTTCAAAGAACTCGTCGTTGATGCGATCGAACATCTCGTCGAGATCGAATACGCGTCCCGCCGGGTCCGCCAGCCTCTTGCGACCGCGGGCCCTGCGCGCCGCTTCGGATGCACTCACCACGTCGTCGCGTATCGCGAACTGGCGATACGTGGCATTCCACTCGGCTCGCACCCGCTTCCGCAGGAGCTTCGCGAGCAGGATCCGCACGAGCGCGCCGACGGTCTCGTCCGGTGCCGAAACGAAGAGGTCCGACAACCGAACGTAGATCCGACCGTCACGCAGCCGGACCGTGCTTCGAAGACCGGCGTAGGCAAAGTACCGGACCTCGATCGGCGGTACGCCCGGGTTGGTCGCGCCGAGACGCGCCACGTCGCGGTATGCCTCAACCGCGAGACGGTCCAGATCGCGACTACTTTCGGGGGGAGTCGTTCGGCTCAATGTACGTTTCGCGATGCTGGATGGCGTACGCCTTCTCTTCTTCCTTTTCGCCGAAGATGCCGTCGCCGTCGACGTCGATCTTCACCACGATCTTGCGGACCTTGCCTTCGCGCCGCTGATTGCTCGGCGTGTAGCCAAGACTGTACTGGCTGCGCATCAGATTCGTGATCGACTCGAGCGTCGTAGGCAGCTCGCTCGAGAAGGTCACCGGGAAGTACTTTCCGCCCGACATACGGGAGAACGTCTTGAGAGCGAGGAACGCCTGCTGCCAGTTCATCCGCTCGATCTCGCCCATCCGGTTCTCGTAGATCTTGTGGAAGAGATTACCCACGCCGATGGAGTAGATCGGGACTCCCGTGCTGCCGATGACTTTACGGATC
>CAZQBW010000118.1:0-14294 GCA_964591515.1 uncultured Clostridia bacterium
GGAACGGAGGCGGGGGCACCCGGTGCCGATTCACAGGACGCCGATGGTACCGTGGCAGTACAGGCCGGTGAAGAAGTCGCGAAGGAACAAGAGCCGCCTGCTCCGGCGCCACCGCCAGCAGCTACGACTCAGCCCGCTGCGGCGGCTCCCGAAGACAAGGCCGTGGACAACGAGCGCGCCGACTCGAAGGCCGGCAAGCCCGATGCGGCCGCTGGCGCCAGCGGAGTTGCTCCGCCTGCTCCGAAGTCCCTTGCCAGATCGGCGGGTCGGCGCGAGGCCGAAGCTGCCGTCGTCCGCCGCGCCGACGTTGCGATGTCGGGCGCCGAGGCCTCAGACGTCGCCGATCGCGTAGCGGCTGCGGCTCGAGCCGACGGTGGGTCGGTGACGAAGCGCTGGACGAGGTCGAAGGACAATGACGCCGACACGATCACTGTCGAGTTGAGCGTGCCTGCGGAGAACTTCGAGCGGACGATCTCGCGGCTACGCAGCGTCGGAAACGTTCAGTCCGTGCGACGGTCGGCAATCGATCTCTCCGGCCGGATCGCGGAAATCGACGATGAACTCGCGGACGAGCGCAAGAACGAAGACGCGCCGGCTACGGCCAAGAAGCAGAAGGCGCCGTCGAGGGACTCGCTCCAGCGCGAGCGGCGCAGTCTCGAGGCACGCGCCGAGCGCGCGGTCATCACGGTCACGATCGTCGGCCGGCCGTAGCAGCATTGCGCGAAGCGCTTTGGAGTGCGGCGTGAAGCGCCGCTTTGGATTGATCCAAAGCAGCGCTTCACGCCGCACTCCAAAGCGCTTCGCGCAATGCCCCAATCTCAGCCAGCCGGCTGCGAAGTCACCTGCGACGCATAGATGAAGTCGCCGGTGTTCTTCTCGTTGTCGTTGCCGACGTTGCCGGCCACGTACATAGTCAGCGGGCCCTTGTTCTTCTTCGGAGCCTTCCAGTTGAACGTCCAGCTCACCGAGCCGCGCTGCTCGTCGTACGATCCGGCCTTCTTCTGGACGACGTATTCACGCGTCGTGAGGAACACTCCCGGCACGATCTTCGTCGTCGCCGGATCTGAGACGCTGAGCTTCCCGGCTCGCTTCCGCTTGTCCGACAGCACCGTCGCCTCGAATCCCCACACGAGGCCGCTGTCGCTCGCCAGCGTCACCGTCACGGCATAGGTCACACCCGGAACGTACGCTTCCGGAAACCCAGTGATCGTCAGCAGCCCGCCCGGCACGTTGAGCGGAAACGACTTGTGACAGTGCCGGCACGTCTCTTCGCCTGGCGCTCCCGTGAAGCCACCGAACGGCCCGCTCGACGATGCCATCCCGGCGTCGGGCGCAAGCGTCGATGCGATCGTCGCGGTCAGTCCCATGACCGCGACCGCCAGAAGTTTTCCGCGCCGTCTGTCGAGTCGCTGTTTCATGTCGAATGGAGGATAGGTCGTCCCCCGCGGACCCGTCAATCCGGGTCCCGACCTCCCGTTTCCGAGTCACCGGCGCGTGTGGTACAAATCCGGGTTCGCACGACGGCCGAATCGGCCGCACACAGCACGCCGGCGCGGGAATTCCGCGCCGCCTCCAGAGAAAGGAGCGCCAAAGCGCCATGATGTCGCCGTTCAAGAACGAACCCTTCACCGACTTCTCGACTGCCGAAAACGCCGCCGCCATGCGCGAGGCGATCGCCGACGTAACGAGTCAGCTCGGACGCGAGTACCCGCTCGTCATCAATGGCGAACACATCACGACAGGCTCGCTGCTCGTATCGACGAATCCGTCGAATCCGGAGCAGGTTGTCGGCTCCGTGAACCTCGCCGACCAGGAGCTCGCGAGCCGCGCGCTCGAGGCGGCATGGACGGCTTTCGACTCGTGGAAGCGCCTCCCCGCCGAGGAGCGCGCCGGCTACCTCTTCAAGGCCGCCGCCGAGATGCGCCGCCGCAAGCACGAATTCTCAGCGTGGATGGTCCTCGAGGTCGGCAAGAGCTGGGCCGAAGCCGACGCCGACACCGCCGAAGCGATCGACTTCATGGAGTTCTACGGTCGCGAGGCGCTCCGGTATGCCGGTCCGCACGGAGTGACGCCGTCACCGCTGCCTGGCGAAGAGAACACGTTCTTCTATGTCCCGCTCGGCGTCGGAATGGTCATTCCGCCCTGGAATTTCCCGCTCGCTATCACGGTCGGAATGATGACTGCCGCCGTAGTCTCGGGTAACTGCGTCCTGGTCAAACCTTCGAGCGAGTCGCCGATCATCGCCGCGAAGTTCGTCGAGCTGATGGAAGAGGTCGGATTGCCGAAGGGCGTCATCAACTTCGTTCCGGGCAGCAGCTCGAAGATCGGTGACTTCCTCGTCGGCCATCCGAAGCTCCGGTTCATCTCGTTCACGGGCTCGCGCGACGTCGGTCTGCACATCAACGAGCTTGCGGCGAAAACGGCCGAAGGACAGATCTGGATCAAGCGGGTCGTCGCAGAGATGGGCGGCAAGGACACGATCGTCGTCGACGAAACGGCGAACCTCGACTCGGCCGCAGAAGGCATCGTCGCCGCAGCGTTCGGGTTCTCGGGTCAGAAGTGCTCGGCGTGCTCGCGCGCAGTCATCGTCGATAGCGTCTACGACGAAGTCCTCGCGAAAATAGTCGAGCGGACGAAGGCAGTGACGGTCGGCGACCCGGCCGTCGGTGGAGTTTCGACGGGACCCGTCGCCAGCAAGAGCCAGTATGCGACCGTGCTCGACTACATCGAGATCGCAAAGGGCGAGGGCCGTGTGGTCGCTGGTGGGGCCAAGGCCGAGGACGCGGGTCCGGGATATTTCATCCAGCCGACAGTCGTTGCCGATGTCGATCCGCGGGCCCGTATCGCGCAGGAAGAAATCTTCGGACCCGTTCTCGCCGTCATCAAGGCGAAGGACTTCGACGATGCGCTCGCCATCGCGAACAACACCGAGTTCGGACTCACGGGAGCGTTGTACTCTGGCGATCCCGCGCGGCTCGAGCGCGCACGGACCGACTTCCACGTCGGCAACCTCTATCTGAACCGCAAGTGTACGGGCGCGCTCGTTGACGTCCATCCATTCGGCGGATTCAACATGTCCGGCACGGATTCGAAGGCCGGCGGGCGCGACTATCTGCTGCTCTTCCTGCAGGGCAAGAGCGTCGCCGAGAAGAAGTAGGCGGCGCCCCCGGGACGCCTCGTCGAATGCACGCGCGTCCAGACACGCGTCCGACGGCCGCGCCGAACGGCCGGTACACGGAGCCCGCTCGCGGGATCCGCGTACCGGCCTCGCCATTGCCCTCGGCGGAAGGAGCGGCCGCTGCGGCAGATTTCTTCAGACAATCCGACCTCGGAAATTACTCGCTCAAGCAGCGGGTGCTCATCCACGTAATTGCGTTCGCCTGTCAGATTCTGATCGCAGCACTCGGTCCCACGCTGCGCTGGGAGTTTCGCGGCGGCGAGCACCTCGACGCAATCTATCGATCGGGCCGATTGCCGATCTACTGCTTCTTTCACAACCGAATTCTCGCGACGACGTGGTTCTGGCGACAGCGGAACATCGTCGTGATGTCGAGCAAGAGCTTCGACGGCGAGTGGTTGGGAAGGTGCATCAAGCGGTTCGGCTACGGCACGGCTCGCGGGTCTTCGACGCGCGGCGCGGTCGGCGCGCTCATCGGACTCAACCGCGCGCTTCGCGCCGGTTTCGAGGTGTCCTTCACCGTCGACGGACCAAAAGGACCGCTCTACGTAGTGAAGCCCGGTCCGGCCGCGGCGGCCCGAAAATCCGGCAATCCCATACTTCCGGTCACGCTCGTCGTCGACAGGCGGTGGGAAATCGGATCGTGGGACCGGTTTCACATTCCAAAGCCGTTTTCGCGGGCCCTCGCGGTCGTCGGGCCTCCGATCGAGGTCGCGCGCGATGCGGACGACGCCGGGCTGGAACAGGCGCGCGCGGCCCTGCAGGAGGCCCTGGACGAACTTCGACGGCAGTACGATTGATGCACATTTCACGGAGAGGGAGAGAACGATGAGCGGAGATTTCAGCGGAAAGCGTGTCCTCGTCACCGGCGGATCGCGCGGCATCGGGCGGGCGACCGTCCTCGAGTTCGCCCGGCGCGGCGCCAACGTTGCCTTCACGTATGCAAGGAATGCCGAGAGCGCCGAAGTCGTGCGCTCGGAAGCCGAAGCGCTGGGTGTCACCTGCACGGCATACCAGTCCGACGTGTCGGACTTCGAGGCGGCAAAAAAACTGGTGGCGGACGTGAAGGAGGCGTTTGGAGGCATCGACGTGCTCGTGAACAACGCGGGCATCGTGCGCGACAAGCTGATTCTCCAGATGACGGAATCGGATTGGGACGAAGTGATGCAGACGAACCTCAAGGGCGTCTTCAACGTCACGAAGCACGTGGCCGGCGTGATGGTGAAGCAACGCAAGGGACGCGTCGTGAACATCGGGTCGATCAGCGGCGTGGCGGGGTTCGCTGGCCAGACAAACTATGCGGCGTCCAAAGCCGCGCTCGGCGGCTTTACGAAGTCGCTCGCCAACGAGCTCGGCCGGCGCAACGTGACGTGCGTGACGCTCGCTCTCGGGGTGGTCGAGACCGACATGACGAGCGAGCTTGCCGAGGAGTACCTGGCGAAGATGGTCGAGCGAGTCGCGCTCCGACGGCCGGCGTCCGCGGCCGAGATCGCGAGGATCATCGCGAACTTCGCGTCCGACGAGATGGAGTACGTCAACGGCCAGGTCGTTCTCGTCGACGGCGGGACTGGAATCTAGGCGCCAATCGGTCTGGCGCCGTGCACTCTGTGACTCTGTGAGCTCTGTATGGCCACGCCATTGCCGTGGGCATACAAAGAGCACAGAGCCACGGAGATCACTGAGTCATGGGTCTTGACGGAAGTCCGGACACACACTTTCGAAGGCCGTCGCCAACAGTGCCGTACCGCTAAGTCTCATGCCCATGAGACTTGGCGTCGTCGCCCGAACGCCTTATTCCGATTCCCAATATCCTACGGCGTCTTGCCCTTTGCGGGCGCTCCGATGCGCTTGTCGTCGGGCTCGCCGCCCTTCACGGTGAGCCTGCCCGTGTCCACTGCCTTCACGCCCTTGACCTGGTGAATGGCCCTGGTGACCTCGACTATCTTCGACTGATCGGGAACGGCGCCGCTCAGCGAGACCACGCCGTCCTTCACCTGAACGAAGAGCGTCAGGTCCGGATAGCGCTTGTCGAGCTCGGCGCTGACTGCCTCTTCGAGCTGCGGGTCCGGAACGGGAACCTCAGGAGTCGCCGGAGCGACGACCTGCAGCGAGTTCGTCACCGAGGCCACTCCCGGCGTGGCTTTCGCCGACTTCTCGGCAGCCGCCTTGGCCGCGTCGGACGGCACGGTTCCAGTCAGCGTGACGACGCCTGCCGCCACCGTTGGCGTGATGCTGCTTCCGGCAAGCAGCGGATCGGCGAGCAGACGCTGCTGTACCGTGGCGGTCAACAGGCTGTCCTTGTTCGTCGGGTCGACTACAGTCGCGGGCGATGCGTTGACGGCAACCTGGCTCTCGATCGTCGTCACTCCGGGCGTTCCCTTTACGATCGCGAGTACCTTGTCCAACGTGGCCTGATCCGAGACAGATCCGGTAAGCGAGACCATCCCGTTCGTCACCGTCAGGGTAATGCCCGTGATGTTGGCCGCGTCGAGCGAGGAGCGGATGTCCTGGGTGATCTTCGCATCCGGCAGTGCTTCGGGCGCCGAGCCCGAGCAGCCCGCCGCAGCGATGGCGAGCGTCATCAACAGGATCATCAGAAGGCTCTTGAGCACGGCGTCTCTCCTCAACCGGTCGGCACGTTCCGCGATTCCAACGCGAAGGAGCGGGTTATATCACCCGTCGATTTGGAGCGGCAAGAAACGAGCGCCGCCGCGCCATCGTACGGGCGGCTATACTCATCGCCAGAGATCGTGGCGGGCGCGCGGTGCACCCGTACCAACGACTCGGCGACCAGGGAGGAACATCATGGCGGATCCCGACAAGACACTCGTTCCAGGAGAAGTGACGGTCGAACACAAGGGAGACCCTGCACATCGCGATGCGGGAACGGAAGCCCGCGTTCGACTCGAGGAGTTCAAGACCTCGGTCAAGGACTTCGCACAGAAGATTCCCGACCAGATCGGAAAGGCCTTCGAGACTCTCAAGGACAGGATGAACTCGATCACGGTCCACGTCGACGACGAGACGCAGCGGAGAATCGACACGCTCGTCGAGGCGGGCATCTTCAAAACTCGGGGCGAATCGGCGGCGTACCTGCTGCACGAGGGCATCCGGGCCCGATCGGACGTCTTTGGAGCAATCGACGAGAAACTCGTGGAGATCGAAAGGCTGAAGACGGACCTGAGGGATCTCGTCGTGCCGCCGGAGCCGGATTCGGAAGGTTAGATCTCAGTGACTCTGTGCCCTCTGTGACTCTGTGCCCTCTGTGACTCTGTGCTCTCTGTATGGCAACGCCATTGCCGTTGGCATGCAGAGAAAACAGAGTCACAGAGAGCACAGAGTTCTCTACCCGCGACGCTGCTCGAGCCACGCCTCGAACTCCGGCAGTTGCAGTTCCACGGCGATGGCCTTTCGTACGAACAGTACTGCGTGGCTCCGCAACATGTCCTCGGACCACCGCTGATAGACCTCGGCCCTCTCGCTGGCCTTGAACTCGGCGATCTTCTCGAGCACTCGCGCCTCGAGCGCCAACTCGCCCATGCGGCTGACGGCGCGATTGACTTCCGTGTCGACGAACACGGTGTAGTCCAGTTCCTCGCGACTTCGCCGCTCGATCTCGTCGGTGACGTCGTTCGCCGTCTTCGCTACCTGAGGCGGCGAAACGTGGCTGACCGGCAGCTCGTCGTTTATGAGCGAGATCAGGAACCCCGCGGGATTCTCGACGCGACGCTTTCCGTGCTTCAGCAACCAGTCGAAGTACGAGATCGTGTCGGTAACCTGCCCGAGCCGGTTCGGCGAGTGCGCCCGTACGATCGATGCCGCTCGGCGACGCGTTATCCCACGGTCGACGAGCGCCGCCAGCACGTCTCCTTCGACACCGGCCAGCTTCGACTCGTCGTCGCCATCTACTTCGATCGTCATCGAGGCTTCCTCGAACGGCAGCCCGTCGAGTGCCTCCTCGAGCACCTCCTGCTCGAATTCGTCGTGCGGCACGCGCTGGAACGAAATCACGCGGTCGCGTACCTCCCACGCCTTCAGGTATCCGTTGACCTTCAGGTCTTCGAGCGCGGGCTTGAGCTGCTGGACTAGCTGCGACACGTACTTGAAGTTCCGGCTGATGCCGAGGTGCTCGTGCGCCAGCTTGAAGATGTCGATGGCGAAGTAGTGGTCTCGGCCGAACTTCTTGTCGACGTATCGAAACAGGCGTCGAGCCGTCGCGGAATTCAGCTTGAAGTAGAGCTCGGTGTCGAGAAACTTGATGTAGCCGCTCTTGAAGCTCTCGAACAGCCTCTCGGTCCACATGAAGAAGCTCGACGGCGGATCGGAGCGGAGCTTCTCGCCCTTGCGCGGTTTCTCGTCGTAGAGCTGATACTCCTGGATGAGCGAGAAGCTCACCGTCACGTAACTGCGCTTCGCGTTGTCCCAGAAGGCGTTCGAAGCGTGGATGTTCACGTTCGCAAGCCTGAGCAGCGCCTGCTCGATCCGGCTGTAGGTCTTGCCGCACGGCGACCAGCCCAGCCTCTTGGCCAGCTCATACCGCGAGAAGTTCACCTTTCGGTCCGAAAATCCGAGCTTCCGGGTGAGCTCCATGAGCGCAACGTAGACGTCCTCGTCGCCGGCCGTCGGAAGGCCGCAATCCGAGCCGCCCTGGACCGTCCAGGTTCGCTTCACGATCTTCCCGCCGTCACCCTGAATCGAATCCTGGAACTTCAGCGCCTTGACGTCCTTCGGGACACGCACCGAAAGGGCCGCGATCGGAAAGACGGCGAGGTTCATCTCGTCCTTCCCGCTTCGTCCCCGCTGCTTCCGAGTCCCCGGCGTCTGGGGACGGCTTTTTTTCGTCATTCTCGGTCCTTCACCACCGGATCACAGCATCAACACCTCTGCCATTCTCCATGTTACATGCAGTTATTTTCTCATGTTACACTGGCTGTAAACTACGGATAAAGAAGCACTTACGACGCGCTTTTTCTTCCGGGGACCGATATCGTTTCTCTCAGTACCCGATTCGCCTTATCCCCAGTCCCAAATACCATTCTCCCGGCGACCAATACCACTTCTCCATGAATCCGATAGATTGCTCTTCACGATCCCAATACCGGCTTCTCTCAGAACCCGTGTCGAGGTTCTTTCAGAGACCAATATGGTTTTATCCCGAATACCAATAGTTGCTTCTCCCGAGGACCTATAAGACTTCTCTCGAAGGCCAATACCTATCTCACCGATTCCAAAGCATGATTTCAGGGCTTCTGGAGCCCGTCTTATCTCGAGATCCAATACTCTGGACTGCCAGTCAGGGCGTTTTCTTATCTCAAGGACCGATAGACTGACTCGGATTGGCGGGCACCGCGCGGAGGCCCGGCTTCTTCCGAAGACCAATATTCGGCTGGGCTTATGTCGGGGTCCGATAGTTCTGCGGCTGCGAAAACCGCCGCATCATACCACGCGGATTCGGAGGCTCATTTGACCGATTCTTGCCGTGTCGCGCATTTCGCGGCTAGACTCCCCGCACCGGAGGTGGGATCGAGAAGCGCATGCTACGTGAAGTACGGTTGCCGACAATTCTCGCCATCCTGACGCTTGCGGCCGTGTGCGCAGTCTCCACGGCGGGCGCCCAGCGACGGACGATGGTGGCGTCGCACGAAGCGAGCGGCGATCTCGGTCCGGAAATGACCGAGTTCATGACTTTTCTCGATGCGGAGCTCGCCGAGCTCACGCACCTTCACGACGCTGGAGACGTTCCGCCCGCGGATTTTCGCGTATCCCGCGATCGACTGGCCGCGACAAGGGAGGCTGCGCTCCGGATCGCGCGCGCCCGCCACGAAGACAGAGTTCCCGACCTGTACGTTCTCGTCGACAAGGAACTCACCCAGATACTGCCGGCCGGCGCTGCGGCGATTCGGGGAAGGAAAGTCGGCGATCGGGTCGGCGACGACTTCATCTTTCATGGCCGCATTCGGAAGAGCGTATCCTTCAATATCCTGGAAAGAACTGGCGGCATCCCGCGCGCCGCGCCGTAATCGCTTCAATCCAAAGCACTTGACTGCCATCGGATTCGCCGCTTGTCGTCTTCTCGACAGTGCCGGTATAGTTTCGGCTGGCGTTCCCAACCGCCGCAAAGCACTGGTGACAGGAGCATTATGAAGAAGCGATTCTTGGCCGTGTCTCTGGCGATTCTCGTGTCGGTCGTTCTCGGAACGCCGCTGGCCGTGCCCGCAGCAGGTCCCGACCGCGATCAGGTTACGAAGGACTTCATCGAGGCGCTCACGGTGATCGAGGGCAACTATGCCGGTGAAATCGATTATCCGCGCGTCTCGAAGACCGCCATCTACGGCATGCTCCGCACCCTCGACCCTCACTCGAGCTTCTACGATCGCGAGGAATTCGAGACGTTCCGCACCGAACAGCAGAGCCAATACTTCGGAATCGGTGCATCGATCGGTGCCCGAAACGGGAAGGTCTTCATCCTCGCGCCGTTCCCCGATACTCCCGCGCTGCGCGCAGGTCTGCGCTACGGCGACGAGATCGTCGAGGTTGACGGAAAGTCCACGAAGGGCTGGAGCTCGTTCGAGGTGTCGTCGAACATAAAGGGACCGAGGGGAACCAAGGTCACCATCAAGTATCAGCGTCCGGGAATTGCCGAGCTTCAAACGGCTGAAATCATTAGGGATATGGTCCCACAGCCGTCCGTCACCAATGCGTACATGGTGGCGCCTGGCATCGGCTACATCCACCTGCAGCGCGGGTTCAACTCGACGTCCTCGGACGAGGTGAAGGAGGCGCTCGCCAAGCTCGAACCGCAGGGCCTGAAGTCCCTCATTCTCGACCTTCGCGACAATCCCGGCGGCTTCGTGAAGGAAGCCATCGCCATCTCGAGCGACTTCCTCTACAAGGGCCAGGGCATCCTTTCGATCCGCGGCCGCTCCGGCGGAATGCGCAGCGGCGAGATCCCGGCGATGAACCCGACGCCGAACGAGGCGCCCCTTGTGGTGCTCGTCAACGGCGCGTCGGCATCGGCGTCCGAGATCGTCGCCGGAGCCCTGCAGGATCACGACCGTGCCCTCATCGTCGGACAGACGTCGTTCGGCAAGGGTCTCGTGCAGTCGCCCTTCGAGCTCGAGAAGGACAGCGGCGGCCTGATTCTCACGACGGGCAAGTACTACACGCCGAGTGGCCGCCTGATCCAGCGCGACTACTCCAAGACGTCGTTCTACGACTACATCATGCATCGCAGCCCGATGACCGAGCCCGACACGGCCAAGAAGGAAGTCTTCCGGACCGATTCCGGCCGGCCGATCTACGGTGGCGGTGGCATTTCGCCCGACATCGACGTTGCCTTCCCGCCCGACACGAACAAGAAGCTCGCGAAGTGGATCGGCGCCACGTTCGCCTTCACGGCCCAGGCCGTGAACGGTCAGGTTCGAGGGTTCGAGTCGTTCCGTCTCGAGTCACTCAAGGGTGGCCATCTGCTGCAGTCCGGCGAGTTCATCGTCACGGACAAGTACATCGACGCCTTCAAGAAGTTCGTCGCCGAGACGCCTTCGCTCAAGTTGACTGCCGCTGAAGTCGAGGCCGAGCGCGAGTACCTGCGCTCCGAACTGCGACGCGAGCTCGTGACGGCGCACTATGGAACCGAGACTGCCGCTCAGGTCACGAATCTCGTAGATCCCCAGTTGCAGCGCGCCATTCGCGAAGTACCGCAGGCCGAGCGCATGGCCCAGGCCTATCGCCGCAACAAGCCGAACGGTGCAGTTGTCTCGACGGCGACCCGCTAGTGGATTGAACGGTACGGGCGCGCTCTGTCGCGCCCGTGCCCCGACCCGCAACGATCTCGCGTGAAACAAGTTCGGCGCCGGCTCGTATCTGGCGGCAAAGGCCCGAAACTCGAACCGTATGTGCAGGCCCCGAAGGCGGGGTGCCGGGAGGTATCTCATGCGACGTCGTGATTTCATGATGACCGCGGCAACTGCTGCCGCCGCCATTCCGCTTGCGGAGATTGCGGACGCCGTCACGCCCGTCCTGGCACAGGCGCCCGCATTTACCTTCGCGCGAGCCCAGTACGGCTCCGGCAATTGGGACACCGACGCGAAAATGCCGTCGAACATCCTGAACTCGCTCGTCGAGTACACGTCGGTCCGTGTCGATCCGGTCGACCGCGTCGTGGCTCTCGACAGCACCGATCTCTTCGGGTTCCCATTCATCTACCTCTCGGGGAACGAGCTGGTCCGGTTTACCGACCGTGAGCGTGAGAACGTCGGCCGCTACGTGCATAGCGGAGGGTTCATGTTCGTCGACGATTGCAACCACGACGTCGACGGCGTGTTCGCACGGACCTTCGAGGCCGAAATGAACCGGCTGTTCAAGGGCCCCGAGGCGCTGCGCAAGCTCAACAACGATCACTCGCTCTACCGCTCGTTCTTCCGGTTCGAGGACGGTCCGCCGGCCACGTCGCACGAGCTCAACGGCTGGGGCGACGACATGGTCCACGAGTATCTGCAGGCGGTGACCATCCGTGGCCGGATCGGAGTTCTCTACAGCAACAAGGATTATGGCTGCGAGTGGAACTACGACCACACGAACAAGCGATTCTCGACGGTCGACAATACGAAATTCGGCGTCAACATCGTCGTGCATGCGCTGACGGCCTGAGCGTCCGGCGTTCGACTGGGGCGCTCCCGAAACCATGTCCCAAAACCCACCTACAGGCACACCGGCGAGCGGAACGGTCCAGAATTTCCACGAGATTCTGAAGGCCATGCTCGCCCACGCGGACAACGTCAGCGATCTCATCTTCTCCCCCGGACGGCCCGCGCAGGTCGAGCACATCGGAAAGCTGCATCCGATAAGCCTTCCCGGACTCGAGCGACTGCTCCCGCAGCACACGGCGGCAATCGCAAAGGTTCTCGTTGCCGGCAACGAAGCGGCGGCGGAGAGCCTCGAGCGAACCGGCTCGGCGGACGTCAGCTACTCGTTGCCGGGAATGTCGCGCTTTCGCGTGAACGTCTTCAAGCAGCGCGGGACGATCGCCATCGTGATGCGCGTGATTCCCAATCGCGTCCCGACCTTCCGCGATCTCAACCTGCCGGAACACCTCAAGGACGTCGTCGACCTCAAGAACGGAATCGTCCTGGTGACGGGGCCGACTGGATCCGGCAAGTCATCGACGCTTGCGGCCATCGTTGACGAGATCAACCAGCGCCACGCGTATCACATTGTCACGATTGAGGATCCGATCGAGTTTCTGCATCCGCACAAGCTCTCGACCGTCCATCAGCGCGAGCTTCACACGGATACCGACAACTTCGCGAGCGCGTTGCGTGCCGCCCTCCGCCAGGCGCCGAAGGTCATCCTCGTCGGCGAGATGCGCGATCTCGAGACCGTCGAAGTGGCGCTCGACGCCGCCGAGACGGGCCACCTCGTCTTCTCGACGCTGCACACGACCGACGCTGCCAAGACCGTGGACCGTATCATCGGCATCTTCCCGAAGACCCACGAGCAGAGCATCCGGCAGCGCCTGTCGACAAGTTTCCGCTACATCGTCTCGCAGCGTCTGCTGCCGAGAGCTGACGGCAGGGGTCGAATCCCGGCGGTCGAGATCCTGCGGTCGACGATGCGGACTCGCGAGTACATCGAGAAGGGCGAGGCCGAGAAGCGCTCGCTGATCGAAGCCATGCGGGCCGGCGACATCGACGGCATGCAGGATTTCGACACCGTGCTCGAGAAGATGGTCCGCGAAGGCGCCGTCACGCTCGACGACGGCCTCGCGTATGCCACGAACCGCCACAACCTGCGGCTTTCGCTTGCCGATCTTCGCGACGACACGTCGTCCCAGGTGCCTCCCCAGAGTCCGCCGCCGCGTCCGGCGGCCACAGCGCCTCCTGCGATGCGCTCCGGTCCTCCTCCAGGTGTTCGGCCAGTGACGCGGCCGGGTTACGAAGAGGCCGGGAATCCGAAGAACAGGACGGGCTCATTGCTCGACGAGATCGAGCGGTAGCCGCGGCCTGAAGACTCGATGAGACCAGCGGAAATCACCGAGGACCGCCGCGCCGAAGCCGCCGAGCGCGCACCGGAACTCGTCGCCACCCTCGAGGCCTCGATAGGCCGCGCCGTCATTGGTCAGCTCGACGTCGTCCGCCAGGTGCTCGTGGCCCTGCTCGTAGGCGGACACGTACTGGTCCGGGGAGTGCCCGGGCTCGCGAAGACCCTGCTGATCAAGTCGCTCGCGTCGTCGCTCGATCTCGCCTTCAACCGCGTGCAGTTCACGCCGGACCTGATGCCCGGCGACATCCTGGGCACGGAAGTTCTGGAGGAGGACACGTCGACCGGCCGGCGCGTCACACGGTTTATCCCGGGACCCGTGTTCTGCCAGGTGCTGCTGGCCGACGAGATCAACCGGACGCCGCCGAAGACCCAGGCGGCGCTGCTCGAGGCGATGCAGGAGCGGCAGGTGACGGTCGGCGGTCAACGTTACACGCTCGACGAGCCGTTCTTCGTGATGGCGACGCAGAACCCGATCGAGCAGGAAGGGACCTACCGGCTTCCCGAAGCGGAGCTCGATCGTTTTCTCTTCAACGTGACGGTCGAATACCCGTCGCTCGACGAGGAGGAGCGGATCCTGTCGGCAACGACGGCCGCGCGCGACGACGAGATTCGACCGGTCGCTGACGCCGCGCGAATCCTGGCGACGCAACGTGCCGTCCGGGACGTTGTCGCGGCGTCGAACGTCGTTCGTTATGCGGCGCGGATCGCACGTGCCACCCGGCCTGGAACGGACGACGCGGTTGCCGCCGCTCGCGAGTGGGTCGCCTGGGGAGCCGGGCCGCGTGCCGGACAGGCGCTGCTGCTCGGGGCGAAGGCGAATGCTCTCATCGAAGGTCGATACGCGGTGACCTTTGACGACATCCGCAGGATCGCGCATCCGGTGTTGCGGCACCGCGTCGTGCCGAATTTCCACGCCGAAGCGGATGGCGTCGATGCCGACACGATCGTCGACCGGGTGCTTGCCGACGTCCCCCTCGAGTAGGAAGACGAAGAGGCATCGCGGATTCGGCGGATTGAGTGGATCTGGCGGATCTGAGCCAGCTGTTCTGTCAGAGCCGCCTGATCCGCTCAATCC
>CAZQBW010000119.1:0-14244 GCA_964591515.1 uncultured Clostridia bacterium
CGTAGCCGGGCGGGGCCCCGATCAGGCGCGACACCGTGTGCTTCTCCATGTACTCGCTCATGTCGAACCGCAGGAACTCGACGCCGAGCGAAATCGCGAGCTGCTTGGCCAACTCCGTCTTTCCCACGCCCGTCGGTCCCGAGAAGAGGAACGAACCTATCGGCTTACCGGGCTGACCGAGCCCGGACCTCGACAGCTTGATAACGCGCACCAGCTGCTCGACGGCGTGATCCTGCCCGAATATCACCGCCTTCAGGTCGGTCTCGAGAGACGCCAGTCGGTCCCGATCCGACGCGCTCACCGACCGCGGCGGTATCTTGGCCATCCGCGCCACAACGATCTCGATGTCCTTGACCGAAATAGACTTCGGACGCTTCTTGACCGGCAGCAGCTTCGTCGCGGCTCCGGCCTCGTCAACCACGTCGATCGCCTTGTCGGGCAGCAAGCGATCCGTGAGGTGCTTCGCCGAAAGCTCGGCGGCAGCCACGAGCGCCGCCGACGTGTAACGAACTTCGTGGTGCGCCTCGTAGTGGCGTTTGAGGCCCTCGAGGATCCGGATCGTATCCTCGACGGACGGCTCAGAGATCTCGATCCGCTGGAAACGCCTCGCCAGCGCTCGATCCCGTTCGAACGCCGACTTGTACTCCTGGTACGTCGTCGATCCGATGCAGCGCAGTTGTCCCGCCGCCAGCGCCGGCTTCAGGATGTTCGAGGCGTCCATCGCACCGCCGCTCACCGCTCCGGCACCGACGAGGGTGTGAATTTCGTCGATGAAGAGGATCGTGCCGGGCTCGTCCTTCAGTCGCGCCAGAACCGACTTCAGCCGTTCCTCGAACTCGCCCCGATACTTCGCCCCAGCCAGCAACGAGCCGAGGTCGAGTGCCCGGACACCCACTCCGCGCAGCACGTCAGGCACCTCGCCTCTATGTATTCGCAGCGCGAGTCCCTCGGCGATCGCCGTCTTGCCGACACCCGGATCGCCAACGAAGATCGGGTTGTTCTTGCGTCGCCGGCACAGCACCTGGATCGTGCGCATCACCTCGTTCTCGCGGCCGATGAGCGGGTCGACGCCTCCGGCCGCAGCCCGCGCGACGAGGTCTTCGGTCCACGCCTCGAGCGGATCGACGACGCGGTCCTCACCCTCCTCTTCGGTTTCGGCTCCGGGCGCCGACGGACGTGGCGCCGGAAGATTGCGGCCCTTCGAGATGCCGTGCGAGAGATACCGCAGCACGTCCAGCCGGGTCATTCCCTGAGCTTCGAGCAGATGCCTGGCCGTAGAGTGCGGTTCGGTGAAAATCGCGGCAAGCACGTGACCGCCGTCGATGAGCGACTGACCCGAGTTCCGTGCCTGGGTGACGGCGTTCTGCAGGACACGCTGGAAGCCCGGCGTCTGCTCCGGCGACTCGACCTCGCCCTCCGGCATCGCCTCGAGCTGCACGTCGAAGTAGTTCTCGAGCTCGGTTCGCAGTCGATCGACGCTTGCTCCGCATTCCCGGATTACCCGGCTCGCTGTCCGCTCGTCGAGCATCGCATAGAGCACGTGCTCGAGCGTGAGGTATTCGTGCCGGCGAGTGAACGCCGCCTCGAGAGCGCGGTTGAGCGTCGACTGGAGCTCGTTCGTCAGCACCGGATCAGGCCTCCTCCACCGAGCAGAGCAGCGGAAACTCCTGCTCGCGCGCGAGCCGCATGACCTTCGCGGCCTTCGACTCCGCGATCTCGAAAGGATACACGCCCGCGACGCCGAGACCCTCGTTGTGAACCTGCAACATTATCCGGAAAGCCGTTGGCTCGTCGTGATGAAAGACCGAGACGAGGACGTCGATCACGAATTCCATCGTCGTGAAGTTGTCGTTGTGAAGCAGGACGTTGAACAGCGGCGGCTGCCTGGTGATCGTCCTGGGCTCCGCAACGATGGTCGGAGACGTCCCCTTGTCCGGTTTTCTGGCCATGTCGATTCGGCAATCCCGCGCTCGAGGCGAGTTCCGGCAGGCGCGCTCAGTTGTTGGTCTTCTTCCCTTTCTTTCCGGCCTTGCCGTGGCCTTTCGACCCTGGCGCCGCCTTGTGTCCATCGTCAACCGCCACCACGGCCTGCGTGTGCAGGATGTCGGACAACCGATACACGGCGAGCCGGTAGTTGCACTGGTCACAGACCACGATGAAAGTCTCGCCGTCCGAAGGATCCGTGTAGGCCGTGATCGAATCCGGAGAACAGAGGTATCCGGGCGGATTGGCCTGACCCGGAATGATCGCTCCATCCTTGACCTTCTGCTGCAGCTCGAGATTCGTCTTGTCTTCAAAGTCGACGAGCGCCGTATGACCGACATACCCGAGGTACCCGCGGTGCCGATTCACCTTCGGCGTCGCGAACTTCACGAGATCGGTGTTGTAGACGGTTCTGACGTTCAGGTCGAAGATCTGGATTCTGCCGGCGGATTCGTCAACCGCAAAGAGATGGTTCTTCGCGATCGCAAGACCCTCGACAGACCCCGAGAAGACCTTCGTGCCGATCGGGTCGCCTGTCGGCCCGACGCCGGCGCCTAAGAGGCGTCCGCGGTACGCGCCCGTCTCGGCATCGAACACCTGGACGATGTTGTCCTTCTCGCTGGCGATGAACATGTCGCCGGTGGACTCGTTGATCGCGATGCCTTCGCAGCCGTGGAGGTACGTGTCGCCATTTGGACGCGTCTTCTGGAAATGCCACGTGGCGTCGACCTGGAAATCGGGCGTGAATCGCCGAACCTCGTCCAGATGGGCGTCCACGCAATACACGCGACGTCGGGCGTCGATGTAGATCCCGCCGAGCTTGTCGAACCCCTGCTCCCCGAAGCGCGTGCCGGCGAATTGATAGTCGGCGCGTGAGGCCGGCTGCCCGTTCTTGTCCTTGGCACCCGGCGCCGGAGGGGTGAACGCGTAGGCCAGGTTCAGCGTCTGATCAGTCACCAGAACCAGTCCGTCGGGTCCGACGGCAATGTCGACTATCTCGCCGCCGAAGTACTTTGTTCCGAAGTCGCCGATTCTCTCGCCTGTCCGTACATCCCACACCTGCACCCGACGGTTCTTTGCATCAGTCGCAAGGAGAAGGCCTGTCGGCGTGAACGCCGCGCCGTCCGGCTTGTCGATGTCGGATGCGTTCTTGCCGGGATGTCCGCTGCCGATAATGCGGTACGGCGCGGCATCGATTGCCCAGGCGAGCCGGGCGGCCGCATCCGCCACCTCGCCGGCTCCCGTCGCTGCCGGCGAGACGAGCGGTTCCGCTGCAACGGCTCCGTTCTTCTTTCCACCCTTCTTTTTCTGGACCGCTGCTTCCGCCGACAGAGAGATGCCGGCCAACGTGAGAACCAGGAGCAGTGGGAGCAACTTGTTTGTCAGCATACCGATATCCTCCGTATCGCTCTATGCATCACGATCCGGGACGAACACGGACGCCGCCGCTTTGATGGACGGCGCCAGGTCGCGTCCTTCTTGCCAGAGCATACTCCCGAAAAGGGCTTCCGTCTGCCCGGGCTTTCGTCAGTTCGACGAGCGTTCGCGCCGCTTCCAGATGAAGCCGTCGAGAACGTAGTGGACGATCTGCGGAACCGCGAGCATTGGAACGATCAGGAATTGGAGCCATCCGACGTCCCAGCCCTCGCCGAAGAGCCAGGCCCGGTCCTGCCACACTGCGCGGTCCCAGACGAGCTCTTCGACGTAGGCAAGCGCCCAGAGAGTCGCGAGGAACACGAGCACTCCTCGACCGAAAAAGCGCGTGAAGACCGAGCCCGGAATGGCCGGAGCGCGCCGCGCCGCCGAGAACCAGACGAGCGCAAGGTACGGCACGCCGTGCACGATGACGTTCGTGACCGTGAAGGCGTAGTCCGAGTTGTACGCAACGATGCCGGCATACCAGCAGACCGCTGTCGTCACGACGACGATGTCCTTGCCGGGATTCGGCTTTCCCGTGACGAGCCAGGCGCGTATCGAGCGGGCGGCGTAGGTCACGAGAAGGCCGACATAGACCCAGCCGAGCAGCGTTGCGGCGCGCGATGGCAGCGCGAACGCGAAGTCGCCCTCGAGAAACCACCAGAAACGCCTGGGCAGATTCGCGTGCCAGTACGCCAGTGGATAGATCGTAGCCGCATAGACCGTCGCCGCATCGAGCCAGTGGCCGAGCCGGTCGTACTCTCCACAACGGCCCCTGTAGAGCGCGACCCAGCCGTACTGCTGCCGTACGAAGTGAAAGACCGCGAGATAGGCGAGCGCCCGCCAGAACACGAGCGCGCCCAGCGTGTAGAGCGCGACGGCAACGACAAACCCGAGTATCGGCACCGAGGCATAGAGCAACGGACGCCGGCGGATCTCGGCCGTATCGAGGTACACCTTGAACGACGTCGAATAGACGTGGGCCACGTCGATGAGCAGCACGCACGGCACCCACGCCCACTCCGGCGTCGCGCCTCCAAGCAGCCCCGCGCGAGCGCCGATCCACAGCAGTGCAAACGACGCAATTGCGCTCCCGAGAAACACCGAGAGATCGACCGGCAACGAGAAAAGCCAGGGCGACGCGGCCGGCTCGACGGACGACGGCGAGGCAGCTACGGCGCTCATGAGGCGAGCGGCTCCACGCGCTTGCCGGAAGCCGCGAGCACCTCCTCCGCAGCTCGAACACCGTGGAAGAGCGCCTCCTCGAAGAGCGCGACGCGACTCAGATCGGTGTGGGCGAAGTGGATGCGGCCGAGCGGCTCCGCGGCCTGCCGGCGGCCGTCGCTCCACACCGTCCCGGGCTCGGGTCGCACCATCGCGTGGCCCCATCGCATCACGTCTATCCGCGTCGTCAGCTCGCGCAGATCCGGATGCGCAACCGCGAGGTCCGAGAGCGCGACCTCAGCCCATTCGTCGCGCCCGGCAGAAAGCAGCCGCTGGCGACCGTCGCGCGCATTTGGGTCGGTCAGCGGATAGTAGTAGGTCAAGACTGTAGGGCCGCGATCCTGCTCGGTCTGGTGAGTCGCGACGACGTAACCCAGGGACGGGCTCTCGACCAGCACGTTGTCCCAACATAGCGGGAAATTGCCCGGGCGCAACTTCGGCCTATCTCGAAGGTGAAGGTTCGCGACCATCCACGCGCCGTACGGCGCAACTTCGCGAACCGCGGTCGCCGCTTCCCGCATCGGGGCGACGATCCTGGCCGTAAGGAAGCCCGGCGTCGCCACGAGCGCGCGGTCGCACCGGAATCCGACCGCGGCATCGGCGGCGACGTCGTACGCGATGATCTCGACGCGTGAAGGATCGCTCGCCACCCTCACGTCGGTCACTGCGAGTCCCGCGCGAATGCGCGAGCCCGCCACGCCCGCAAGGTGTGCGACGAGTCGGCCGTTGCCCTCGGGCCATGTCACGAGCGGTTGCGCGTCGTCGTCGAAGGCGCCGACTCGCGAACAGAAGTAGAAGAGCCCTGCCCAGGCACTCGTCTGTTCGAGCCGGGTGCCGTAGTCGTCGCGACAGGCGTACTCGACGTACCAGCGCAGCCGCTCCGACGTCAGCCCCCGCGCGCCGAGCCAGTCGGCCATCGAGATTCGGTCGAGCCCCCGCACCTCGGCGTCGTCCGAGCACGTCGCCACCGGCAGTCCGAATGCGCGGCGGCCCCGACCGTCGCGCCACGCCACCCACTCGCGAGTCGCGTTTCGAAACCGCTCGAACTGCGCCAGATCTTCGTCAGAAGCTCCGGCCTGAAGATAGAGGCCCTCGTACCAGCGTCCCCGATGAAAGACGCGCTCCTCGGGATCGCGGCAGAGGAACTGTTCGGCGACCACGGGCTCGCCGTGGTCGTCGCGGCCATCGAGCACGCCCATCTCGCCAAGCAGCGCGATGAGCGCCCGGTCCTCCTTGAGCGGCGCCGGAATGTAGTGCGCACCCCACGGGTACGCCACCACGCTCGAGGCTCCCGAGCGCGAGGTTCCCCCGAGCTCCGGCTCGAGCTCGAGGAGCGCGAACTGCGCGAGACCCCCGCGTTCGAGCCTCCAGGCGGCCGAAAGTCCCGCGACGCCTCCACCGACAATGACAACCGGGACGTCGATCCAGCCGTCAGCGGGCGGTTCAGGACGGAAGCCGTCGCGCACGCGATGCCCGACGTCGACTGATGGCCCGACTAGCTCTCCCGGCGGCAGCGGCAGCGAGCCTGCGCCGCTGCGACAGGCCGCGGCCGCGACCGGCGCCGTGAGAAACGCCGCCAGCAGATCGCGACGCGTCCACGGGCCTAGTCCCATCGCTTCCATTCCTGCTCGTAGTAGCGAACGAGCGCCTGGTTGTCGAGACGATTGATCTCGACCTCGACAGGTCCCATGTCTTCGCTGAACCGGAACATCGCCTGCAACGCGCCGTCGTTCAGAAACCGGAGCCCGGGCGGCGCCGCCTGCGGAACCTCGAATGGCTCGAGTCGAGCCAGCACGAAACCCCAGACGCCGAACGACGGCACGGCGGTCTGATACGGCCGTACGACAAATCGCGAGGCCTCGAGCGTGCGTACGATGCACCAGTACGACGTCCGGGCAAACAGCGGAGACGTGCACTGGACCGCCACCGTCGCGCCCGGCGCCAGTCGCGACCGGAGCAGCCCGTAGAAGCGCGTCGTGTAGAGCTTCCCCAAGGCGAACGAATTCGGATCCGGGAAGTCGACGATGGCGACGTCGAAGCTCTCCGTCACTTCCTGCAGCCAGAGCATCGCGTCGCGATTGACGACGGTCACTCTCGGGTCCGCGAAGCTGTGTACGTTGAGGTCGGCGAGCGGCGGAAACCGCGTCGACAGGCTCGTCATGCCGGGATCGAGGTCGACGAGCGTCACGGACTCGACGCTCGGCCACTTCAGGATCTCGCGCAACGCGAGTCCGTCCCCGCCGCCGAGCACGAGGATCCTGCGCGGATCCGGATGAGCCAGCATCGCCGGATGCACGAGGGCTTCGTGGTAACGATACTCGTCGGCTGACGCGAACTGTAGGTTTCCGTTGAGGAAGAGCTGGAAGCCGGACTTTCCCTTCGTCACGACGATCCGTTGATACGGCGTGGACGTGGCATAGACGACGTCGTCAGCGTAGAGACCCTCTTCCGAAAGCGACGTCAGGGCGTTCGCCTTCCAGAATCCGACGCACAGCAGCGCGATGAGCACCAGCGCCCGGATTCGCAGTCCGACAAGCCCCCGCTTGATGAGCGGATTGAGCAGCCAGGTGCTCCATAGCCCGACGACCGCGTTGAGCAGTCCGAACAGCAGCGAAGTCCGGATGAGCCCGAGCCGCGGAACGAGAATGATCGGAAACAGAATCGAGGCGGCGAGCGAGCCGATGTAGTCGAAGGCCAGCACCCGCGCAACGATGTCCTTGAACGTAAGCCGGTTCTCGAGCAACCGCATGAGCAGCGGAATCTCGAGCCCGACGAAGACCCCGATTGCGAACACCAGCGAATAGAGGATCAGCGAGAACGACCCGACGCGGGCGAAGGCCAGGAAGAGCACGGGGGCGGCCGTCCCTCCGAGCAGTGCCACGACGAGCTCGACCTCGATGAATACACGCGGGAGATTGGACGTCACGAACTTGGAGAGCCACGCTCCCACGCCGAGCGCCGAGAGGTAGATCCCGATGACGAGCGAGAACTGTGTGACCGAGTCGCCGAGCACGTAGCTGGCGAGCGTGGCGGCGAGAAGCTCGTAGATCAGCCCGCACGTGGCGATAAGGAAAACGTTGACGAAGACGATCGCCGGACGAATGAACGTGGCGTCGGCCGGAGCCGGAGGCAGGGGTGTGATCGTATCGGTCTCGACTGACATTGCCGGTCTTCTCGCGTGCGGGCGCAGGCGACGTGGACGCGGCCGCGAAGCGCGCCTCGCGTCAGCCCTGAATGGCCATTCCGATGATGATCGCGATGCCGATGATGATCGATGCCATCACGATCGCAAGCGCCGTGTTCTGGTCCTCCTCGATCTCCTTGCGGACGGAGAACGGCGTCACTTTCGTCATGATGATGAATGCGAACGCGAAGAAGATCAGGCCGATGATCGCAAACGCGAGTGCGGCGATCAGATGCGAAACGAACAGGTTGATCGCTTCAGGCGTCATCATTTTCCTCCCTGGTATCCCGAATGCCAAAAGTGGAACGAGCGGTAACCGCCCGGGGCCTGACGAACGTCCGCTGGAACGAAATCACGCTCGGTGTCGCCGAACTCAGTGCCAGTCAGCGCGATGCCGCCGTAACCGAGAATTGCCAGGGCCGCGAGGCCGAGAAAGAACTTGTTGAACACGTCACTCCCTCCCTTCGTCAGTCGTCATCGCCACTCGAGCTCGGATTGAACATGCTTTCGCTCCATCGCCTCGACTCGAAGCTGCCCTTCACGATGATCATTATGATCATCCCAGCCGAGACGAATGCCATCAGGAGCATCCAGTGCAGCAGCCGCGGCACGCCCTGCGTGATTCGGACCGACGCCTTGACCGGCTTCGCGAAGTCCTGCCACTGGGCTTCCAGTCTCAGCGTGTATCGTCCGGCGGGGAGCGATGAGAGATGCGTCTCACTCGACATCGAGCCTTCGCTCCAGGATTCTCCGCCTTCGACGCCGTGGTAGTACTCGACCGGAATCGAGAATCCCTGGACGAGGCCGGTCTCGACGTTCACGAGATCGCCCTCCGCATAGAACCACGAGTTGTCGACTGGCGCCGATACTTCGACTTGCAGATTCTCGAACGCCTTCACTTCGAACTCGTCGCTGAAGTAGACGGACGTGGCTGTCGCGTTCTCGAGCGGCTTGAAGTCGATCGTCGAGTTGAAGATCGGGCGCCTCGCACCGCACGCCTGGAAGCCCAGTCCGACAACGAACGCGATCAGCAGGAGGATGACCCACGGCAGGACCTTGCCCTTGTGAGGATTGGGCTGGGCCATGCCGATCGTCGTCGGTTCCGGCAACTCGCGCTGTACCTGGTAGAGCGAAGCGATGACGTCGCGATTCACATACACGCCGTGCGACCAGGTGATTTCGCTGACCGAGCTCTCTCTCGAGAGGATCTCCGGAGCGTTGACGAAATCGGTAGCACCCGTGCATTCGCCGACCTCCACGCGCCAGTAGAACTCCCCGTACACGCTCTGCACGTAGGCCGTGACGGCCTGGAAGCGCTTGTACGACTTGCCGTTGTACGACGCCGACACCTCGCCGTCGAACACTTCGCCGGCCGAAATCGGCCGGACGTAGGACCAGTGACCGGAGTCGTGCACGAGCCACCGGAACCCGACAAGTGGCGCGTAGAGCAGGTACTCCTCCCATCCGTAGGTCACGCCGTCGACGACGCAAGCCCGTGTCATGTACCCGATCGTCGTCAGCTCGCCTTCGTCCCACTTCGCCGTGGACCCTAGCGGAATCAGCGGAATCGATCGCGTCTCTAGTGTCCGCAGATACGTGAGGTTGCCCTGGTTGACGTCGAGAAGTGCGTTGCAGTTCGGACACGTCGCGCGCTCGGCCTCGGGAGTACGAAGGTCCATCGGACCGCCGCACTGCGGGCACGTGAGCCGCACGGAACCGACTCGCCGCTCCCTGGCGTCGAACGAGTCGGCTTCACGTCGAATGCCGATGCCTCCAAGCGTGACTTCGCGACCGACGAACAGCAACGGCGGCGTTTCGCTGTAGTCGATCGTTGCGAACTGTCCGGCGTCGCCCGACAAGTCGACGAAGTAGTACTCCTCGCCCGGCACGAGGGCGTAAGGGATTTCTCCCTCGGCGGCGATGGGCCGAGCGGCGCCAATCTCGCTGACCACGAAGTTGCCCTGCGCTCCCGGTAGAGGACCGGCGAGACCTGGACGCGCGTTCGCCAACGGCGGAAGCAGATTCGCATCCGTCACCCGAATCGGGAACGTCATGTAGAAGCGGCCCTGCGCCTCGGCGAGCCAGCCGGTTCGGCCGTCGCCAAATGTCGCGTACCACTCATCCCACACGCCACCGGCCTGGTGCTGGATCTGCGCGCGCCCGGTCAGAACGAAGGACTGTCCGTCGAATCGTCCTTCGGTGCCGACGGCCAGGGGCGACCGGGTGTCGACCAGGTCCGCGACCTTTCCGAGGTTGCGGACGTCACGATCGGTCCGGGCCACGGCCGAGTTGCAGAACTCGCAGATTACGACGATCGAGGCGCCGAGCTTGAACTCGACGGGGGCCCCGCACGACGGACAATTGGCTCGCGTCACCGTCATCCGGCGATGCGCTCCGCTCCGATCGCTTCGCAGACACCGCCCCGGGCGAGCGCTCGCACCTCGACGGCTTCGGCTCCGAGATGCTCGGCCAGCCGATCCGCCCACGGCCACTCGGGCCGCGCCGAACAGCAATAAAGGTTGAAGGTCGCGATGCCGACCTCGGGATACGTGTGCACGGCGAAATGCGATTCGGTCAACATGACGAGGCCCGTCACTCCGCCCTGGCCGTCGAAAACATGCCACGCCGGAGTTCCGAGCACCCGGAGCCCCAGTTCGTCGATTGCCCTGGCCACCAGGGTCTGCAGACCACGGACGTCACGGAGTGCCGATGGCACGCATCCTACGGCGTCAACAACCCACTCGATCCCGACGTTGCTCTCCATGGTACTCTCAGGGCGAAGACTCACCGTACAGGTCGGATCCGACACAAACGCGAAGAGGATGCGGCAACCCAGGCCGTTTGACAAGCCCGTCAGCCTGAGAGGCTTCGGGTGAACTTGGTTGCCTGCCCGGCAGGGCTATGTCTACATTGAACACCGTGAAGAAAACGACGGCGACCCCGCAATCAGATTCGTCCCTTGATGAAGCCAAGACAGCGGTTCAGGACTTTCAGGTCCGCCGGCTGAAACGCGATTTCCGCGACCTTCGGATGTCGGAGGAATACGGTCCGTTCAGCGAGTTCTTCGCTACCGAGATCTATTCCGCGCGCGACTTCACCGAGCGCAACGAGAGTTTTCGCAAGCTCACTGGCCAGTTCCGCCACCTCCTGGGCGACGAGATCTACCACGGCCTGATTGGATTGCTGGATCTGCACTCCTTGACCGACGAGCTCGACGAGGTCGTTGCAAAGCGCATTCTGACGGACGGGCTGTCGCTGTCGTTCACGGAAGCGCAGTACGAGAAGATCTATCGCGATCTCGACAATTACGACGAGCGGGTCCGGCAGATCGAGATGATCATCGAGAGCCTGCACTTCACGCACCACGTGAGTCAGCAGGCGCTGATCGGAATGGTGCTCAAGTCGGCAAAGGTCGCGACGGGGCTGTTCTCGAAGGATCGAACCGTCGGCGTGCTCGAACACGCCTACTCGACTCTCAAGAACATCAAGGACATCACGTACCTGAGCAACGAAGTGCACCGGCGCGAGATCGGACGCCTGGATCGGATCTACGGCCGGGTGTGAGTCGACAGGATTCTCGGGATCTGAAGAGGCTGAGCGGGAAGGCGTGGCCGTTCTGTACGGCCACGCCTTCTTCTTCCTCCCGTCGAGAAAGTGTCCGCAAAACGCGAATTCGGGCGTCCTTGACGCGCCGTTTCGCCGCCCGGTAGCTTCATCGGTCCGGTGCAGACTCGAGAACGCCAAGATTGCGTCCTTCGTACTCGTCTCCCCGGCAACCAATATCGATCCGGAGGTGACCATGGCTCTTGCGAATCCCCAGCGGGATGTTGGTGTTGGCGTCGAACTGGACCGCGACTCAGTCGTCGCAGGCGATGTCGATCCGTTTGGTCCGCTTCACATTCTCGCTTTCGAGAACGCTAGGCTCGGCGCGAAAGCGATCCTCGTGACGCACAACATCGACCGCGGTCCGGCCATCGGCGGGTGCCGTTTTGCGCCTGACGTCACCCCGCGCGAGGTATACGAACTGGCACGCGCCATGACCTGGAAGAACGCGGCTGCCCTCATTCCGCACGGGGGTGCAAAGTCTGCCATCGTCGCCAATCCCGCTGACTTCCCGCAGGGTTCGCCGCAGCGTCGCGAGCTGATCGAGTGGTACGCCGAGTGCGTCGCGCCGTATGCCGAGTACATACCCGGACCCGACATGGGTACCGACGAGCGCGACATGGACATCATCTTCGAGCGCAACGCTCGTTCGATCGGACGCACCGACGGCATTCCGCTCGACACGCTCGGCCTGACGGCGCTCGGCGTCATGCATACGCTCAAGCTGCTCGTCGAAGGCGGCTTCGTCGAGGGCCTGGAAAAGGTGGACGGCGCTACGATGTCGGTCGAGGGCTTCGGCAACGTCGGGGCGTCGCTCGCTCGTTTTGCAGCGCAGGACGGCGTGAGGCTGGTGGCGGCGAGCGACCTACCGGATGCCTCTCGCAACTACGGCGGAGTGGTCTATCACCCGGAGGGACTCGACCTCTCGAAGCTGCTCGCCCTGCGCGATGCCGGGAAGTCGATCATCGAGACCGACCAGCCCGGCGTGCAGGTCTTCGCCGGCAAGTCGGAGCTCAAGAGGATCTTCTCGTTCGAGGCCGACGTCGTCGTACCTGCCGCGCGGACGAACTCGGTAGACCTCGAGACCGCGAAAACGATGCGGACCAAGCTCGTGCTCGAAGCCGCGAACGCTCCGTTGACGGACGAAGCCGAGCAGTACCTGCACGACCACGGAGTCATCGTCGGCACCGACTACATCGTGAACTGCGGAGGCGTCATCGGCGGCGCCGAGGGCTGGGCCGAGCTGCAGCATCCGCTCGACTCGCTCCGCATTCCGGCCGCGGTCGCGCGCATCATCACTGCGGTAACGAAGAACATCCCCGCAATTCACGAGCTCTCGAGGTCTAAGGGCATCACGCCCCGGGCGGCCGCGGCTGAAATCGTCGAAGCACGAATCGGCTGACGGTATCGCTCCGTGACTCCGTGTCTCAGCGTCTCGGTGTGCGAAGCGTCTGAAGAGCTTCGCACACCGAGACACGGAGGCACCGGGACACGAAGGGTGCGGCAGCGGCCGCACTACCCGCCTGTCGCTTTTTCGCCGACCGGGAACTTTCCGCCGCAGTGTACGATAGTACGCGTGACTGCGTGGGGGGCCCCGCAATGACCGACGAGGAGTTGATGTCCGCGTTTCAGGGCGGCGATGACGCGGCGTTCGAGCAGCTCTATGGCCGGTATCGTCGGCCGATCTACCAGTACGTCTTCAGACGGCTGGTGAATGCGTCGCGAGCGGAAGAACTCACTCAGGAGGTGTTCATGGGACTGATTCGGTCACGCGGATCGTGGAGGCAGGAGGCGTCGTTCAAGACGTACCTCTATCGAATCGCCTTCAACCAGTGCGCCAGCGAGGCGCGCCGGGCCGATTTTCGCGTGGTCGATCCGCTGGAGCGCGAAGACGGATCGACGATCGACGTCGAGGACGGCGGGCTCGGCCCTGACGGCCAGGCGACGCTGCATCAGGAGGCGGCCTTCGTCGTGGAGGCGCTGGACAAGATCGATGCCGAGCAGCGCGAGGCGATCGTCCTGCGGGAATACCAGGGACTGAGTTACGAGGAGATTGCGGAAATTACGGGAGTCGCGGTCGGGACCGTGAAGTCGCGGATATTCCGTGGAAAACTGGATCTGCGGCGGCATCTCGAGCCGTTGCTTGGAGCGGAACGCGGAGACGACCACGGCGGACGCGTCATTCCGATGCGGTCGCCGGGTCGGTAGTGGAAGGGCAGAAGCGGAGACGACGATGAACTGCGGAATGAAAGACGACATGCTGCTGGCGTGGGTTGACGGCGACCTCGACCAGGCCGGACGCGCCCGCGTCGCGGAGCATATCGTCGGCTGCGTCGACTGCCATCGCACGATCGGCGACCTGAAGGACGTCACCGGTGCGCTCGAGAAGTGGACGGTTCCAGAGCCGTCGTCGCTGCCTACGGCCCGCGAGCTGCTCGACCGTGAAGGAGTGCCGCCCTCGGCCGCCCCGGGCGCCGGTGGATGGATGAGTCTCGTCCGTAGGTACGGCGCGGTGGCCGGCATCGCGCTGTTCGCGACTGTCGCGGGTCTCGTGATCCTTCCGCGGTATACGTCGCCGGACAGGTCCGCACTCAATGCTCCAGTGCCCGAAGAGTCGAAGGCGACGTCGGCCGGGCAGGCCTATGATGCTTCGAGACAGCCGGGCGACCAGGCACCGGATGGCACTGCGACGAACAATGCCGTGGCGCCAACAGTCGGACCTGCGACAGCTCCCGCGGAGACTGGAACGACCGAACACGACGCCGGTGGTACGGTCGGTGGAACGGAGGCGGGGGCACCCGGTGCCGATTCACAGGACGCCGATGGTACCGTGG
>CAZQBW010000120.1:0-1159 GCA_964591515.1 uncultured Clostridia bacterium
TGCGCGACGCTGCATTGCGGATCATCCGGAAGGTCGGTGTCGAGACTGGCGGATCCAACATTCAGTTTGCGGTGAATCCGGCGAACGGCGACCTGCGGGTCATCGAGATGAACCCTCGCGTGTCGCGCTCGTCGGCCCTGGCGTCGAAGGCTACGGGATTCCCGATCGCCAAGATCGCTGCCAAGCTCGCCGTCGGGTACACGCTCGACGAGATCCCGAACGACATTACAGAGAAGACACCCGCGAGCTTCGAGCCGACTATCGACTATGTGGTAGTCAAGATACCGAAGTGGGCGTTCGAGAAGTTTCCGCAGGCCGATCCGGCTCTCGGGACGCAGATGAAGTCGGTCGGCGAGGTCATGGCCATCGGTCGGACCTTCAAGGAAGCGTTCCTCAAGGGCATGCGATCGCTCGAAACCGGGCGAATCCAGGACGTCGAGTCGGTGACGGACGACGAATTGCGGCGCCAGCTCGCGATTCCGTCCGCGGACCGCGTGAAGTACATCCGTTATGCGCTGCAGACTGGAATGGGCGTCGAGACCGTACATCACATCACGAAGATCGACCCGTGGTTTCTCGACCAGATGCAGGAAATCGCGAACCTGCAGAACATGCTCGCCGGCGAGACTATCGGCTCGATCAGCCCGGAACAATTGCGGGCTTCGAAGCGGATGGGCTTTTCGGACGTGCGGCTCGCCGACCTGCTCGAGACGACGGAGGAAGCCGTTCGCGCGCTTCGAAAGGCGCACGGGGTTCGCCCGGTCTTCAAGCGCGTTGACACGTGCGGCGCGGAGTTCGAGTCGTCCACGCCGTACCTCTACTCGACCTACGAGGACGAGTGTGAAGCCGCTCCCACGAACGCCCGGAAGATCATGATCCTCGGGAGCGGCCCGAACCGGATCGGCCAGGGCATCGAGTTCGACTTCTGCTGCGTGCACGCGAGCTTTGCACTCAAGGCAGACGGGTTCGAGACCATCATGGTCAACTGCAACCCCGAGACGGTCTCGACGGACTACGACACGTCCGACCGGCTCTACTTCGAGCCGATCACGTTCGAGGACGTAATGAACATCGTCGAAGTGGAGCGGCCCGAGGGGGTCATCGTGCAGTTCGGCGGGCAGACGCCGCTGAACCTCGCGATGCGGCTGCTGCGCGCGGG
>CAZQBW010000120.1:1259-14216 GCA_964591515.1 uncultured Clostridia bacterium
ACGACGCGGCGCCTTGCCGAGGCGCTCCACGTCGTCGGGCTCGTGAACATCCAGTTCGCGATCAGCGACGGCAAGGTCTATGTCCTCGAAGTGAACCCGCGCGCCTCGCGCACCGTCCCGTTTGTCTCGAAGGCCACCGGGTATCCGCTTGCGAAGATCGCCGCGCAACTCATGACGGGCAAGACGCTCGATCAGTTCGGCCTCCCGGACGAGTTGCCTGTCGATCGTTTCTTCATCAAGGCTCCGGTCTTTCCTTTCGCGAAGTTTCCGGGTGTCGACACCATCCTCGGTCCGGAGATGCGCTCGACCGGAGAAGTCATGGGCGTCGCCGATGACTTCGGCACTGCATACCTGAAGGCGCAGCTCGGCGCCGGTCTCAAGCTGCCGGCCTTTGGCGCTGTCTTCATCAGTGTCAACGATCGAGACAAGGAGGATGTGGTTCGTCTCGCGCGGCGACTGACGGGCCTCGGATTCCGGATCGTAGCAACCCGCGGCACTCAGACGATGCTCGCGGCGGATGGCGTCGAGGCGGACTTCGTCTTCAAGGTGAACGAGGGTCGTCCGAACATCGTCGACCTCATGAAGAACGGGAAGATCCAACTCGTCATCAACACGCCTCTCGGCCGGGCGTCGTTCTACGACGAGCGCGCGATCCGTCGCGCGGCGATGCAGCAGGACATTCCGTGCATCACGACGAGCACGGGGGCTGCGGCCGTCGCAGATGCGATTGCCGCGTTGCAGCGGGGCACGCTCGACGTCGCGACGCTGCAGGACCTTCACGCGCCTGCGTCGAGGACGAAGCCGGCGCCGAACGTCAGTCCCTCGTAGCAGAGTCCGAATCGGGTGCCGGGGTATATCGCGACGGGCGCGTCCAGGTCGAAGGTGATCGTGAAGTCGCGACCGAGCGTCGGTCGCCACGGCTCGCGCGAGCGCGCGGACACGGGTCGTGTGTGAATGAACAGCTCGAGTCCCGATCCTCCCTCGATCGCGTCGCACATTGCTGCCTGCTCGCGCGCGTCGCCAGGCAGGTCCTCAGGCGGAAGGCACCACACGTCGGCGGTGAGCTTCGATACCAGCGCCAACGCCCCGGCCGGAGCGAGGCACTGGCCCGCTCGTATCAGCCTCTCCTGGTCATGAGCGAGTTGAAGGCCAACGACCGAACCGGCCACGGCGAAGGCGACTTCCTCGACGTCGCGGCGCTCTGGGATCGGGGACTCGATTCGAAGGACCTCCACATCGATGGGATTCGGCCAATGTCCAACCGCCTCGAGCCGATCGGACACCGAGATCGAGCCGGAGCCAATCTCGACGGTCGCGATTGCGATTCCTGGTGAAACCGGAAAGACCTCTTCGATCGCTGCGAACGGGAAGTCGAGCGCGACAGGCTGCCCGAGCCTCTCGAGCCACCGGCGTCGAATTGAGTCGAGATCGGTCACCGGCGGAGTGTACGTGACCTCAACCAGAACCCCGAGCGATAGCGAGGGGCCGTCCGTGCGCCGCAACAAGGTTGAGTCTATCGGCCGGCCCCTCGCTACCGCTCGGGGTTCTGGTCCCTTCCGGCTGTTATCATCGGCGCATGGCCGAACTGCCGATTATGCACGCCCATCGACCTGTGTACGACTGGGTCGGGCGCCTCAAGTTGCTGAGGTCCAGCTACGATGCCGAGTGCTCGACGGATCCCTCGCGGGCCGACCGCGACGCCGAGTGGCTCGACGCTTCGCTCGTCTTTCACGCGCTCAGGCTCAAGGGCGTCGACGTCATCATTGACGACGTACGCGAGGCGCAACGTTCGCCGTCGGGCGCGTCCCCGGACGTCGCAAACGCCCTTGCAGCCCTCGCACACGTGCGCGCGCTCGCGACCACACGCGCGCCACTCGACGCCGCCGCCATCGCCGCCATCAATCGGATGCTCGATCCCGGATCCGGTGGACGTCTTCGGACCGGTGCACCCGTCGCCGCTTACCATGGGCATTCGGCTCCGGGACCGGACGTATTGCCGCACCTGCTCGACAATGCCACCGACTGGTTCACGGCTGACAGCTTCAACGCCGACTTTCATCCAGTCGAGCAGTCTGCGCTTGCACTCATCCGCATCTGCGACCTGCAACCGTTTCCGGCCAACAACGAACTGACAGCGCGTCTGGCCGCCTCGGTTTTCACCTTGCGGGACGGCTGGCCGCCTGTGGTCGTTCACAACGAGCTCGAAGCCGAATACCGCAAGGCTGTCCTGCACGCCATGCACATGGACACGCAGCCCATCGTCGACCTGCTCGCGAAGTGCGTCGAGCTGACCTATGCCGATCTCGGCATTACCGGGTAGCTATCGCCGCCCGACCTTCTCTCCCTTGATCGGGGGGGTGATGCGACGCAGGCTGAAGCGACCCTTCTCGTCAGTCCAGGTCTCGTATTCGACCGGGACCGGTTGATTCTGATCGTTGAGAACGTGCGCGGTCACGATGGTCCGGGTTCCGTCCTTGCGCATGGCAAGCGGAAAGACGCCTCGCAGATCGACGTCCCGGAACGGCGAGTAGTAGACGTGGCTCTCTACGTCCCAGAAAACGGCGTACACCCACTCGAAGTCTGCCTCTTCGGGCGTCGAGCCGCGCCGCATGTACGTGATGTAGTGATTTCTCGTCGCGGTCTCGGGATTCTGTGCGGCAAGCTTGGGATCGACCACCGAGCCGATGGCCTGCCAGGCCACGAATCGCCGGCCGTCACCCTCGAGGTGGAGGATCTCGTCGGGCACCTCGATGTTGACGGAGCGTGAAAGCAACCAGCCTCCTCGCACGATCGACCCGTCATCGAGACGTACGCGATACCAGACGTCCTTCTGTTCCTCAGGCTCTTCCGCGTCCTCCTCCGTGGCGGTCTCCTCAACGTCGGCGGACCCGCCGGGCGACTTCGATTTCTTCTCGGGTTTGTAGGTCGACTCTTCCTTGCCGATGATGTCGAACTCAGTGCCTCTCGACAGCACCGCGGCGACTTCGGCATCACGTCCGACGGCAAGTCGAAGGCGCTGGCTGACCTTCAGCCGCCCGCGAGCGAGCGGCGGCATGCCATCCGCAGTGCCGGCGATTTCAGCCGTCTTCGAAACGATCGACTGGCTGACTACGTGCCTGGCTTCGATCCAGCCGCTCGTCTCGGCGTCATCGCGCAGGCGGATCTGCACCCACGACTCAGTGTAGGTTGGTCCCTGAACCGATTCGCGGCTGAGGATGTCGACCACATCTCCGCGTTTGACCGACGCGACCTTCAGCGACACGAGCGCCGTCGACGAGTAGACGTCAGCCTGCTCGGTGCGAACGATGCCTTCGTCGATCGGTTCCTCGCGAAAGAAGAGGCACCCGGACGTGGGGAGCACCAGCGGAATCAGCGTCAACGCAAGCACGACCCGAATCAGGCGCGTCGAGCGAGAAGCGGTTTCCAGCCCGAAGGCCGCGCGGATCCGTTCAGTGCGTCTCATTCCGATAGAGTGCGTCGATGGTGTCCCGATACTTCTCTTCAACAAACCGACGGCGGACCTTGAGCGTTGGAGTCAGTTCGCCGCCATCGATCGTGAACTCTTGAGCAATGAGCGCTACGCCCTTGATGCGCTCGTAGTCTGCCAGATGCGACGTGAGTCGCGCCACCTCGCCACGAATGGCCGCGAGCAACTCCTTCGAAGCCAGAACCGCATCCATATCCGTCGTGTCGATTCCCTCGTCGGCCGCCCACAGAGCCACGTGCTCCCGACTCGGAACGACCAGTGCGGTGACGTGCTTCCGGCCATTGCCGACGAGCAGGGCCTGGTCGATGAACGGGCTAAGACGCAGCAGATTCTCGATCGGCTGCGGAGGCACGTACTTTCCGGCCGATGTCTTGATTAGGTCCTTCTTGCGGTCGGTGATTGCGATGAATCCGTCCGAATCGATTGTCCCGATGTCGCCGGTTCGCAGCCAACCGTCTTCGCCGAGCACCTCGGCAGTCTCCGCCGGCTTCTTGTAGTACCCGCCGAACACGTGTGGACCGCGCGTCATGATCTCGCCGTCCGCGTCGAGCCGGACCTCCGTGCCCGGGATGGCGTGTCCGACCGTTCCCATCCGGTTTCTACCGAGCGAATTGACCGCGATGACCGGCGACGTCTCGGTCAGACCATAGCCTTGAAGAATCGGTATTCCGGCGCCCCAGAACGTGTACGCCAGATCCGGCGACAGAGGCGCTCCACCCGAGACGAAGCGTTCCATCCTCTCACCAACCACGACACGCCATTTGGAGAAGACCAGTCGATCGGCGATTGCGTGTTTCAATCTGAGGAACGGCGAAGGGCTCTTGCCCTGGTCGATCGCTCGCGCCCAGGCCCGGCCCACTGGCAACGACCAGTCGAAGAGGCGTCGCTTCAGCGGCGGCAGTTTCGCGCGCGCCTTCAGAATCTTTTCGTAGACCTTCTCGAAGAACCGCGGCACTGCCGTCATCATCGTCGGCCGGACCTCGAGCAGATTTGCCGCGACACTCTCGAGCGACTCGGCGTAGCAGACGGTCACTCCCCGGAGGATTGCCAGATAGACGACCGTCCGTTCGAAGATGTGCGAGAGCGGCAGGAAACTGAGCGCCACGTCGCCGGGACCGCAGGCGATCACTTCGGCCGAAGATGCAGCGTTGAAGCACATGTTGCGGTGAGTCAGGACCGCGCCCTTGGGTTCTCCGGTCGTGCCCGACGTGTAGATGATCGACGCTGGATCGTCGGATCCGATGGCCGAGCGCAACTCGTCGAAACGCTTCGGCGACTCGGCGTCGGCCTCGGCACCGGATGCCTCGAGTGTCGCGAAGTCCACGTAGCCTTCCACACCGGGTTGAAATGTCACGACGCGCATGTCCGGAAAGGCCTCGAGCACGGGCCGAATGCGACGCACCTGCCGCGCCGACGAAATGAACAGCAGGCTTGGGCGCGACTCTTCGAGGATGTACTCGACCTGCTGCGAGGATTGCGTCGGATAGATCGGCACGTTGATCGCGCCGGTCGCGAGGATGCCGAAGTCCGCGATCGTCCAAAGCGGGCTGCTCTCGGCAAGCATCGCGACGCGATCGCCGGATGCGATGCCGAGGCGGTCGAGCCCGAGCGCAGCGTGACGCACCCTGGTCAGAAGGTCGTCCGACGAGATGTCCCTCCACTGGCGCTCCGACTTGTAGCGCAGTGCGTCGGGCTTGCGGTGCCGGTCCACGGCGTGACGCAGCAACTCGATGAGTGTCTCGGGGACGTTCAAGGTCGTCATCTCGCCGATCATCATAGACCGTCGGTTCCGGGAGTGGTAGCCACCTGCGCTATGGGCCCTGGATCTCCGCGTCTCTGTGCCTCCGTGTCTCTGTGCGCGAGGCGTCTGGAGAGCTACGCACACAGAGACACGGAGACACGGAGGCACGAAGACATGGAGATCCGCGGCTCGTTGCCAACGGTACCGTGAGTCGATCGGCTTGACTCTCGCCCACGCCGGGAGTACATGGGCAAAGGATGGCGCTCGCGCTTGCGGCCTTCGCAGTGAGCTGATGCCAGACCGTTCCCACCTCAGTGTTTCCTTTATCACGCGAGTAGCCATTCCCGACGAGGAGGGTGTGCCCGTGGAAGAGTACGAAGACAAGATCCTCATCTGCGTCGACTGCAACGGCGAGTTCGTGTTCACATCCGGAGAGCAGCTGTTCTTCGCCGACAAGGGACTCAAGAACGATCCGAAGCGGTGCAAGCAGTGCAAGCAGCGGAAGAACGAGCGGATCGCGGCGAACGTGCAGAGCTTCGGACCGGGATTCGGACGCGAGCGGGTCGAGGTCAGCGTCAACTGCGCGCTGTGCGCCGTGGAGACGACCGTTCCGTTCCGCCCGACGCAGGGCCGGCCCGTCTACTGCCGCGACTGCTTCCTGAAGATGCGTGCGTCGGAGTCGCAGACCGCGCTTCCGCTTCACTGATCCGGCACCCGGTCGTTCTACGCGAGGTATCGCAGCATCGGGCCGCGGAGGCGCGAGGTTGGCGCTCGGCGGTCCCGTCTTGACACCGGCCGGCGTGGACGACGTAGCATGAGGGCGCTCATGCTGTGAGCCGCCCCGTTCATGACTCATCGCCACCTACCAATCGGATCCCTGCTACTCGCACTCGCGCTCTCCGCGCTTCCGGGCGCGATTGGAGGGCGGGTGTCCGCGGCGACATCGGCGCCGGGACTTGCTCCCTTGCGCAACATCGGGAAGACCGGCGGACGAACCGCCTTCGATGGTCTGACATCGCGAGTCGTCGTGAAGTTCAGGGAAGGCACTTCGCGAGTCGTCATCGATTCGGTTCTCAAAAAGAAGCCATCCGACGAAGCGTCAGTTGCCGCCATTCACGCGGAAGCGCTGGCGATCTCGCCGACGTTCACGCGATCGGTCGACGAGCTCAAGGCCGAGGAAGTCCGGCTGGAGCAGCAGGGCCTGGTTGATCTCGCCGACCTCTCGCTGTACGTCGACGTCGAGACGATCAGCCCCGGTCAAGCCGAGCGCCTGGCGCGCCGTCTCGAGTCATTCGAGGATGTCGAGTTCGCGTACGTCCAGGCGGCACCGCTCGAGCCGGGCGCCTACGCGACCCGGTTCTCTGCGGAAGGACCCGCTGCCAGGACGACGGCGCCGCCTGCCGTCACACCGGACTTCACGGGCACGCAGTTCTACCTCGATGTCTCTCCGGGGGGACTCGGCATCGATCCGATCCGGAACGTGCCGGGGGCGCGAGGGCAGGGCGTGCGAATCCTCGACGTGCAGTACTCGTGGAACGTGAACCACGAAGATCTGCCGTTCGACGAGGTGCGTCGTCCGATCGTCTACGAGCGCGGAGTCGACCCGTTTCCGGCCGACCAGGGCAGCCACGGAACGGCGTGCCTCGGGATGCTGCTTGGCGTGGAAAACGGGCTCGGCGTTACCGGGATCTGTCCGGACGCCGAGATTGGACTCATCAACCCGGTCGACAACAACAGCGACTACAAGCTGGCAGCCGCGATAGACAAGGCGGCCACATTCCTCGACCGCGGCGACATCATGCAGATCGAGCAGCAGGCAAGAGGGATAAACCGCGAGATTGCGGCTCTGCCGCCCGAATGGGAGCCGGCCGTCTTCGACGCGATCCAGCGCGCGGTGGCGAAGGGAATCGTAGTCGTCGAACCGGCAGGCAACGGAGGCCTGAAGGGAAACAAGGCGAAAGGCGCCAGCCTCGACAGCCCGGAGCTCGGCGGAGCATTCGATCGGAAGAAGCGCGACTCGGGGGCGATCATCGTAGGAGGCGGAATCCCCCTCGACGCATCCAAGGCGCCGACGTCGAACTACGGTTCGCGGCTCGACGTGCAGGGATACGGCCTCTACGTGACGACGCTGGGCTACGGAGACCTCTACGGAGCCGGAGACCCGCTGCGGTCCTACACGGCGATCTTCAGCGGCACTTCATCGGCGACTCCGTGTGTGACGGGTGTGGCGGCGGTCGTTCAGGGTGCGCTCAAGGCGGCGGGGCTCGAGCCTTTCGATTCGCGGCTGATGCGTTCCGTGCTCGTTGGAACGGGTTCGCCCGACGGCTCGATCAAGACGCAGAGGATCGGACCCAGGCCTAACGCCGCAGCGGTTCTCGGAGGAGTTCTCGATCCTTCGGTCCCCCTGCTCACCGAGATCAAGTTCTCGGCGAAGAAGAATCGACTGACTGTCGACGGGGTCTACTTCAATGGGCTGAACTTCGCGGAGGCCGATCGCGCCGTCATCTTCATCAACGGCACGCCGGTTTCGACGACCTGGTCGACCGGATACGAGGGACCATACGGCACCACCACCCGGCTGACGGCAACGGGAAATGGCCTGATCGATCTGCTTCCGTCAGGTGAGCTCGTCTTCGTCACGGTGCGAAACGGTCCGGGGTCCGAGTCGCCGCGCCGGATCTTCATCCGCAAGTAGAGCGGCGACGAATGGCAGACGATCCGACGCCGCGCGAGCTCGTGGAATTCGCCGTAGACGCGGCGTGGATTGCCGGGCGGCTTACGCTCGAGTACTTCCAGACGCCGGTTGCGCACGAGGCCAAGGCGGATGCTTCGCCTGTGACGATCGCCGACCGGCGAGCGGAAACGGCGCTGCGGGAGATGATTGCGGCAAGGTATCCGTCGCATGCGGTGCTCGGCGAAGAGTTCGGTCTGAGCGGCCCCGACGATGCGCGATACCGGTGGATTCTCGATCCGATCGACGGCACGCTCTCGTTCATCACGGGCGTTCCGATCTACGGCGTGATGGTGGCCGTCGAGTGCGACGGCGAGCCCGTTGCGGGCGTCGTGAACATGCCGGCCCTCGGCGAGCTGGTGGCGGCCGGGCGCGGAGAGGGCTGCTACTGGAATGGCCGGCGCGCGCGAGTCTCGAAGACCCCGCGCCTTTCTGAAGCGCTCGTCGTCTGTACTGACGTGACAGGCATGGAGAAGTTCGGGCGTGGAGACGACTATGCGAAGGTGTGCAGAGCCTCGCGAATGCAGCGGACGTGGGGCGACTGTTACGGGCACATCCTCGTGGCCACGGGCCGGGCGGACGTGATGCTCGATCCGATCATGAACATCTGGGACACAGCGGCGCTCAGGCCGATACTCGAGGAGGCCGGCGGCACGTTCACCGACTGGGCCGGGAATCCGACGCACACTGCGCCCGAGGCCGTCTCGACGAACGGCACGCTGCTCGAAGAATTCCTGACGGCCATCTCTTCCACGCCGGCAACCTGAACCATCCGACCATTGCGCGAAGCGTTTTGGAGTGCGGCGTGAAGCGCCGCTTTGGATCGAGGAAAAGCGGCGCTTCACGCCGCACTCCAGAGCGCTTCGCGCAATGGTCTGATCAGGGGCTCAGCGAGTAGATCCGGATCGTTCCGTCGGCGAGCGGCACGAGCAGGCTGAGCGCGCCGGCGTTGAGCCGCTCGACGGACGGCGTCGAGGCGAATGCTCCGACGTCGATCGCCCAGATCTCGACGCCCGTCTGAGCCGAAAGCGCCACGACGCGACCGTCCGTCGTTCCGAAGATGAACTCGTCCTCGCCGTCGCCGTCCGTGTCGGCCGTGACGACATCCGTCATCGGGACGTGGTCGGTCGTGAATGCCACCCGACCATCGTCGTAGTCGTAGGCGACAAAACGGTCCGAGGCGCCAAAGTTCCCGCCTAGAGCGAAGACCTGTCGGCTCGCGTCGCGCGCGAGGCCGGGCAGCAGCGACGAGCTCGTACGTCCGACCACCCGATCGACCTGCCAGTCCGGCCTGCCGCCGACTTTCGCCTTCGCCAGCTTCGACGATGACACTAGTGCAAGCGTCCCGTCGCCCGCGAGCATCGGCGTGGCGAACAGGTCGCCACCCAACTTCCGCACGTCGACCGGGCCGACGATCGGCTTTCCGGCCGTTCCGCTGTACACGCCGTACGTGAAGTTGCCCACGGCGACAATGTCGTCGATGCCGTCGCTGTTCGCGTCGACAACCGCCGCCCTGTTCGAATAGCTGAATATCGCCGGACTCTCCCAGACGATTCTTCCGTTCGCGCCGTCGACAACCCAGCTCTTCGACCGAGGAGCCGAAAGCCAGACGTCACGGGGCGGCGCTCCAGTGAACTCGCCGACGACGATCTCGGGCTTCGCCGAGGCCGGCAAGTCGCGGAATCGTGTCTCCCACAGCGGCTTTCCATTGCCGTCAAGCGCAACAAGCGTCGCCCGGTCGTGCTGGCTCGCGGCGACAACGAAGATCCGTGCGTGCCCGCTTGGCGACGCGGCTGCGTCGACAACCGGTCGAGTGGATGACGAGGCCGACCAGCGCTCGAGGTAGGGGCCGTCGGGGCGCGCTCGCCCGAATGCGACGATCCGCTTTCCCGCCGTTCGGATGATCAGCTCAGCGTCGCCGTCCCCGTCGAGATCCGCCACTGCCGGTGCCTGTGCGTCAAACCCGCCGGCGCGAAACGAGCTGACGGTGGCAGACGGGTCGCCCGCCTGATCCAGGCGGTAGAAATGGAGCGAATCCGTGGTCTCGTCTCCGGCTGATTCAGCGACGAGTACGTACCCGGTCGCGGTGATCGCACGGACCGTTCCGGTTCTCGTTCCACGGTCGATCACCGAGGGCGAAGCGCCGAACACCCGAAACTGGATCTGCGGGTCGCCAGCGGCCGTCCGCGTGTAGGTAACATACGCGGGCCCCTTCGGCAGGAGTGTGGCGACGACACCGGAGCGATCGGCCGACAGGCTCGATTCCGGCACATCGCGCCCCAGCGCGCGCAGCGGCCTCGTTGCATACCGCGCGGTAACGGGAGGGTCCCTTCGCACGAGTTGGACGCCACCCGAGGGCGTGCGTCTCACGTCGACGAGCACCAACCGCGAACGGTACGACATCGACGGCTGGGCAAGTCTGTCGACACTGCCGAAGAACACCGTCGCTTCGGCCGACCGCGCCCACACGTCCCAGGCAAACACGCCTTCGAGTCGCGTCAGGAGCTGCGGCTGACCCGGCCGGGAAGAATCCCCGCCGCCGCGGAAGACGTCGATCGACTGTGTGGCGCCGTCAAAATGATTGACCGCGAAATCGGCGGCTCCATCGCCATCGAAGTCCGCAACTCCGTTCGGAATCGATTCGAGGAGGTGTCCGGACGGCAACACGGTCCTCCAGATCTCCCGTACTGACGGAGCGAGATCGAACACGACTATGGCGGGAGACTTGTCGGCCGTGACCTGCGCCACGCGGTCAGAGATGACGATGGCTTCAAGATCCGCGTCTCCGTCGACATTGGCGAGTTGAAGAGTGCCGTAGTGCCTGCCCTCGACGTCGCCGGCCTGAAACGCAAGCTCCGAGGCGAGCGTGCCGTCCGAGCGGTAGACGAGCAGTTTGGGGCGACCGACGACCACGACCTCCGGATCTCCGCTCGCGTCGACGTTGGCGATCGCGAGTTGAGGGAAATTGAGCTGGTTCCCGTTGACGCTTCGAACGATGGGTCGGGCGAAGACCACTCCCGTCGCGTCGATGAACACGCCTTTCGCGTCGCCAAGAGTGTGCGAATGATCCGGAAAAGCGACGGTCTCGAGACCGGGCCGGGCGGACGAGAGGTCGGCGACGCGGACGTAGGCAGGATCGAGCGAGACGGCTTCCGAGAACGTGTACGACCAGCGCACGGACTGCGCGAACGGATCGACGGCCGCTATGGTCCGGGCCGGGCCGTTGAGGGTGATGACGTCGTCGTGGCCATTCAGGTCGATGTCGGCGACGCTGACGAGGCTCGTCGCGCCGAGGAACCGGTCGAAGATCGTGCGGCCGTCGGTGCTGATGACGACCACGCGACCACCGCGCAGAGTGACGACGTCGGGCCTGCCGTCGCCATCGACATCGCCCAGGAGGGTTTCACCCGATGTTCCGCCGATCTCGAGGGTAGCGGCCAGCTTCGGAGTGACGGTTCGTGCCCGAACGGCGGACGGGGCGTGCGGAGCCGCCGCCACGAGCATGGCGATGGCGAGTGCGACGACGACGATGCGGATGTTCGACACGCGAGTACGATAGCCGCTGGCTGTCCGCCGTTGCATGCTGGCCGGGCAGATCTCCGCGTCTCTGTGACTCCGTGTCGCCGTCTGCGAAGCGTCTGAAGAGCTACGCACACAGAGGCACAGAGTCACGGAGACACGGAGAAGCGTGCCTGTACACGCCGCGAAGGATGCGGCTAGAATGGCCTTTTGCGTTCGGAGCGGGCTTTCGTGGAGTTCGTGACCGATGACCGCCACAGTTGCGGTGACATCGAGAAGCAGGAGTGACTGACGTTTCATGGAAGGCTTGCAGGACCTGATCGCGCAAATCCCCTCGATCGAAGAGATCATCCGCTGGGGCGGCATGCTCGCCCTGATAGCGATCGTATTCGCGGAGACCGGACTTCTGGTGGGGTTCTTTCTCCCCGGCGACTCGTTGCTCGTGACGGCAGGACTTTTCGCGGCGCGCGGCGATCTCAATGTCGTGATGCTGCTCGTGACGCTCTCGATCGCGGCGGTGGTCGGCGATGCCGTCGGCTACGCGATCGGCAGGCGACTCGGTCCCAAGCTGTTCAAGAAGGAAGACTCGCTGCTGTTCAAGCGCAAGCACCTCGTGAAGGCGCACGAGTTCTATGAGCGGTACGGCGGAAAGACGATCGTCATTGCGCGATTCGTGCCGATCATCCGCACGTTCGCGCCCACGGTCGCGGGTGCCGCGGAGATGACCTACTCGAAGTTCGCGATGTTCAACGTGTTCGGCGGAATCCTGTGGGTGTTCAGCATGGTGCTCGGCGGATACGCGCTCGGCAGCGTGATTCCGAACATCGACAAGTACATCCACTACGTCATCATCATCGTGGTCTTCCTGTCGCTGCTGCCGCCGGTCTACGAATGGTGGCGCGAGCGGCGCCGCATTGCGGCGGAGAAGAGCGCCGCCTAGTCGGTTCTTCGAGTGCTCTGTGCCTCCGTGCTCTCTGTACGCCACCGGCAGTGGCGTTGCCATACAGAGTGCACGGAGGCACAGAGGTCACAGAGGGCGAGCTATTTCGGTACGACCATGCCCTCCGGCAGCCGTCCCTCGTCGCGCAGCTTCTCCAGATGCGCGATGACGGATCGGGCCGCCAGCGGATGCAGCTTCTCGGGGACGGCGGTGTAGACCCGTGACACGATCGCCTCGGGAGTGCGGTCTCCCGCTTCGATGGCGCCGAGAATCTGCGCCTCGCGCTCGAACCGGTGCGCGACGTACTCGTCGATCTTTGCGATCGGATCACCGATTGCCGGTCCGTGCGCCCCGAAAATGACCGACGGCTCGAGCGCACGCACCTTCGCAAGCGACTCGAGATAGTCGAGCATGTTGCCTTCCGGCGGGTCGATCACGACAGTTCCGAGTCCGACGATGAGGTCCGCGGTGAGCAGCGCCCGGTTCCGCTCCTCGAAGAAGCAGAGGTGCCCTCGCGCGTGGCCGCGAGTATGAACCGC
>CAZQBW010000121.1:0-14150 GCA_964591515.1 uncultured Clostridia bacterium
GCGGTACCGCGGGTCGCGTGTGCTCGTTGCACTCGCCCCCGCGACCCACGGCTATGTCCTTCGACCGCTCCGCGGTCGACTCAGCAGGCCAAACTCCAAAGCGGCGATCCACGCCGCACTCCAAGGCGCTTCGAGCATTGGACGTGAGGCCCTGGACATACCGCGTGTCTTCGCCACCGCCGATCTGGGTTACTATCGCCGCACAATCCCCACGACCCAACCCGAGGAGGCCCCATGCGATCGTCCGCGTATCCGTCCCTCTATCAGATCAACACGCGCGTTCTCCTCGAAGAGCGAGGCAACGAGCTCCATCGCATGGCGACGCTCGACGACGTACCCGATTCGCTGCTCGACAGCCTCGCTGCGCACGGCTTCGAGTGGGTGTGGTTCCTCGGTGTCTGGCAGACCGGCGAGGCCTCGCGGGCCGTCTCGCGATCGAACCCGGAATGGCGCGCCGAGTTCCTCCGAGCGCTCCCCGACCTCACCGAAGACGACATCAGCGGTTCGCCCTACGCCGTACGCGCCTACACAGTCCACGAAGACTTCGGCGGCGACGAGGCGCTTGCCACGCTCAGGGCGCGACTCGCCTCCCGCGGTCTCAAGCTCATGCTCGACTTCGTGCCAAACCACATCGCCCTCGATCATCCGTGGGTCGCTGCGCACCCCGAATTCCTCATCCAGGGCGACGAGCCGCTGCTCGCCGAGGAACCGCAGAACTACAAGCCTGTCGTGACCGCACACGGCGATACCATCCTCGCGCACGGACGCGACCCCTACTTTCCGGGATGGCCAGACACCTTCCAGCTCAACTACCGGCACCGCGGACTACGGGATGCGATGATCGCCGACCTCGTCCAGGTCGCCGAACGCTGCGATGGCGTCCGCTGTGACATGGCGATGCTTCTGCTTCCGGACGTGTTCCGGAGGACGTGGGGAGAGCTATCGGTCCCCGTCGACGGCTCGGCGCCGGTCGACGAACCGTTCTGGCCGGAAGCCGTGACGGCGGTGCGCCGGAATCGTCTCGATTTCGTCTTCATGGCCGAGGTTTACTGGGGCCTCGAGTACGAGCTGCAGCAGCAGGGCTTCGACTACACGTACGACAAGCGCCACTACGACCGTCTGCACGCGCGCGACACCGCCGGCGTGCGCGGACACCTTCACGCGGACCTGTCCTTCCAGCGAAAGTCGGCGCGCTTCCTCGAGAATCACGACGAGCGCCGCGCGGCCGATGTGTTCGCGCCTGGAATGCACCAGGCGGCAGCGATCCTGACCTTCATGGTCCCTGGGCTGCGGTTCTTCCACGACGGGCAGTTCTCCGGTCGCAAGGTGCACGTCTCGATGCACCTTGGCCGCCGGCCATCGGAACCCGTCGACCCCGTTCTCCACGCTTTCTACGAACGACTCGTCGGCTGCCTTCGCGACCGGCCTGAGTTGCGTGACGGTGCCTGGCGAATGCTCGACTGCAATCCGGCGTGGCACGACAACGCGACGTCTGAGCAGTTCATCGCGTTCTCTTGGAGCAGTGACGACGGCCGCCGCACTCTCGTTGTCGTGAACTACAGCTCGCAACAGGGGCAGTGCCTGGTGGCGCACGCGTTCGAAGCGCTCGAAGGCGAGCGCTACACGATCCGCGACCTGATGGGTGACGCGACTTACGAGCGCTCGCGCGAGGAATTGTCCGACGGAGCCCTTTACATCGATCTGCCGGGATGGCAGTTCAACGTGTTCGACGTGTCGCCTTCCGGCGACTTCTAGCCGCTGTTTCATCCAGACTGAACGGGAGAGAACTTCAAATGCGATTCGGACGAGAACATACGGTGCGCGCGGCCGTCGCGTGCGGAGTGGCCATGATCGTGCTGTCGGCAGCCGGGACCGCGCCGGCGCAGCGCGACCTTTCGAAGGTCGAAATGAAGACGACCAAGGTCGCGGGCAACGTCTACATGCTCGAGGGCGCGGGTGGCAACATCGGTGTGTCGGCCGGACCCGACGGCATTCTCATCGTCGATGACCAGTTTGCGCCGCTCGCCGACAAGATCCGCGAAGCGCTGAAGGGTATCGGGAACCACAAGCTCCGGTTCATCCTGAACACGCACTGGCACGGCGATCACACTGGCAGCAACGCCGTGTTCGGGCCCGAGGCGACGATCATCGCGCAGACGAACGTCCGGCGGCGGCTCGAAGGCGGCGGTGTCGTCGTGGGCAACAAGGTCGATCCCGTGACGAAGGAAGCGCTGCCCGTCATCACGTTCGACGAGTCGCTCTCGATCTATCTGAATGGCGAGGAGATCAAGGCGATGCACGTGCCGAGCGGGCACACCGACGGCGACAGCGTGATCTACTTTACAGGGTCGAACGTCGTGCACATGGGCGACCAGTTCTTCAACGGGATGTTCCCTTTCATCGATCTGGACAGCGGAGGGAGCGTCGACGGATACGTGAAGAACGTCGCGACCGTGATCGAGAAGCTGCCGGCCGGTGCGAAGATCATTCCTGGTCACGGACCGCTTGCGACGATCGACGATCTGAAGATGTTCCACCGCATGCTCGTCGAGACGATCGGCTTCGTGCAGAAGCGGATGCACGACGGAAAGACCCCTGAGCAAATCAAGGCCGAGGGGCTGCCGGCCGAGTGGAAGCCTTACGGAAACGGCTTCATCAATGAAGGGGACTGGATCGACTTCATCGTCAAGAGCCACGGTATGGCGCACAAGCACTGAGCTGGAACGGGGAAGGCTTCGCGTAGAGCACACAGAGGCACAAAGATCCACAGAGGATCGATTATTCAAGCCGGCTCTGTGGTCCTCTGTGCCTCCGTGTGCTCTGAATGCGAAGCCCTCTCACTCGACTCAATCGATGAAACCCAACCCCTTCATCTACCAGATCTACGTCGACGCCTTCGCCAGGGGCTCGTCCGGCCGCTCTCAGGGCCGACGCCGCGGCGGCGACCTCGAAGGCGTCATCGAGCGCCTCGACCACGTCGCGTCGCTCGGCGCCGACGCAATCTGGCTCACGCCGATCTTCGCCTCGACCTCGGACCACGGCTACAACATCACGGACTACTTTCGCGTCGACCCGCGCCTGGCCACCGACGACACGCCTGGCGCCGCCGAGGAACTGTTCGGAGATCTCGTCGAGTCCGCCCATCGCCGCGGCATCGCGATCCTCCTCGACCTGCCCCTCAACCACTGCGGCCACGGCTACGACCTCGCGACCACCCATCCGGACCGCGACGTCCGAATACGTGCCGCGCGAACGCGACAGGAGCGCGGCTGGTCGCGCGACCTCAAGTATTTCGACGCGGACCACGAAGACACTCGCCGGTTCCTGTTCGACGTCGCGCGCCACTGGGTCGAGCGGTTCGGCGTTGACGGCTACCGGTACGACTACGTGCACGGCATCGCGAATCCGTTCTGGGAGGCTCTCTACGCCGAGCTGCGTGCGATCCGTTCGGACCTGTTCGTCGTCGGCGAGCACTGGGACGACATGGGTGGTCCCGAAGCGAATGCCGCCGACATCGCATCGCGCTTCGACGGCGAGAATGGACCGTGCTTCGACACGTTGTTCGATTTTCCGTTCCAGGCGGCGGCGGTCGAGACCATCGCGGCCGGAGAGCCATCGGGACTTGTCAGGATTCTCGACTTCTGCGACTCGGTCTATCCTCGGCCGACGTGCGCGATGCTCGACAACCATGACACGGCGCGAGTGGCGGACTGGGCCGGGCGCGACGCGCGGCGGACGGCGATGGCGTTGAAGCTGCTGGCGGCGCAGACCGGTCCGATCAGCGTGCTGTACGGGACGGAAACCGGACTGGCTGCCGGGAAGCTGCCGAAGCGCGCGGTGGACGAATCAAGTCGCGTCCCGATGAACTGGGATTCGCCCGACGAGTCGCTGCTCGCGACGTCGCGGCGCGTCTTCGCGCTTCGGCGCAGTGCTTCGGCGCTCTGCGAAGGCCGTGTTGAGCGCCGGGCCGCGATCGGACCGCTTTACGTCGAGGTGAAGCACCCGCCGTCCGGCGAGCGTGTCGCCGTCGTGCTCAATTTCAGTGACGACGAGGTCCCGGCCGGAACCCGCGTCGGCGACGTACTTGGGAATGAATTTCAATCCGAGGACATGACGGGCGGCTCGCCGCTCGACGTCCGCGACGGACGGCTGCGCGTGCCCGTCCCGAGCTTTGGCGGAGGATATTTCGAGTTATGACCGTCGATCGAAAGTCCGCGTTCGCATTCCTGGTAGCGCTTACGGTTCTCGCGTCCGCGCTTCCGGCCACGGCCCGTCCGCAGACACTCGCAAGTGCCGGACAGGGCGAGCCCGGCGCCGTGGTCTTCTCGCTCAAGCCTCCGCAGCCGGCAAAGTCAGTGACGCTCGCGGGCACGTTCAACGCGTGGAATCCGACGGCGACGCCAATGTCGGACGCCGACGGCGACGGGGTCTGGCAGGCGACCGTGACGCTGACGGCGGGCCGCCACCTCTACAAGTTCATCGTCGACGGGAAATGGCAGGCGGACCCCGCGAACGGCCGTACCGAGCCCGACGGTCAGGGAGGCTTCAACAGTCTTCTGGTGCTTGGCGGCTCGGCGTTCGAGGGTTCGTCGGGCAGCGCCGCGCTCGGACCGTGGACGGGTCCAGATGCGGTGACGCCCGAATGGGCGCGCCGCGCGGTCTGGTACCAGATCTTCCCCGAGCGATTCCGCAACGGCGATACGAAGAACGATCCTCCTGGAACGGTCGCGTGGACGCATCCGTGGTTCGAGCGCGCGCCGGGCGAGACGGGCGACTTCTACAAGTACATATTCGAGCGGCGTTACGGCGGCGACCTTCAGGGCGTGCGCGAGAAGCTCGATTACCTCGAGTCGCTCGGGGTGACGGCGCTCTACTTCAATCCGGTGTTCGAGTCGCCGTCGCTGCACAAGTACGACACGGCGGACTTCCGGCACATCGACGACAACTTCGGGGTGAAGGGCGACCTCGCGAGGCTGAAGGGCGAGACAGACGACCCGAAGACATGGCAGTGGACGGCGTCGGACAAGCTGTTCCTCGAGTTGGTCGCCGAGTGCCATCGGCGCGGGATGAAGGTGATCGTCGACGGCGTGTTCAACCACACGGGCAACGAGCACTACGCGTTCAAGGACGTGCTGAAGAACGGCAAGGCGAGTCCGTATGCGAACTGGTACAAGATCAAGAGCTGGGGACCGCCGGTCGAATACGTGGGGTGGTTCAACGTGGACACGCTGCCCGAGGTCGCGCAGACGCCGACTGGTCTCAACGAGGACTTCAAGAAGCACATCTTCGCTGTCACGAAGCGGTGGATGGACCCGAACGGCGATGGCAACCCGTCGGACGGCATCGACGGCTGGCGGCTCGACGTGCCGAACCTGATCCCGCTTGGATTCTGGGAGGAGTGGCGTGCGCTCGTTAAGGGCGTGAACAAGGATGCGTACATCGTCGGCGAGATCTGGGACCCGGTGCCGCAGATGCTCGACGGAAAGACGTTCGACGCGCAGATGAACTATCCCCTGCTGCGCGCCGTGATCCGGTTCTTCGTGGATTCGGCGCCGAGATCGATGCCGTCGGAGTTCGCTAAAGAGATCTCGGACCTGCGCGCGCTGTATCCGAAGAGCGTGGTGGCGGTGCAGCAGAACCTGCTCGACTCGCACGACACGGACCGCGCGGTTTCGATGATCGTGAATCCGAACCGCCGGTTCGACGCCGCGAACCGGCTGCAGGATCCGGACGGCAAGGCGTACGACACGCGCAAGCCGGACCCGGCGGCGTATCACCGGCTGAAGCTGATCACGATTTTCCAGATGACGTACCTCGGCGCGCCGATGATCTGGTACGGCGACGAGGTCGGCATGTTCGGAGCGGACGATCCGACCGATCGCAAGCCAATGGTCTGGAAGGAGCTGCAGCCGTACAAGGATCCGGACGACGTCGTCGACGAGGGATTGCTCGAGCATTACCGGAAGCTGCTGGCGATCCGGAACAGTTACGACGCGCTGCAGGTCGGGGAGTACCGGCAGGTGCTGGCCGACGACACGACGGGCATTTTCGCGTTCGAGAGGATGCATGCGGGGAAGCGGGTCTGGGTGGTGATCAACAACACCGACCGCACGCAGTGGGTGAAGCTGCCGGTTGAGCGCGGGAGCTGGCACGACGCGCTCAACGACACGAGGTATCGCTTCACGAAGATCAACCGGCCCGAAACCGGCCCGCGCCAGGTGATTGCGTTCGACCGCAAGGCCGACCACACCTACACGGCCGAGGATGGCCACATCCACGTCCGAATCACCGGCGGCTGGGCCTCGATCCTCGTCGAAGACGTCGGGGCGGGGAGCCGCACGCCCGGATAGACTCATTATCTCCGTGCTCTCCGTGCCTCTGTGCTCTCTGTACACCAACGGTATTGCCGTGGGCTTACAGAGAGCACAAAGGCACGGAGAGCACGGAGTTACTTTCGCTTTCGCGCAGGTGCGCCACCGAGGAGGCGGCTGTCGAACCGGAAGGGTGCGAGGGGACCGATCGTGAGCTTCGCCAAGTCGGGGTGTGCGGGGTTGAGCAGGAGGTTGAACTCACCGGGCGCGACGACGCTCGGTACTCTCAGGATCACCGTCGTTCGTGCGGCCACCCAGTCATCGCCAATGGCCTGCGTTTCGTGACTGGCTGGAGTGTCAGTCCAACTTGCCGGAAGACCCTTTGTCGCGAGCGTCGAAGCAAGTGAGTCGTCGTAAGTCGCCTCGCCGATCGAGTAGGTCCCGAGAAGCGCCGCATCCTCTGTATGCACGAGCACCTCGAGCATTGCGAGCGAGACCGAGCCGGCGAGGTACACCACCGCCGTTCCCGGGCTGTTCCAGCGGCCCCCGTAGAGCCGCGCGCCCTCGCCGCTGTAGGCCGTCGCCTCGAACTTCGTCTTGACGAGCCGATACGCCGTCGCCATCAGACGACGACGCCGTGCTCGAGCCTGCCGATCAGGCGCTCGATCTCACGAGCGCCGATGTCCGTGCGTACCGCCGTTGCCGGGCTGACGTTGCCGAGCCCCCGCTGAGGGCGCTCGAACCACGCCTTCGCGGCGTCAATGTCGCCCTCGAACAATCCGACCGCGAGGCCGAAGATCCGGGCGACCCGGAAAAACCGGTCCGACTCGTTCGCCGTGAGGCGACCCTCCGCCTTGCGGCGCACGAGCGTTCGGTCCGGGACGTCGATGAGCGCCGCGACGCCGGCAACGGAGAAGCGGGAGCGTTCGCCGAAGACCTCGAGCGTCCTGAAAGGCAGGCCCTCGCGGACGAGCGCGGCGAGGCGGAGCGGACTCTTTGGGCGGAGACCCGTGAGCGACGTCGTGTAGGAGCGGGGCTGCTTCGAAGCGGCTGCGGCCGTCTTGCGATTCGTGACCATGTGGCAGGAACTTAGCCGCCATATGGCGGAGAGGTCAAGGGGGCGTGACAAGAGGAGCGTAGCGAACGATGATGTGGCCTCCATGAGGTCTTCCCGTGCACTCTGTGACTCTGTGCCCTCTGTATGCCAACGGCAATGGCGTCGCCATACAGAGCGCACAGAGACACGGAGAGCACAGAGAGGACTCATTGGGGTTGTCGTCGTCGCGGTGATCCTCGGATCACTCCCGGCGCGGGCTCAGGTGGGCTCGCCGGAGGCGCCGGCGCCGCCGGTGACGGGCGGGATTCTCGATCGGCTCGTGATCACGGTGCCGCCGGAGGCTCCGAGGCCGTTCCTGTTCACGAACAAGCAGGCGGCGTTCTACGCCGGGATGACGTCGGGGCCGAATGCGAGCGAGTACCACGGCTTCAACGTCTATGGACGGAAGGTCGTCGAGGACTTCGAGACTCTCGTGGGTGGCATCCCCCTTGACCGAAAGACCGCGACCGCGTTCGTGACTCCCGACCGGATCGTCCGTGCCTATCCGAATGGTGTTCGCGAGACGATCACGCCACTCGACTTCGACGACGCGCTGATCGTCGACATCGAGCTGCCCAATGACACGGCGAACGTGCAGCTCCGCCTTCGACTGCCCGCCGCATCGACGCCACCGACCGTCGCGGACGCCGGGATGATGAGCTACAAGACTTCGGTTCCTCCGGTGCTGATCGCGACACCGGCCGAAGGCTCCGACCTTGCGCAGTCGACTCCTCGATCCGTTTCGGCGTTCGCGTACCCGGTCGGCGTATCGCACGCGAGGCCAATGAAGGATGGGGTTTCCGATTTCGTCGGCACGGTCGAGGTCGCCCCGACGAAAGCCGCGACGTTCGTGATCACGGTCGGTGCGACCGAGGACCACTGCTTCGGCTTGAATCGTGCGATTGCGGACGAGCTCGAGGACATCCGCTACGCCCGCTCGCAACGGATTTCGGACCTCGTCGCCGAGACATGGGTCGAGACGGCCGACGAACGCTTCAACCGCGCCCGCGCCTGGGTCGTGGCGAGCGGCGACGCCCTGGTCACGGAACAGGCCGGCCGCGGCATCTGGGCCGGTCTCTACTGGTTCAACAACTACTGGGGCCGCGACACGTTCATCGCGCTGCCCGGCCTGCGCCTCGTCACCGGACAGTTCGACGACGCGCGCGACATACTGCTCTCGTTCGCGAAGTTCCAGAAGACCGACCCCCGCGACCCGCTCTTCGGCCGCGTACCCAACCGCGTCAACTCACCGACCGACATCATCTACAACACCGCGGACGGCACTCCGTGGTTCGTCCGCGAAGCCTGGGAGTACGTCGCATACTCCGGCGACCGCGAGTTCGCGCGCGAGATCTTCCCGGCCGTCCGTCGCGCCACCGAAGGCACTATCCGTTATCGACTCGACCGCCAGGGATTCCTCACACACGACGACGCCGACACGTGGATGGATGCGAAGCTCGACGGCAAGGTCCCGTGGAGCCCGCGGGGCAACCGCGCCGTCGAGATTCAGGCGCTCTGGCACGCGCAGCTGGATGCATCTGCGCGTCTCGCCCGACTCGCCGGACAGCCCGGCCTCGCGGCCGCGTGGACGGCGCGCGCCAACGCGCTCGCTCGAGCGTTCCGCATCGCGTACGCCGATCCGAATTCCGGTGGTCTCGTCGATCACCTGAATGCCGACGGAACGAAGGACACCCAGATCCGGCCGAATCCGATCTTCGCGCTGACCGTGCCGTTGCGGCCGCTCGTGACGAAAACCGCCGGCGAACCCGTCCTGCGCCAGGTCTTCAACGAACTGACATTCCCGTACGGCGTCGCGTCTCTGTCGCCTCGCGACAAGGACTTCAAACCCTGGCATCACGATCCGAAGTGGCACTTCGATGCGGCGTACCACAACGGCAACATCTGGCTGTGGAACTTGGGCCCGGTGTCGACCGCGCTCGTACGATACGGCCGGCGCGATCTGGCCTGGACACTCACCGACTCGATGGTCGACCTCGTGCTCGAGCGAGGAACAGTCGGGACGATTCCGGAGCTGCTCGACGCGACTGCGCGAAACGGACGCATCGGGTTGTCGGGCGCGGAAAGCCAGGCGTGGAGCCTCTCCGAATTCCTGCGCGTCGTCCACGAAGACTACCTCGGCGTCCGTCCCGACCTGTTGCGCGGCGTCGTCACGATCGACCCGCGCCTACCGCAGTCGCTCGGCAAGGTCACGACGACGATCCGCCTCGGCCGGAGCGCCAGCGCCGAGCTCACGATCGTCCCCGACACGATCCGTCCCGGTGCCAATGCCACGTGGACGGTAACACTCGTCCCACTGGAAACCGTCCGCGGCCTGCGCGTGTCTATCGGCGGCGCACGACCCGTCCCCGTCATCGCCAAACGCCCCATCCACGGCACCGCCCGTGAAGGGCTGCTCCTTCAGGGTCTTGGTTTCCGAATGGTGAGTTGACAGGATTTTCAGGATTTGAAGAGGATTTACGGGAACGGACATGCATAACCGCATTATTCGATCGTCCTGTTCATCCGCGGAAAATCCCGCGAATCCTGTCAACTCACTCTCTCAATGATCGGAACCGTCCTCGAAGGCAAGTACCGCATCGACGCCCTCATCGGGAAGGGCGGGTACGGCGCCGTGTTTCGCGCCTGCCAGGTGCAGCTCGACCGGACCGTCGCCATCAAGGTCATGCGCGAGCGACGCGACGAGCCCGAACACGCCGAGCGCTTCGTACGCGAAGCCCTCGCCGTCGCGCGCCTCAAGCACCCGAACATCATCACGGTCTACGACTACGGCGTCGACGACCGCATCGGGGCCTTCATCGTCATGGAGTACCTCGAGGGCCGCTCGCTCCGTCAGGAACTGCAGTCGACCGGCGCCCTCGCGCTTCCGTTCGCCGTCGCTCTCGCCCGCCAGATTGCCCTCGCGGCGCACGCCGCACATTCGGCCGGAATCATCCACCGCGACATCAAGCCCGAGAACGTCTTCCTCGAGGACGTCGGCGACGGGCGCCTCGCCGTCAAGGTCCTGGACTTCGGCATAGCACGGCTCTCGCAAACGCGCGACCTCGACGGCGCGGTGATGCCGTCTCTCACCGGCGAGCACGACCTCATCGGGACCTTCCTCTACGTGGCGCCGGAGCAGGCGACCGACGACGACGTCGACGCGCGGGCCGACGTCTACTCGATCGGCTGCGTGCTTTACGAAATGCTTACCGGTTCGCCGCCGTTCACCGGACATTCGCCGATGGCGGTCATCCTCCGGCACTCAGAGGAGCTTCCGGTTCCGCCGATCGAGCGCGCTCCGCACGTCCCCGCGGCGCTCAGCGACATCGTCGTCCGGACTCTCGAGAAGGATCCCGGGAACCGGTACGCTTCGGCACTCGAGCTGGCCGACGCCCTCGAGTTCGCTCTCGCCGACATCGAGCTCCACCTCGCAGCGACCGGCGGAATTGCCGGCGGCCGCACGGCGGGAGGTGCTGCGGGTTCCAGCGAGCGCGCCTCTTTCTCCAGTGTTCCGTCGGACGATCGCATCACGAAGGCCGACGTGCCGAACAACCTGCCGCGAGCGCCGACGAGCTTCGTCGGTCGTGAGCGAGAGTGCGCCGAGGTACTGCGGCAGATCGCCAGCCATCGCTTCGTGACGCTGACCGGCCCGGGTGGCATCGGCAAGACCAGGCTGGCCCTCAAGACCGCGTCGGAGGTATCGGACCGTGTCGCAGGCGGCATATGGTTCCTCGACCTGGCGCCGGTGACCGATCCCGCGCTCGTAGCGCGGACCGTGGCCACAGTGCTCGGAGTTCGCGAAGACCCCGGGGTGCCGGTGGCCGACACCATTGCGGCTTCGTGGCGCGACCGCGAAGCGCTCCTCGTTCTCGACAACTGTGAACACGTACTGGAAGCCTGCGCCGACCTTGTCGAAACGCTCCAGGTCTCGTGCGCCGGCATTCGCGTTCTCGCCACGAGCCGCGAGCCGCTGGGCGTCGACGGCGAGACCGTTTGGGCCGTTCCGTCGCTCGGCGTACCGGATGCCCGGCAATCGCTTGCGACCGACGGTTTCCTCGAGCTCGACGCCGTCCGGCTGTTCGTCGACCGGGCGCGCCTAGCCGTGAACGGTTTCGCGCCTGACGTCGGTGAAGCGGCGCTGATCGGCGAGCTCTGCCGGCGCCTCGACGGACTCCCGCTGGCAATCGAGCTCGCGGCGGCGCGCATCCGCGTGCTCTCGGTGGCACAGATCGCGGACAGGCTTGGCGACCGGTTTCGATTGCTCGCGCAGCGTGGCGCGTCGGGCTCGGACCGTCAGCGTACGCTTCGCGCGACGATCGACTGGAGCTACGACCTGCTCGACGACGCGGAACGGGCGATGCTCAACCGGCTGTCGGTCTTTGCCGGCGGATTCACACTCGAAGCCGTCGAGCGCGTATGTGCCACGGACAATTCCGACGCGATCGATGCGCTCGACCGGTTGACGAACCTCGTCGCCAAGTCGCTCGTCGTCGTCGACTGGCACGCCGACGGCAATCGGTTTCGCCTGCTCGAGAGCATCCGCCAGTACGCCGCCGAGAAGCTGACCGAGGGTGGCGAAGCGGCTGTTTACAGGGCTCGGCACTTTGCGCACTTTCGCGATCTCACGAGCGGTGGCTACGCGAAGCTGGGCGGAGCGGAGGGAGAGGAGTACGGACGAGTCCTCGATGCCGAGTTCGAGAACGTCCGGCTCGCGCTCGAGGCAGCGAAGGAGCTCGACGACCCTAAAGTCCTGTTCGAAATGGCGATGGAGCTGTGGCGATTCTGGTATCAGCGAGGGCACCTCGCCGAGGGGCGCGAGTGGATGGAAGCCGCTCTCGCGAAGGCCGGCGACGTACTGACGCCCGGCGAGCGATCGAAGGCACTTGGACGTGTGGGGAACATCGTCGTCGACCAGGGTGACATCGAGGCGGGCACCCGGTATCACGAGGAGGCGATCCGGATCGACCGTGAACTCGGCGACCAGTCGGGAATCGCCATCGGACTGCACAACCTCGGGAACGTCGTGATGCTGAAGGGGGAGTTCGACGAAGCCGCGCGGCTCTTCGACGAAAGCTACGCGATCCTGCTCGACATCGGCGACGACCAGAGAACGGCGCTTTCGCTCGTCAATCGCGGGACGGTCGCGATGGAGCGGGGTGCGTACGCCGAGGCCATGGCGAATGCGGAGGAGGCGATCGCCACGTTCCGGCGCATCGGATCCGGCTATGGGGAATCGCTGGCCATGGCGAGCATGTGCGAAGTCGTGGCGCGAGCCGGAGACGTCGAAGCGCTCGGACCATTGCTCGACGAGACGATCGAGCTCTCGAGGAAGCTCGACAACAAGCACAACCTGGCGACCATCGCGAGGCTCAGAGGGGTCATCGCGGCGAGCGCCGGCGACACGCTGTCGGCGAAAGCCCACGGAGAGGAGGCGCTGTCGATCTTTCGCGAAATTGGCGACCGGCACTGCGCGGTCGAGACGCTCGCGAACCTGTCGGAGGCGGCGCTGGCGGAGGGCGACACGGACCGGGCGTATGCGCTCGTGACCGAAGGGCTTGCTACGGCGAATCGGATCGGGCTGAAGCGCCATCTGGCGAGGTGTCTCGAGCGGGTCGCGGACGTTGCAATCGCGTGGAACCGGGAGGATAGGGCGGCGGAACTGCTCGGGGCGGCGGAGGCGCTGCGTGAGAGGATCGGAGGACCGGCGCCGGCGCTCGACGTGGGTGCGCTGGAGAGGATGCGCGCCCAGGTTGGAGGGCATGTCGATTCGTGGCGGCTAGGGAGGGAGGAGCCGTCCGGGAATGCGGTGGCGACGGCGATGACGTTGACGAAGGGGTGAGAGCCTCCAAGCGTCCTTGTGGTCTCGGTGCCTCTGTGCCCTCTGTACACCCACGGTTTGCCGTTGGCGTACAGAGAGCACAGAGGCACAAAGATCACGGGGACGACTCATCAATCATTGCGCGTCCCAGTTGCCGGCTAACGGTTTCATCCCCGGCGGCCCGTACGCGAAGACGCGGTCGGCGCCACCGGGTGAGTTCGAGTTTCGGAGGAACCACGCGCCGGTCCCTGTCGCGTAGACACCGGCCGTGTCCGTGAAGTCGCCGTTCCAGTCGCCGACGATTGGCACCATGTTCGGCGCCCCGTACTGGAACACCGCATCGGCCCCTCCCGGTCCGCTCGTGTTCTTCAGGAAGAACGCCCCGCTCGACGGCAGGTACAGCCCGATCGAGTCGATGCGGTCGCCGTTCCAGTCGCCGGCGAGCGGAACGTACCCGACTCCGCCTGCGCCGAAGACGAACGTCAGGTCGGCACCGCCACTCGCATTGGTGTTCTTGAGGAAGAAAGCGCCGGTCGCCGGGCTGTAGAGCCCAATCGTGTCCCTTCCGTCGCCGTCCCAGTCGCCGGCGAGAGGCACGAACCCCGCTCCGCCCGGTCCGAACGCGAACACGAGATCCGCGCCTCCGTTCGTGTTCGTGTTCTTCAGGAAGAACGCGCCAGTCGAAGGATCGTAGAGCCCCGGCGTCCTCGTCAGGTTGCCGTCCCAGTCGCCCGAGATCGCGATCCAGTTCGCGGCCGCCGGGCCATAGAAGAAGACGAGGTCCGCAGCGCCTCCCGCCTGCCCGTGCTTCAGGAACCACGCACCGGTCGTCTGCGCGATGATGCCCGGCGAGTCGCCGCCCGTGTCAGGTCGGTACGTCCGCACAAGGCGAGTCGTGTGTCCGGCCGCGTCGCTCTTCGTGAGC
>CAZQBW010000122.1:0-1690 GCA_964591515.1 uncultured Clostridia bacterium
AGAGATTCCGCGACAGAACGTAGAAAACGTTAACCTGACCCCAGTCGCGCTGGAACTTCGCACGCAGAGTGAGAGCCTGGTAGAGCGACTTGGCCGACGAGTCGCGAATCGTGACATCGCGCAGCGTCGGAATCGGGCGCACGGCGCCAGTCACGAAATACTGGGGGCGCTGGGCGAGATCGAGCGGATCGAACGAAGCGGTCGGGAGATTCGCCTGCACGTTTCGCTGCAGGTGAACCGCCTTGACCTGGGTGTAGTCCGCACCGACCACGAGGCCGTCGAGAAGCTGATGCTCGACGCCTCCGCCAAACTGGTACGAACGCGGATTCTCGAAACCCGATGCCACCGCGGTGACGCTGGCGCCGAGGAACGGATCCGGGGACAGGCCGAGGGCCGCCGCGATCTGCTGAATCTGCTCGGGCGTGACGTTCGGGAGAGCGTCGAGTCCGAACTGGTTGAGATCGATGCCGATCAGCGCAAGCTGATCGTAGAGTGTCGCGGGCTGTCCGGCCGCGACCGGGAACGGCAGCGTGACCGAGACGTCACCCGGAGGCACGCGGAAGTTGTTGATCGGGCTGGCAAAGATCAGCAGCGGCGTGCGGGCATAGTAGATGCCACCGTAACCGCGGATGACCGTCTTGCCGTTGCTCCAGGGATCCCAGGCGAATCCGAGCCGCGGAGCGAACTGGTCGGTCGCGTCCTCGATCTGGGTCGGATCGGCTACCAGGCCGACAGGAAACTTGAACCCGCGTACCTTCTCGATGAGCTCGGTATTGTTCGCCTCGGGTTGCGGGTTGAACTGGCCCTCCCAGCGGAGTCCGAAGTTCAGCGTGAAGTTCGGAACGATTCGCCACGAATCCTGGCCGAAGAACGCGAGCTCATGCGACTTCAGTCCGGCTTCGAGGTTGCCAATCTGGCGTATGTAGCGGAACCCGCTGTTGTCGAACCGATTCGCATTCGGGCCGCCGACCGACAGCTGCTCGAGGGTGACGTTCGCATCGGCGTTGAACGGGATGTTGTACTGGCCGAACTGGTTGAAACCGAACCTCTGGAATGCGTCGATGTAGTTGTACTCGACACCGAACTTGATTGCGTGATCGCCAGCGGTCCAGCTGATGCTGTCGGCGAGCTGCAGGCGCTTGTCGTCCTGCGTCGTAGGCATGAAGTTGCGGTTGCCGGTGTTGGCGAACGACGTCGAAAGGTTCGGGTTCGTCGAGTTCGCGAGACGCGGGCGCTCCTCGCGAGAGAACTGGCCGCGGAACTCGTTGAGAACCGATGGCGACACGATCCACGTCCACTGCCCGATGACCGTGTTCGTGTTGTTCTCTTCTGTTCCGTCATTCGACACGGCCCGGTTCGTTGTCGGAAGGACGGCGCCGCCCGTGTTCGTGGAGTTCAGACCTTCGTTCTGCGAGTAGTTGTAGCGGGCGTTGACCCGATGGTTCTCGCTGGCTTCCCAGTCAACGCGGCCGAGAACGGCCAGCGCGTCGTTGGTCGCCTCGAACGGGCCTTCCTGGGAGCGATAGAACGACAGGGCCTCCTGCGTGTTCGCGGTCGCGGTCAGATTCGTCAGCGTCGAGAATACGACCTGGCGCGGGATGCGAATGCGCTGCTGTTCGTAGGCGCCAAAGAAGAAGAGCTTGTCCTTGACGACAGGACCGCCGATCGAGCCGCCCCACTGCTGCTGGGT
>CAZQBW010000122.1:1790-3584 GCA_964591515.1 uncultured Clostridia bacterium
ATCGACTCCTGGGGAATGGTGAACGCGAAGTTGCTCCGCTCGCCGCCCTTGATGCCGCCGAAGAACGGGTTGTTGTAGTCGACGCCATCGACGTTGATGTTGGCGTTGATGCCGCGCTGACCGGACAGCGAAATCTGCTGCCGGGACGGCTCAACCTGTGCAGTCGGCGTGAGCGTGACGAAGTCCTGGAATCGGCGGCCGTTGATCGGCAGATCGCGGATCGCCTGCTCGTTGATGACTGCATCCGGCTCGCTGCGCGTGGTCTGAACGTCCACGGCACCCGCCGTGACGGTAATCTCTTCCGAGACGCCACCGGCTCCGAGTTCGACGCGAAGTGAGTAGGTGCGGCCGACGACGACCTGCACGCCGTTGATCGTCGACGTCTGGAAGCCCGACGCTTCGGTCGTGACCGAATAGTCGCCGGGCGAGAGTGTCACGATCGTGTAGATGCCCTCGTCGTTTGTGGTGACCGAGCGTTCGACTCCGGTGTCCTCGCTCTTTGCCGTCACGGTCGCGCCGGCTACGGCAGCGCCTGACGAGTCCCTAACCGTGCCGGTGATCTGGCCGGTGCTTGCCTGCGACTGCGCGAGCGTGGTCATCGGGAAGAACCCGAGTGCCAGCGTCGCGAGCACAAGACAGCACGCCAGTCGGCGCACGATGGTGTGATTGGTTCCCAGCATTCTCACTTCTCCTCCAAGAATCACGTGTGGTGTCCCTGTGTGTAGATCCACGGCGGTGCCCGTGGTATGCAAAAACTTCGATTGGACTACGAGCCGATCAGCATGCCGGGGTTGGGTTACCCGGATGCGTTGAAGGCGTAAATTGCATGTGAAAACTGGCGATGATACTGACCACTCCGGAGCCGTGCAAGCACGGAATCCGAGCCGAGGCAGGTGCGGACGGGGAGCGTCGAGCGTGAGGAACGGAGGTGAGCGTCCGCAAGTGTAACCGCCCGTCGTGTATACTCCGCCGGCGGAGGAAACGCGAGTGCAGGAGCGGCTTCGGACGAAATTGTTGCGTGGAGTTGGCCGGGCGATCGACGACTTCGGGATGATCGAAGACGGGGATCGCGTGATGGTCTGCCTGAGCGGTGGCAAGGACAGTTTCACGATGCTTTCGCTGCTGCTCGACCTGCAACCGCGGGCGCCGGTGAGATTTGGTCTCCTGGCCGTGAATCTCGATCAGAAGCAGCCGAATTTCCCCGAGCACGTGCTGCCGGAATACCTGGCGGCCGCCGGCGTTCCCTTCCGGATCGTCGAACGCGACACCTACTCGATCGTGATGGCGAATGTCGCGGAAGGGAAGACGATGTGCGCGCTCTGCTCCCGGCTGCGGCGTGGCATCCTCTACAACATCGCGGTCGAGGAAGGGTGCACGAAGATTGCGCTTGGCCATCATGCTGACGACGCGATCGGCACGCTGCTGCTCAACCTCTTATATGGCGGGACGACGAAGACCATGCCGCCGGTGCTGCGCAGCGACGATGGCCGAAACACTGTGATCCGGCCGCTGATCTACTGCCGTGAGTCCGATATCGCCGCATTTGCCGCCGAGATGGCATATCCGATCATTCCCTGTGACCTATGCGGATCTCAGGAGAACCTGAAGCGGAAGCGCGTCGGAAGGCTCGTCGACGAGCTGGAGAAGGAGATCCCCGAGGTGCGGAGCTCGCTGCTTGCAGCGATGGGACGGGTAGTGCCGTCGCATATGCTCGACGCCGGGCTGTTCGACTTCAAGGGACTCGGGACGGCGATGACCGGCGACGTCGCTGCGGAACTGGACGAAGCGCTCGGG
>CAZQBW010000122.1:3684-14130 GCA_964591515.1 uncultured Clostridia bacterium
ATCTCGTTCGCGGACCTTGCGAGTCTCGTCGGCCTCTCCGCCCCGGCGGTCGCGGAGCGCGTTCGCGGACTCGAACATCGGGGCGTGATTCGCGGATACGCCGCGCTCGGCGATCCGATCCAGCTCGGATGCTCGGTTACGGCATTCGTCGCCGTGGCTCTCGAGCGCCCGGAGCACCGGGCTCCGTTCGCGGAACTGATCCGCGAGTTGCCGGAGGTGCAGGAGTGCCACCACATTGCCGGCGATTTCGACTACATGCTGAAAGTGCGATGCGCGGCCCTTCTCGACCTCGAGCGCATCGTTGGCGAGCACATAAAGGGGCTGGCTGGCGTCGTGCGAACGCGGACGACGATTGCCCTGTCCGCGGTGAAAGAGACACCGGCGCTTCCGCTGCCGGTCATTCCCGGTTCGGAGGACTGAAGTCATGGTCGAAGGGAAGACAGTCGTGACGCGAGGGTTCACGTGCGACGAGGAGCTGACAGCACTCGTGCGCGCGTTCGAAACCTGCGAAATCTCACGGGAGGCGTGGGATCACGCGGGCCACATCGCCGTGGCACTCGTATACGCCACCGAATTCGGCGAGGATTCAGGCACGGAGCGAATGCGTTCCGCGCTGCTGCACTTCGCCAAGGTCAACAACATCGTGCCGTCGCCCGGCCGGGGTTATCACGAAACGCTGACCCGGTTCTGGATGCGAATGGTCGCGGTCGTCGCAAGCGAACTCGATGCCTGCGAGCCCCTGTTCGCGAGGGCCAACGCTGCAATCGAGCGGCTCGCGGACAAGAACGTCGCGAAGTGCTACTACAGTTCGGAACTGCTAGCGTCCGACGAGGCACGAAACGGATTCGTCACGCCAGACCTCGCCGAGCTCCCTGCACCGCAGCAATCGCTGCACGCCGGGTGAGCCCGGTTTACCCCCTTCGGAAATACACGTCCACGTAATCGGTCACCGCTTCGCAGGGATTGTCCATCTGCTGAAGGCGCCAGTACTGGCGGTTAGCCTTGATCGCGAACGTGAACTCACCCTCGCGCACGCACGGCTTGCCAGCATTGATGTGCGAGACCTGCGTGGTGATCGTCCCTCGGAAGCCGAACTCCTTGGCATCAACGCGCGTCACCACGCCGTCGATGCGGACGAAGTCGGCGCCATCAGGCGACTTCTGCTCTCCCTTGATCGTGAGGGTTCCGGCACGATCGGTGATCACGACGCGGCCGAACCGGTCCCAGCTCACCCACTGGAGCGAGAAGTGATGCCGGCCAAGCAGCAGGCGCTTCATCGACTGACTCGTTACTGTCGTCTTCGGGGTATTATCGGCGCCCGCGACTGGAGCGAAAGCGACGATCAAGAGGATGGCTGTGAGAAGTCGGCGTGAGGCGATGAACATTTGCATACCCGGGAAGTGGAGTGTGAATTCGCGTGGCTGAGTCGGAAGCCAAGCGTACTCTCGATGCTCTCGAGCGCCGAGTCGTTGGTTGCCGGGCATGCCCGCGATTGGTGGAATGGCGCGAGACCGTTGCAGTCGCGAAGGTCCGGCGTTTTGCCAGTGAAGAATACTGGGGGCGTCCCGTCCCGAGTTTCGGTGATCCGGCGGCGAGGCTGCTCGTGGTTGGGCTGGCACCGGCAGCACACGGTGCGAATCGAACCGGCCGGATGTTCACGGGCGACCGGAGCGGCGAGTGGCTCTATCGGGCCCTGCACCGGGCGGGATTTGCCAACCAGCCTTCGTCCGAGCATCGGGACGACGGCCTGCGGCTTCACGACTGCTGGATCACGGCCGCGTGCCACTGCGCGCCGCCGGCGAACAAGGTACTGCCCGGCGAGCTCGCCGCATGCCAGCCGTTTCTCGTGGAGGAGCTACAGACACTTTCACGACTTCGCGTGATCGTGGCGCTCGGAAAGATCGCGTTCGATGCGACGTGCCGCGCGCTGCTTGCCTCGGGACACGTATCGGAGCGGGTACGCGCTCCGTTTGGACACGGCGTCGCGGTGAAGATCGCGACGGGGCTCGATCTGATTGGAAGCTACCATCCGAGTCAGCAGAACACCTTCACCGGCCGTCTGACGGAGGCCATGCTCGATGACGTCTTCGTACGAGCGGCGGAGCTGGGGAGAGGGAAGGGGAGCATCGCGGATTGAGCGGATGACGCGGATAAGGCGGATCTGAGTGGAATGACAGATGCCGGCTGAGTCATTCTTCGCTGCGCGGAATCGATGACAACGGGGGACCCAGATGCGGAAACGAGTTGGCGTGTTGATTGCGGCGATTTTCGGCCTGGCGGTGTTTGCCGTGCCTGGCGCGCCGGAGGCGAACGTGCTCGAGACGGCAGAGGAGCCGGCGTTGACGAGCGACGCCGAACTCTTCGGCGACGATCCGAACATCCCTCCGACGAAGCGCAAGGCGATGCTCGCGTGGCTCGCCGAGAAGCGGTACCTCGAGGCTTTCACGGCCGAGCCGGCAGTGCATCCGTCGGAGGGACCGCACGGTGGAAACGTCCGCACGTTCTTCAACTCGATTCTCGTCGAAGACCTGCGCGCCGGCCGGACATCGTTTCGCAAGGGCGCCGCGATGGTGAAGGAGCTGTACTTCGGCTCGACGGACACCGTCCGCGGCTACGCGGTCATGGTGAAGGTCAAGAAGAAGGCTGGATCGTCGGGACAGGGTTGGCTTTTCATGGAGTCGTTCAACGGCACGCAGGCCGACTTCTACGGCCGGGGCATTGGCGTCTGCGCCGACTGCCACGGCGCTGGCACGGACTACCTGCTCTCGGAGTTCCGACCATAGGCAGTGCGCGCATCTAGGCCAGGATCAGAGCCGGGAGCGGTAGCGACCGGGTTGTCGTGCAGCGGCGAGCGATCCGATCTCGGGACCACCCGGTCGCTACCGCTCCCGGTTCTGACCTGTCCCCAGGACGCCGTCGATCGTCGCGACGACCTGCGGGTGGTACCCGGGCCTCGCCTTCGCGTAGATCTCGCTCGCCCGCTTCTTTCCGGCCTCGGTCTTCATCAGCTCCTCGTACAGCGGCCGAATCAACTTCCGGCGACCGATCGTGACTAGGTACTGCTCGAGTCGAGCGTCAGCGGGCGCATACCCGTTCCGTATCGACAACAACAACCACTCGAACGCAACCTCTGAGTTTCCACGGTTCGTAAGGCCGAACGCCGCGTCGAGCTCGGCCATTCGTGCCGGGCCGAGACCTTCCGGCATGAACTTGAGGAAGTGTTGCCACTCCTGAGTCGTCCACGCTTTCGCGTCGATCGACGTGACCGGAGCCTTTCCGTCGAGCCACTGACGCGCCTGGGCTTCGACCTTCGCGAAAGCGTCCGACTGCGGCTTCGGCGCGCCGGCGGGCACACCCGCCTTGAAAACCCATTCGTCGACCGGCACCTTCGCCGCCGCAGCCGGGTCCTTGTCGAGCAGGTTTGCCTTCAGGTAGGCGAGAAAGTCGTTCGTCGTGATGCTCCGGAAGGCAAAGTGATCGAAGTAGCCGCGCAGGAACCGGTCGAACCGTTCGCGGCCAAACGCTTCTTCGAGATGTCGAAGAAACAGGCCGCCCTTTTCGTACGCGACCTGCGAGAAAGAGTCTTCCGGATCGCGGCCCGCGAGCTCGAGACGCAACGACTCGTCGCGGTCTTCGAGTCGATCCAGGTCTCCCTGCAGGATCTGGATGCCGAGCACCGCTTCCATTTCCTCGAAGTTGCGTCCGTAGACCTCCTCGACGATTCGACGCTCGACGTAGACCGTGAAGCCCTCGTTGAGCCACAGGTCACTCCACGTCGCGTTCGTCACCAGATTCCCGGACCACGAATGCGCCAGCTCGTGGGCGATCAGCGCGACGAGGCTCTTGTCACCCGCGATGACCGTCGGGGTTGCGAAAGTCACCCGCGGGTTCTCCATGCCGCCGAACGGGAAGCTCGGAGGCAGCACGAGAATGTCGTATCTGCCCCATCGATACGGGCCGTAGAGCTTCTCGGTGACGACCATCATCTTCTCGGTGTCCGAGAATTCACTTGCTGCCGCATCGATAACGCTCGGCTCGGCGAAGATGCCGGTACGCTTGCTCATCGACTTGAAACCGATGTCGCCGACGGCGATCGCAATCAGGTATGCCGGAATCGGCTGCCGCATCCGGAACGTGTAGTCGCCGTCACGCGGTCCCTTCAGGTTAGCATCGTTCTCGGCGCTCATGACCGCGAACAGGTCCTTCTGGGTTCGAAGCCGCGCGGTGTATGTCATCCGCACGCTCGGAGAGTCCTGGACCGGAATCCAGCTTCGGGCGTGGATGGCCTGCGACTGCGAGAAGAGGAACGGCGACTTCTTGCCGGCGGTCATCGACGGCTCGAGCCACTGCAGGCCAGACGCCTCGGGGCTCGTCGAATACGTGATCCGGACCTTCTTCACCTTCGCCGGCACGTCGATCGAGAGCGGCGCGCCGAGGATCTCGTCGTTACCTCCGAGCGAATACTTCGATTCGACCCACGTACGCCCGTTCTCAGACGCCTCGGCGCGCGCGATGCGAAGCGCTCGAGAGTCGAGGATGAGTGGTCCGGCCCCGGGCACCGTGCGTTCGACGTCGAGTGTCGCCGTGCCTTCGAGGGATTTCTTCTCGAAGCTGACGACGAGGTCGAGGTCTACGTGCGTGACGCGGATCGACTGGGGATTCGCGTACGAATGTGGGTCGCGGGGCGGTGGAGTCTTTGGGTCCATGGAGGCCTGGGCGCTGAGGGGGATGAGGGCAAGAACGAGGGTCGCAAGGATCAATTTCATAGGCAGGGAACTTTAACACGGTGAGGGAAAGGGGAGAGGGATACCGTGCGAGTACAGAGAGCACAGAGGCACGGAGAGCACAGAGTCATGAATGGCTCTGTGTAACTCCGTGTCTCCGTGCTCTCTGTATGCGGAGCCTTCTGTCTCGTAATTGCGAACCTACTTTTTCGCCGAGACCGTCAGCTCCGCCGGGACCACGAAGTCCTCAACCGTGGGGTTGTAGTACTCGTAGACCCTCGACGCGAACGTCTTCGCCCGCAGCGGGAACTTCGCCTTGAGCGGGTAACTGAACTCCACCGTCTGGTTCGGCGTCAGCGCGTCGAAGTACAGGATGATCTGCTTGGCCGTGATCGTGTACTTCTGCAGCTTTCCGCCGTTCTTGCCTCGCGTGTCGTCGACCATCTTCGCGAACGCCGCGCCGTCCGGCTCGAATCCCGGCGGGATGCCGAGGTCGACCATCACGAGCTTCGCCGTCGCCGGCGTGTTGTTGCGGATCTTGGCCGTCGCCGTCGCAGTCTCGTCCTGCGCGAGCGTCGTGCGGTCATACGCGAGCTCGATCGAGAGCGCCTCGCGGGCGCCGGCCACACGCTGCCAGGGCACGTAGTACCGGCCGATGAGCTGGTACTGCATGCTGCCCTTGCCGTTGAAGTTGAGGCCGACCTTGTGCGTACCGCCGTGTGTGTACGCCTTCAGGTCGACGAGGTGCAGCAGGTCGTTGTTCTCCTTCGTGATTTCGAGTCGGTCGACGGTCTGTCCGTCAACCGTGATCTCGATCGTGCCCGACGTGTCGGCATTCGCGCCCTTCGTGAACGAAAGGATGAACGCCTTGAGCGCGAGGATCGTCGCCTGCGTCGTCTGCCAGTTGCCGAACGCGTCCTTGTTCGACGTCAGGTAGTCGAGCCCCTTCTTCGCGAGAGCGCCCTTGGTTCCGGACTTGAGCAGTGCCTGGACGGCAAGCGCCGTCGTCTCGAGGTCGGCCGAGCCCTCGCGCGCCGTCGAAGGAGTCTCGGTGTCCTGCTTCCAGAACGCGAGCTTGCCGTCGTCGGTCGCCTTCGCCGCGAGCGTCTCGATCATTCGATCGGTGAACGCCTTGTCCTTGCCGCTGTCGACCGCGAAGTTCGCCATCACCGCGAGCGTGTACGCATCTTCCTTGCCGGTCATGTGCGAGGCGACGTACTGGCGGGCCTTGTCCACTTCCGGTCCCTGGTAACCCGTCGTCGCGAGCGACCAGCCGATGTAGGCCGTGATGCGCGTGACGTCCGTGTTGTAGCGGTTCGTCGCGCCTTCGTTGATGAAGTTCGTGTCGGGCGCCCAGCTGCCGTCCGGCTTCTGCTGCGACGCAAGCCACCGCTGCGTGCGCTCTATGAGGCGCGGATCGACTTCCGAGACCTTCGACATGTCGTAGAACTCCTGCAGTCCGTACGACGTGAGGATCTTGTTTGCCGGCGCCTCGCCGAACCACGAGAAGCCGCCGCCCTGGACCTCGAACGTGACCAGTCGCTGGTAGCCGAGCGAGATGAAGCCCTCGGCCTTCGCCTGGATCTCGGGCGTCAGCTTCTTGCTCGTCTTCAGGTAGTCCATCACGAGCACGTTGGGATATGTCGACGACGACGTCTGTTCGAAACAGCCGCCGGGCATCCGGAGCATCGAGTCGAGGCCTTCGACGACCTGCGAGAGCGCGCCGGGGTAGAACTTCACGAAGATCTTCGACGCGTCGGGAAGGGCATTCGGCGGCAGGACGACGTCCTTGATGACCGACCCTTCGAGCCGCTCGTTGATGACGACGTGGAGCTCTTCGCCGTTCGGCTTTACTTCGACGTTGCGCGCGACGGCGTCGCCGGGCGAGCCGGCATTGCCTTCGAGCCGGGCCGTGACCTGCAGCTGCTGTTCGCCGATCTTCACGGCCTTGAAGCGGAAGTACGCGACGCCGACTTCACCCGCCGCCACGTCGACCTGCTTGTTCGCGACGTCGTTGTCGAGCGTGAACCACGGATCCTGCCGCAACTCGAGCGACACTCGCTGCGGTGTCGGCAGATAGTTGTAAACCGCGACCGGGACTGCGATGGCGTCGCCCTCGGTAAGTGCGACCGGCAGGTCGAGGTCGACGAAGAAGTCCTGGAAGACCTTGACCGGCGCCGTGGACGAGCCGAGCGCGCCCTTCGCCGTCGAGGCGAGTGACGTCACGCGCCACGTCGTGATCGAATCGGCGAGTGGCACCTTGATCGAGGCGCGGCCCGAGCCGTCGGTGATGAGCGACGGATTCACGTACAGAGTCTCGGGGAAGTAGCTGCGGACGCGCGGTCCACCGGCCTCGCCGCCCGCAGACAACTCTTCGCCCGCAGTGACCTCGACCGCTTCGCGATCCCTCGGCTGAGCCATTCCGGTCGCTTCAGCCGCCATCGGCGCCGCGGGAGGCACAGCTCCAGCCTTTGCCATGTCCATCCGGCGCTCGTTCCGGGCCCGCATCGGCATGGGACGGCGCCCATCCTTTCCGCCCCCGGCGCCGAACGCGATTCCGTCATCGAATTCGAAGTTGTTCATCGCCGTCAGCGTCATTGGCGTGGCTCCGCGCATCGAGAGCTTGGCCTCGAGCCGACCGCGCGAGCCGGCCAGCAGGTTGAACGACTTGTAGACTGTCGAGAGATACGGCGCGCCCTCGATGACGACGTCGTAGCGACCCGGTGCAAGATCCGCGATCGTGAACCGGCCGCGCGCGTCGGTGTAGACGTTGAGCGTACGACCGTTCGTCGTGCGACGGGCCGAGACCCGGATGCTGCCAAGCGCGGCGCCGGCTTCGTTCGAGATCGTTCCTTCGATCGCCGAGCGACCTCCAGGAACGACGCCCGTTTCGACCGACGCGACGCCGCTGAACGGCGCAGTGCGCGCCACGGATGTCGCCGCTGCCGGCTGCGCATAGAACTGAATGTCGATTTCGTCGCCCGACGAATCCTTGCCGTCGGGACCGAGTGACCTGAGCGTCAGGTACCCGACCTGCTGTCCGCCGAGCGATCCGACGCCGACCATCGGGTTGCCCCACGGGTCCGTCATCAGCCTGTCTGCCGCGTTCGAGGTCTGCCGGAACAGGTTCACGTCGCGTGCGAAGCCTTCAGCCGTCGCCGGCCGCTTCGCGTAGTACGCCGACAGCTCGGTGGCGGCCTTCTGCGCCTGTTCGAACACTCGGCCCTGATAGACGGCCATGAACTCGTCGCGCTTCGCCTGGAGCTGCTCGCGACCGGCTTCGATTCGGACGTCGCGATCGGTGACGGCCGTCGCCGCGGCAAAAAGTACACGCGCCTGCTTGTCTCGATCCTCTCGGGCCATCGGAATCGGCCGGGGCTCGGGCTGCGGACCCGGGAGGATGAGCGGGGGATCGATGACCTTCTCCATCGAGAACTGGTGCACCTCGTAGCGAGGCGTCAGCAGTTCCTTCTGAAGGTAGAGGAACACCTTCGCGAACCCGGGCGACTTGTCCGCCAGGGCGAAGACGGCTTCGTCGACGATCTCGACGCCGATTGCGGCAGAGACGCCGCGGCCCGCGGGGTCGGTCACGACGAAGTCGATCCGCGCCTCCTCGGCCGGCTTGTACGAATCACGCTCGGCCGTGACGGCGACCTTGAGGTCATCGGCCGGGTCGACGTAGATCAGCCGTCGGTCCGAGATCGGATCGGCATCAGCCGTGATCTGGTATGCGCGGATCTCGCAGACGCCGTACATCTCGGGCGAGAGATCGAGCGTCATTTCGCCGCGACCATTCTGCGCATCGATGGCGCGCGTGATGAGCGTCTGTCCGTCTCGGACCACGTCGATGTAGACCGCTCCGCGCTGCTTCGTCGACAGGGTTTCGAGCGAGACGCGCTCGCCGACCTTGTAGATGGCGCGGTCCGTCCTGAGGATAAGGCTGTCGGCCTGGGCTTTCGCTTCGAGGCGAAGCGCGGCCTTCGCCGTCTTGCCCTGCAGGTCGGTCGCCTGGAGATTGAGTGTGACCGGATCGACTCCCGCCGAAATCGTCACGATCGCCACTCCGCTCGCGTCGGTCTTGAGCGACGCGGGCACGATGTTGCCCGTGATCGTCGTCTCGGCGGGCGTGCCGTCCGGGTACGACGTGAGCAGGTAGACGCGGTTTTCGAGGCGCGGCAGCAGCACGCCGCCCTCGGGCACGGCCATCATGAGGATGGGCGTGTTCGATACGAGGATGTCACGCGACCTGGACTCGATGTGATCGGCGGTGTCCTTGACCTCGACTTCGATCGAGACGGGCGCACTGCCCTGTTCGGTCGACCGGCCGGCGAGGAAGTCCGGCAGCCGCGACGAGAACGTGAACTTGCCGTTCGCATCGGTCTTTCCGGTGATGCGTGCAATCTCGTTCGTCTCGACGTCGAACGTCGTCATCGTCAGCGTCAGCGTCGCGCCGGCGACCGGCTTGCCGAAGAGGTACTTCGCCGTGACCGAGCCCGCGACGTTCTCGCCTGGCGCGTAATACGTCGACTGCCTGCGCGCGGCGTCGTCGCCGAGCTCGATGTCGACCTTGAACTTCGGCAGGACGTAACGATCGACCGTGACGGTCTTGTCGACGGTGGTCGCGCCTTCGCCGTCACCGACAATCGCGCGCACGTGCCACGGTCCGAAGTTCACCTCGTCGGCGAGCTCGAACGTAGTCGAAGCAATGCCGAACGCATCGGTCGTGCCCTTCTTCTTGAAGACCTTGTTGCCCTTGGCGTCTTCGACCTCGAGCGTGCAGGCGGTGTTCGCGATCGCGTTCTTGGACGGACCGTCGAGCGCGAGCGCCCGGATGTGCATCGTCTGCGAAGGCTGGTAGAGCGGCTTGTCGGTCGTCAGCAGCACGCGGTCGCGCCGGACGATCTGGATGGCCTGCTCGAGCGCTACGGGCCCGAGCGGCGTGATGGCCGAGACCTTCAGCTGCTTCGAGCCGTATCCGCCCTTCGGCATGAGGAAATCGGCCTGCGCCGTGCCCTGGTTGTTCGACCTGCCGACGAAGAGGCGCGTGGTCTTCGCGCCGTCGACGAGGTCGACGCGGAACTCGGAGTTCGGCAGAGGCTCGCCGTTGTGCGAATCGACCGCGATGAGGCGGATCGAGGCGTTCGAGCCTGCGGCGTAGGAGTTCTGACCGAAGAGTCGAACGACGGGAACCCGGAGGATCTCTGAGACCGAGACGATCTTCGTCTGTCCGTTGCCGAGGTCGAGCTTCACGCGCGCCCAGGCGAGGTCCTCGAGGGCGACCTGCCTGCCGACGGGCAGGGCGGCTTTCCAGCCGCGGGCGTCTCTCGTGGCGCGCGTTGTCGGAGCAAGCGGCTTGTCGGCGGCGTCGAGGATCTGCACGCTCGGGGCGCCGCCGGGGGCTTCCTTCGACGGTACGGAGACCGTCAGGGTCCCATCGCGCCAGACGGCGGCGAGGTCGTCTGCGGCGTAGACGTCCGTGGCCGGGGCGAGCATGAAGAGGATGGGAAGCGCCGTTGCGGCGACGAGTGCGATGGCGAATGCCATGCGCGGCTTGATGGAGCGTCTGCGGGATCTCATCGGTGGTTCCTCCGTCGCGGGTTCCAAGTCTCGGGGGAGTAATAGCGGATGGGAGGACGAAGTTCCCAGTGGCAGGGAGAGAGAGAAGGCGTGGCCGTACGGAGAGCACAGAGGCACAGAGGGCACGGAGCTCCTGAACCATCTG
>CAZQBW010000123.1:0-14118 GCA_964591515.1 uncultured Clostridia bacterium
GGTGTCGTCTGGTTCGGCGGAGATCGAGGCGCCTCGAGATTCGACACCCGCGGATCCGAATCGCGACTCGTCGGACCCGACGCGAACGGCGACGTCGTCCGGTCGATCTCGCGCACCGCCGGGCAGCTCTGGGTCGGAACGAATCGTGGCCTCGTTACGGGAGAGTCAGCCACCGCACTCGCGCCGGTGGCTGGACTGGAGGGCCGCACGGTATTCGACGTCGAGACCGCGCCGGACGGAAGGCTCCTCGCCGCCACGCAGCAGGGAGTTTTCGTCGCTGCCGCGGCGCACCGCGGATCGCCCGTGTTCACGCCGCTCGATGCTGCAGACGGAAGCGTCGACATCCGCGGCCGGGCCATTGCGGCGATGGGAAGCACAGCTTACGTCGGAACCTTTGGCGCGGGACTCTTGCGGCTCGATGGCGATGCACTTCGAAACGTCGATTTCGTCGGCGCCGGCGATAGTCTGCGCGACATCGTCTGCCTGCACGTCGACAACACCGAGACTATGTGGATCGGCACGGCCGGACGCGGTGCATATCGCTGCGACTCCGCTGGGTTGACGCCACTCGACAGCGAGACACTCGCTGGCCGGACGATATACGCCATCGCGGGATCTGAATCCGCCACGCTCTGGTTCGCGACGAACAGCGGTCTCGTCGTCAGGGACGGCGCGGTCGAGGCTCGAATACTTACCGATTGCGACGTGCGATCCGTCGTGCCGATGGGTGCGCGGTCCGCGCTTTGTGCGACTGCGAACCGCGGAGCAGTGCTCGTTGCCTGGGACGATCGCTTCGGCTGGCTCGAGTCGCGTATCGACGAGGAACGCGGCCTTCCATCCGATATCACGTTCGCCGTCGACGTCGTGGCGGGTGTCGACGGCCAGTCCTTCGACGCGCTGATCGGCACGAGCCGCGGACTGACGGCGTACAGGACCTCCGCCGCCGCACCGGTCGTTGGCGTCGCGGGCGCGCTCGCCAATCGCCCGCTTACTCCAGCCGAGATCGAATCCGGCATCGTCCTCGCCTATCCGCAGCGCAGCGTGGTACTCGAGCTCTTCGCCACGAGCACGCGGACGTTTCGTGGGCAGTTCCAGTACGGCTTCGACGTTTCCGACGCCGGAGGATCACTGGTTACTCACGGCCTCGTCCGCGACGGCAAGGTGTCGCTCGACCGGCTCGCGCCGGGCGAATACCGGATCGATGTCGTCGCCTTCGACAACGACCTCGTCGCATCCTCGGTCCGATCGATCCGCGTCACCGTCGAACGCGCGCCGTTTCCCTGGGCCACGACCGGACTCGCCGCGCTGCTGCTCTTCGCCGTGCTCGCCCTGGTGTGGGGTGCGGTGCAGAACCGGACGATTGCGCGCAAGAATGCGGCGCTCCGCGCAGCGAATCTCGAGCTCGCCGACACGCGCCTGCTTGTCGCCCAGGAGACCGAGCGCGAGCGCAGCCGCATCGCGCGCGACCTCCACGACCAGACGCTCGCCGACCTGCGCCGGCTGATGCTGCTGGCGGACAAGTTGCCCGCGCCGATCTCCGACGTTTCGCCTCGTCCGGGAGAGTTGCGGCAGCGGATCGAGGAAGTCTCGGGCGAAATCCGCCGCATCTGCGAGGACCTGAGCCCGTCGGCGCTCTCGAACCTCGGTCTCGGTCCGGCGCTCGAGTGGCTCGTGACCCAGGCGCAGTCCGAGATGCCGGCGGACCAGCGGTTCACGGCATCGGTGACCTTCTCGGATCGGCTGGAGGAGCGGATCGACCCGGGCTCGGACCTGCCGATCCAGATCTACCGGATCGTGCAGGAGGCCGTCAGCAACGTCTGTCGCCACGCGAAGGCGACTCACGTCGAGGTCGATGCACGCGTCGACTCTGACGGCGCGTTGACGATCCGCGTCAGCGACGACGGTGTCGGTTTCGACGAGTCAACGGAACCGAACGGCTCGGGGCGCGGCCTTGGGAACATGCGCTGGAGGGCCGACATGATTCACGCTTCAATCGAATGGTCTCGACGTCCCGGCGGCGGCACCGAGGTTACACTTCGGCGATCAGGAGAGAATCGATCCGCCGGATCAACCGACGAGGAGACGTGAGTCATGCCGGATCCGGACATCACCGAGTTCACCCGCAACGCGCTGATGGCTCACGCCGATCCGGCGAGGATCGCGCAGATGCAGGCGTACCTGAAGACCGGTCAGCCATTCCTCGGGGTGATGGCCGACGGCCGGGTCGAGGTCGTCCGTCAGGTGGACGCCCGGTTTCCGGCCAGGGACGTGCGCGAAAACGAACGGCAGGTCGCGAGGCTGTGGAAGGGGCCGGAACGCGAGATGCAGTACGTCGCGATCGGACTGGCGAGGCGGCGACGGAAGCTCGTGGGCGCGGGATCGCTGCCGCTCTACGAGAGGATGATCCGGGAGGGCGCCTGGTGGGATCTCGTCGACGAGATCGCAATCCATCTCGTTGGGGTTGCGGCACTTGAAGAGCCCGCCGTCGTGCGATCCGCCATGGACGGTTGGATCGTGGATCCGGACATGTGGATCCGGCGGACGGCCATCATCTTCCAGAACCGGCACAAGGAAAAGACGGACGAGGCGCGGCTTTTCCGGTACTGCATTGCGTGCTCGCACGAGAAGGAGTTCTTCATCCGGAAGGCCATCGGCTGGGCGCTTCGCGATTACTCGAAGACGAGTCCCGAGGCGGTGCGCTCATTCGTCGAGGAGCATCGCGAGCGGCTCTCGGGCCTCTCGATCCGTGAAGCCTTGAAGCACTTCTAGAGCAATGCGCTAAGCGCTTTGGAGTGCGGCGAGAATCGCCGCTTTGGATTCCCTTAGACTGGGACGAGAATCCAAAGTGGCGATTCTCGCCGCACTCCAAAGCGCTTCGCGCATTGCTTTGAGCCGCGTATACACTCAGCCCCGTGCGCAAGACCAAAATCGTCGCCACCATAGGCCCGTCGAGCGAGTCGCCAGAGCGCCTTCGCGCCCTCGTCGACGCTGGACTCGACATCGCCCGCATCAACTTCTCGCACGGCACGCGCGGTCACCACGTCGACGTAATCGCCCGCATTCGGGAGATCGCAGCCGGCGCCCGACGCAACGTCGCCATCCTCGCCGACCTCTGCGGGCCGAAGATCCGGACCGGACGCCTCGCCGGCGGCGGCCCCGTCGAGCTCGTCGACGGTGCGCTGATCCACCTCGTCGCAGCCGACGTCGAAGGCACCGCCGAAACCGTCTCGGTCTCCTACGACCGGCTCTCCGAGGAAGTGCACCCCGGCGCCCGTGTGCTCATCGACGATGGCCTCATCGAGCTTCGCGTCGAGTCACTTTCGCCCGGATCCATCGTGGCTCGCGTCATTCACGGCGGACCGCTCGCCGAGCACAAGGGCGTGAACTTTCCGGGCGTTAGGCTCTCCGTGGCGTCAGTCACCGAGAAGGACCGGGCGGACCTCGACTCGGCGCTCGCGGCGGGCGTCGACATCGTTGCACTTTCGTTCGTCCGCTCGGCCGCCGATTGCCGGACGGCGCGCGAGCTGATAGGCATGACCGATCCGTCCGTCGCGCTCGTCGCCAAGATCGAGAAGCCCGAAGCCGTCGAGAACCTCGGCGAGATCCTGCGCGTCGTCGACGGCATCATGGTGGCCCGCGGCGACCTGGGCGTGGAAACGTCGCCTGAAGCCGTCCCGATCCTGCAGAAGCGGATGATCTCGGACGCCGTGCGTTCCGAGCGGTTCGTCATCACCGCGACGCAGATGCTGCAGTCGATGGTCGAGCATCCGCGCCCGACCCGCGCCGAGGCCTCCGACGTGGCGAACGCGATCTTCGACGGAACGGACGCAGTCATGCTCTCCGGGGAAACCGCCGTCGGACGCTTTCCTGTCGAGTCGATCCAGACGATGGACCGGATCGCTCGCGTCGCCGAAGAGTCCGACGTCGCGCCACAGCCGACGCCAGGACGGTTTGCCGGCGTCCAGTCCGGGTCGTTCGCGCGGGCCGCCGCCGAAGCATCCGTGCTTGCGGCGGAGGAAATCGGCGCCCGTGCGATTGTCGTTCTCACGGAGCACGGTTCGATGGCGAAACACATCGCCGGCCTGCGGCCCGCTCAGCGCTTGATCGCGTTTGCTCCAAACGAGCGGGCGTGCCGGCAGCTCGCGCCGGTCTGGGGTGTCGAAGCGCATCCGATGTCGTTTGCGGACAGCACCGATGACCTGCTCGCGCGCGGCGACCGTGCACTCGTCGATCTGGGCGTTGCCGAGGTCGGAGAGGCCGTCGTCGTGGTGACGGGCGTCATCGAAGGCGTCTCGGCCTCTACGATGATGAAGCTGCACCGGGTGGGCGATCTGGCATAGCAATCGTTCCGTGGAGTCTCTGTGCGCTCCGTGTCTCTGTGCTCTCTGTACGGCAACGCCATTGCCGTTGGCGAACAGAGTGCACAGAGGCACGGAGCGCACAGAGGTCGGGCCAGGCCCCTCGCTACCGCTCGGGGTTCTGGATCTGTTATTCTCGCGGATCTCCCGATTTCAGCCGTTGTGGGCACGTCTCGACTGAGCGATCGATGGAGCTGTATGTTCGACAAACTGCGTGAGGAATGTGGAGTCTTCGGCGTTCTGGGCCATCCGGAAGCCGCTCGACTGACCTATCTCGGGCTCTACGCCCTGCAGCACCGCGGACAGGAGTCCGCCGGCATCGTCACGAGCGACGGCCGCACGCTGCACGCCGAACGCGGCATGGGCCACGTCAGCGAGATCTTTCACGAAGACCGGCTCAGCATGCTGCCGGGCGATTCATCGATCGGCCACGTCCGCTACTCGACGTCCGGCAAGGTCTCGCTCCGCGAGGCGCAGCCGTTCCTGATCGACTGCCACCGCGGCCAGGTCGCGCTTTGCCATAACGGCAACCTCCCCGACGCCGCCGACCTCCGCCATCAGCTCGAGCTCGAGGGCGCGATCTTCAGTTCCACGAGCGACACGGAAGTCGTCCTTCACAAGATCGCCCGCTCGCGCGCCGACTCGCTCGTCGGGGCCATCATCGAGACGTTCCAGGAGATCGACGGCGCCTATTCGATGGTCTTCCTGACGCCGACGCAGCTGATCGTCGTGCGTGACCCTCGCGGATTCCGGCCGCTCGCACTCGGGGTCCTCGACGGAGCCTGGATCGTGGCGTCCGAGACATGCGCGTTCGACCTAATCGACGCCGAGTACGTGCGCGACGTCGAACCCGGCGAAGTCCTCGTGATCGACCGCGCCGATCCATCGAACCTCCAGTCTTCGTTTCCGCTCGCGAAGGTCGAGCGGACGTCGCACTGCATCTTCGAGCACGTCTACTTCTCGCGTCCCGACTCGCTCGTCTTCGGCCGTTCGGTCAACAAGAGCCGCCACAAGATGGGCAAGGCCCTCGCGCGCGAGCATCCCGTGAATGCCGACATCGTCGTTCCCGTGCCGGACTCGGGCGTCGCCGCGGCGATCGGCTATGCCGCCGAGTCCGGAATGAAGTTCCGTTTCGGCCTCGTCCGCAACCACTACGTCGGACGCACGTTCATCGAGCCCAAGCAGTCCATCCGCCACTTCGGCGTGAAGGTGAAGCTGAACCCGATCATCGACCTTATTGCCGGACGGCGCGTAGTCCTGATCGACGACTCGATCGTCCGCGGCACCACTTCGAAGAAGATCGTGAACATGGTGCGACAGGCGGGGGCGACAGAGGTCCATCTGCGCATCAGTTGCCCGCCGACGATCGCGCCGTGTTACTACGGCGTCGATACGCCGACCCGCGAGCACCTCATCGCCTCGTCGCGAACGGTCGAGGAGATCCGCGAGTTCGTCGGCGCCGACAGCCTCGGCTACCTGAGCCTCGAGGGACTGCTCGCCGCCTGCGGCGACGCGCGCGACACGATGTACTGCACGGCCTGCTACACGAACCGTTATCCGATCGAAGTCTCGCCGCGCGCCGAAACGAAGGCCCAGCGCGAGAAGGAACCACTCGGCGTGTAGTGACGCCCGCGAGCTCGCCCGACCGACCACTCCCGCACCGGCAACTCGATGAACGACCCGAAACAGATCACCTACAAGGACGCCGGCGTCGACATCGACGCCGCAACCAGCGCCGTAAAGCGCATCACGGGACTCGCGAAGGCCACGTTCACGCCGAACGTGCTGACCGAGATCGGCAGCTTCGGCGCGCTTTTCCGCGCGGACTTCGGCGGGATGAAGGAGCCGGTGCTCGTGTCGTCGGCCGACGGCGTCGGTACGAAACTGAGGCTCGCCTTCATGACCGGCGTGCACAACACGGTCGGCGAGGACCTCGTAAACCACTGCGTCGACGACATCCTGGTGCAGGGTGCGCGGCCGCTGTTCTTCATGGACTACTTCGCGACGGGCGGCCTCGATCCGGACGTCGTCGTCTCGGTCGTCGAAGGCGTCGCGCGCGGGTGCCGGACGAACGGCTGCGCGCTCATCGGCGGCGAGACCGCCGAGATGCCCGGGTTCTATGCCGCGGGCGAGTACGACATCGCGGGATTCATCGTCGGCGTCGTCGACCGGCAGCACGTGATCACGGGCGCCGGAATCGTGCCCGGCGACGTTGCGATCGCGCTGCCGTCAGTCGGGCTTCACACGAACGGGTACAGTCTGGCGCGCAAGCTCTTCTTCGAGGTTGGCGGATTCACGCCCGAGTCGCGGCCCGAACAGCTCGGCGGTGCGTCGGTCGGTGAAGCGCTGCTCGCGCCGCACAAGAGTTATCTGCCGGCGCTCGACGGATTGCTCGAGACGGGCCAGATCAAGGGACTCGCGCACATCACGGGCGGCGGGCTCGTCGACAACGTTCCGCGCATCCTGCCCGACGGTTGTTCGTTCGAAGTCGACCTGGATTCGTGGACTGTTCCACCGCTGTTCCGGATGCTCGTCGAGCTCGGGCACCTCGACGATTCCGAGGCATATCGCGCGCTCAACATGGGCGTCGGCATGGTAGTCGTCGCCTCGGATGGTACACCCGCGGCCGCGATCGAAGCCCACCTGGATTCGCTCAACGAGCCCCACTGGCGCATCGGCCGCATCGTCGAGGGTTCGGGAGAGACCAGACTTGTCCACAGATGAACACAGATGAACGCAGATCTGTGTCAATCTGTGTGAATCTGTGGCAGATCCGAGGCCTATGATCGCGCAGCTCGAGCACTTCCTGAAATACAACGCCTGGGCGAATGCGCGGGCTATCGCGTCGATCCGGACGGTGCCGGGTGAAAACCCGAAAGCGCTCGATCCTCTCTCGCACCTGCTCATCGCCGAGCGCTTCTGGCTACACCGGATCCAGGGGCTTCCGAATCCCGAGGGCGCCTGGGCGACGATGCCTCTCGACGAGTGCGAGGCCTACGCGAACGAGACGCAGTCGCGCTTCGAGGCGTTCCTCGACGGAGTCACTGAGGGCCATCTGGCCGGGACGATCCACTACCGGAACCTCAAGGGCGATCCGTTCGACACGCCGCTGCGCGACATCCTGACCCATCTGTACACGCACGGCGTGCATCACCGCGGACAGGTGCTCTCGGCGGTGCGCGCGGAGGGCGGCGAGCCGCTCACGCTCGACTACATCGCGTTCGAGCGCGAGGCCGGCCCGCAACCGGCCTGACGCACTCGCGAATGCGCTCCGTCGCCACACCGGTCCTTCCCGCAACGCGCGATGCGACGGCACCGTCACCCGCGATGCGACTCTCGGGCTGGGGCCGCAGTCCTGTCGTCGAAGGACGTGAGCTCGTCGCGGAAGACCTCGAGCGATTGACGCGCGACGTGGCACTGACGCGCGGCCTCGGGCGCTCGTACGGCGACTCGTCGCTTCCGGCGACAGCTGGAGGAACGATTGCCTCGACACGACTCGCGGACCGGATTCTCGCGTTCGATTCCGAAACCGGTGTTCTCCGGGCCGAAGCCGGCCTGTCGCTGTTCGCGCTCAACCGGGCGCTTCTCGAGCGCGGATGGTTCACGCCGGTATCGCCCGGGACGCAGTTCGTGACACTCGGTGGGATGGTCGCCTCGGACGTCCACGGCAAGAACCACCACGAAGCCGGGACCTTCGGCCGGCACGTCTCGTACCTGCGAATGCGTGTTGGCAACGGCGACATCGTCGAAACCGGACCGGACGTCGACCGCGAGCTGTTCGACGCGACCGTCGGCGGAATGGGACTGACCGGACACGTGCTCGAGGTGGAGGTGCGGCTCAAGCGCATCGCCTCGCCGTGGATCTGGAGCGAGTCGGAAACGGCGCGGGACTTCGAATCGCTCGCCGAACGGCTCGTCGACGCTGGACGGTCGTGGCCTTACACGGTCGCCTGGGCGGACCTGCTGCACCCGTCCGGGCGCGGAATTCTCGTGAAGGGCCGTTGGGCCGAACCCGGTGAAGCGCCTGCGAAGAAATTCACCTGGCCAGGCGCTCTGGCGATTCCATTCGACATGCCGGGATGGGCCATCAATCCGCTGTCGATGCGGATGTTCAATGCTCTATACCTGGCGAGGCACGGGCGGCGCACCCGCACCGGCATCGTCCATCCGCAGTCGTTCTTCTATCCGCTCGACGCGATCCTCGACTGGAACCGGGCATACGGGTCGAGAGGCTTCACGCAGTACCAGTGCATCATCCCGAAGGAGTCCGGCGTCGCGGCGGCGGCGAAGTTCGCGCGCCTCGTGCGCGAGACCGGCGGGCTTCCGTGTCTCGTCGTGGTGAAGGACTTCGGCCCGGAAGGACCGGGCCTGCTGTCGTTCCCCAGGCCGGGGCTGACGTTCGCCATCGATCTGCCCGTGAGCGACGCGACACCGGCGCTCGTCGCCCGATTGAACGACGTGGTGGCGGCCGAAGGCGGCAGGGTCTATCTGACGAAGGATGCCTTCACGAGCCGCGAGCACTTCCGTGCGATGGAGCCACGGCTTGCCGCGTTCGACGAAGTGCGGCGGCGCTGGGATCCCGAACGAACGATCCGCAGCGCGCAGTCCGCGCGGCTGCTCGGAGACAACGAATGAACGTGGTTTTTCTCGGGGCGACGAAGGGAATCGGCCGGGCCGTGGCGCGAACGATGGCCGGGCGCGGCGACAGGATTGCGCTGCTCGGTCGCGACGTCGAGGACCTCAAACGCAGCGCGGCGGACCTCGAGGCGCTCGGCGGCAGCGTGCCGGCGACGATCCAGTGCGATCTGCTCGACCGGGCGACGATCGAACCGGCGCTCGCGTCGGCGTGGGAAGCACTCGGGAAGGTAGACTCGGTAGTCGTGACGGCGGGGCTTTTCGGCACGCAGGACGCGCTCGAGTCGGACGCCGACCTGCGGGATCGCGTGCTGACGGCCGATTTCACGAACACGGTGCACGTCTGCGAGGCGTCGGCGGTGCGACTCATCGGCGACAGCGGTGGGACGCTCTGCGTGTTGAGCTCGGTGGCCGGTGACCGCCCGCGAAAGACGGTGTACCTGTACGGCGCGGCGAAAGCAGGGCTGTCGTTCTACCTCGAGGGGCTCGATCTGAAGTACCGGGACGCCGGGTTGCGGACGGTGCTCGTGAAGCCCGGGTTCATCAAGACTGGGATGACGGAAGGCCTTCCGGTGCCTCCGTTCGCGACGGTGCCGGAGGCGATAGCACCGGCGATCGTGCGGGCGATCGATCGCGGGACGGGTGTCGCGTACGTGCCCGGGATCTGGAAGTTCGTGATGCTGGCGGTTTGCTCGCTGCCGAAGTTCGTGATGCGAAAGCTGAATTTCTGATTCGGACCTTTGCGCCTCTGCGTCTTTGCGTCTTTGCGTCTTTGCGAGTCCTTGGCGCCTTTGCGAGAAACACGTCTCGCGGCGGTGCTTTTCTCGCAAAGACGCAAAGGACTCGCAAAGGCGCAAAGCGACCGGACCGACCGGCGTTCACCGCAGCAGCTCGAGCTCGGCCTCGAGCTTCGCGATGTGCTCGAGAAGCGGCGCGTTCATCTCCCGGATCTCCTCCATCGTGTAGCGCGGCGTGATGTGCTGCGGGCAGTTCCAGTCGACGGCCTCGACGTGCAGCAGCATGGCGCGCTCGACCCTCGCCGGATAAGAGGGATCCTCCAGCTGCGCCACCAACTCGGGGTCCACCGTAGCGTCGACGACTTCGATCCTTGCATAGATCTTCAACCGGCGGCGGTTGGCGTAGTCCATCAGTATCAGCGCAGCCCGATCGTTACCCTGCAGATTTCCGACGCTGACGTATTGCAGGTTTCCGCGAAAGTCCGCGTACGCAAGCGTCGCGTGGTCGAGCACCTTCAGGAATCCCTTAGGGCCGCCCCGGAACTGAACATAAGGGTAGCCGTTTGCCCCGACCGTCGCCAGATAGAATCCGTCGCGTTCGGTAATGAACTCGGCTTCGGCGAAGCCAATGTCCGTGCCTTGTTGAACGGCCTCCATCCGCGCGTACGAGCGCCGCGAGCCGTGTTTCTCCTGCTGCGCCTTTACGGCATCGGTGAATGCGATCTCCGCGAAGTTCCTGACCATTGTCCTGCCCTTTCCGCGTTAAGTATGGCGAGGGGGGCCTCGAGACCCCCCTCGCCGTACACAGAGTTGACCAACCGGTGGCTGCCGATCCTGCGCGCCGGCACGCTTCTGGCCCCTCAGAAGGTCAGAATGGCAAACCCCTCCGACGAGAGTCTGGCGAGGCTTGGGAGCCCGCTCGTGCTCGGCACCGGGTTATCCGAGATCAGCTGCAGGCCGCAGGCAGCCGCGCCTTCCGCTGCCCCGAAGACGTCCGCGCATCCGCACGACACGCCCGCTACCTTGTCTCTCACGGCAGTGAACAACTCGTAGGCCGGGTGGTCCCTGCTCGCCAACGCTCCGGCCCAGCGAGTGCCGGCGCCCTGGAAGAGTATGGTGACCTCGTCTCCGCGGTTTTTGAAGTCGTACGCCGCCGCCAGCGCATTGAACAGCCGACCGAGTGACTCCTCCGAATTGGACTTCGGATCGGACATGATGATGACCGCTGCTTTCATTGGATCTCGTTCTCCTTGTCGACTCAGGATCTTTTCTGGATCAGTTTCAGTTCGAGTGAGTACCTCCGAGACTCTGCTGCCGTCCTCTGGTGCAGCCCGCGTGCCACAGGCTTCAGGCAACGCAACTTGCTGGTATGCAGCGGCTTAGGTGATCCCGCCCCATCGCCGATTGCAACGAAATGTCGTTATTCGCTGCTTTTTCGTCATCGCGTCACGAGATTTCGTGTAGGCTTGCGATCGGTGCAGCTCCAGAGTCTTCAGTCACTTGCCCTTCAGGTCGCGCAGGAGCGGACCGTCCAGTCGGTGCTGGACAGGATTGTCACCGGACTCGTGGCAACTCCCGGAGTTGCGCTCGCCAGAATCTGGCTTCGGAGTCCCGGTGACATCTGCGACCGGTGCCCGATGCGCCTGCAGTGCCCAGATCAATCCGAATGCCTGCACCTGAAAGCTAGCAGGGGCATTCCATCGAAGCCCGGGGTGGAAGACTGGGCGCGGATCGACGGTGAATTCCGCCGCTTTCCGCTCGGCGTACTCAAGATCGGGAACATCGGGGCGACGGGCGAGCCGCTGCTTCTTCGGGACATTGCCATCGACCAGTCGTGGATCGCGCGACCAGAGTGGGCAGAGCGCGAGGGCATTCGAGCATTCGCTGGCCAGCCTCTCGTCTTTCGCAGTGAGATCCTCGGCGTTCTCGGGGTCTTCAGCCGCCAGTCGCTCGACGAAGCCGAGTTCTCATGGCTCAGGATTCTCGCCGATCACGCCGCCGTCGCCATCGCGAACAGCCGCGCGTTCACCGAGATCGAGCGCCTTCGCGACCAACTCAGGCTCGAGAACGAGTACCTGCGCGAGGAAGTCCGCGAAGAACGTGCATTCAGTGACATCGTCGGCCAGAGCCCGTCGCTCGTGAAGTTGCTCGAGCAGATTGGACTGGTGGCTCCGACCGACGCGAGCGTCCTGATCCTCGGCGAGTCGGGCACCGGAAAGGAGCTCATCGCCTGCGCGATCCACGAGCGAAGTCGGCGTGCCCGAGCGGCGATGGTGAAGGTGAACTGCGCGGCCATCCCGCGAGACCTGTTCGAGAGCGAGTTTTTCGGACACGCGCGCGGCGCCTTCACCGGCGCACATCGCGATCGCGCGGGAAGGTTCGAACTTGCCGACGGCGGAACACTTTTTCTCGACGAGGTCAGCGAGATTCCACTGGAGTTGCAGGGCAAGCTCTTGCGCGTACTGCAGGAGGGCTCGTTCGAGCGCGTTGGCGAGGACCGCACCCGTCGAGTCGACGTCCGGGTGGTGGCCGCCACGAATCGCGACCTGAGGCGCGAAGTCGAGAACGGGAGGTTCAGGCAGGATCTCTACTTTCGATTGAGCGTCTTCCCGCTCGAGGTTCCGCCCCTGCGCGAGCGGCGAGAGGACATTCCGCTGCTCGTGGGCCACATGATCGACCGGGCCCGCCGGAAGGGTCGATCGGGAGACCTCCAGATTGGTCCGCAGCAGTTGGAGCGGCTGCAGCGATACGACTGGCCCGGGAACGTCCGCGAGCTGCAGAACGTCATCGAGCGGGCAATCATTCTCTCGAGGGGAGGATCGCGGCCGCTCGGGCTCGACCAGATCCTGCCGAGTTCGGAAAAAGTGACACCAGCCAGCGCTGCGCCTTCGTCCACCCTCGAGATTGCGCCGTTCGTGAGTCAAGCCGAATGGGAACGGCGCGAGCGCGAGAACGTGATGGCCGCGCTCGAGGCGGCCGATTGGCGGATCTACGGTGCGGGTGGCGCTGCGGCGCTGCTCGGAATCAAACCGACGACGCTGGCGTCGAGGTTGCGGGCGATGAATATCCGGAAGCTCAGGGGCTGAAGTGACGAGCTTTGCGCCTTTGCGCCTTTGCGAGACCTTTGCGCCTTTGCGTGAAAAGCGCCGCCGAGAGACGAGTTTCTCGCAAAGGCGCAAAGGACTCGCAAAGACGCAAAGACCCAAAGCAAGCTGACAGTTCACCCGATCTTCGGGAAGACCCGCCAGGTTTCCTGCATGTACGCCTCGTACTCTTCACCGAACGCCTCGACCATCAGCCGCTCCTCGCGCGGCGTGCGCACGATGTACATCGGCGCGAACGAGACGAGCGCCGCTAGCCCGGCAACCCAGTTCGGCAGCAGCAGCGCCTGCGCAATTCCGAACAGGAAGATCGCCGCGTACATCGGATGGCGCATCCGCCGGTAGACGCCCGTGCGAACGAGCTCGTGCTCGCGGCGCATCTCGAGCGACATCGACCAGTTGAGTCCGAGGTCCGCGTGCGAACGCCAGAACAGCCAGAGCGCCGGCGCCATGACGGCTGCTCCGCACCACGGCATGTACGCGGGCTGCGCGTAGTCCGCAAAACCGAACAGCGGCGTGAGCAGGTACAGCACCGGCACCAGCAGCGAGCCGGCGAACACCACGACGAGCAGGATCTTCTCGATGCCGTCTATACGGCTGACGGACTTCTCCGTGTCCTTCGTCCGTGCCATGTAGACGTGGCGAATCGCCATGTACACCACGAACCCGACAAGGAAAACGATGTTCCACGGGTGATTGACCAGGTTCACGATTCACCCCTTTCCGGTTCGCGCGATCGTAGCACGGCGGAGAGCATCGCGGATTCTGCGGATCTTGCGGATCGTTCGAATCAGAACCCGCGTTGCTCTTCGTCTTCCTACCCCACCAGCCAGGTCGCAAACCGCATCCACACGTCCGTCCCGCCGAGCAGCAACCGGAGCGGCTGCGACGCGATGACCAGCAATGCCCCCCACGCGAATGCCGGATGCAAGCGCCGGTTCCGCACCGTGTCGATCGCAATCACCGCGAGAATCACCAGATCCGTCAGTCCAAAGAACACGAGAGGCCCGCCCGTCTCCACGAACGCAAATGGGAGCCTCGCGATCGCAGGCGTCAGTATTCCCATCGATGCCATGAGCATCAGTCGCTTGTGAGTCGCCAGCTTCTTGCGCAGCGAGATCCCCGCCGCGACGAGGATGGAAAACACCAGGAGATCGCCAAGCGGTATGACCAGAAAGACCAGCGGCGGCGGCCCCGGCGAGACCCCGCGCCGCGCCGCCGAGATCGCCGTTGCGACGCTGATGGTCACCATCAATGCCGCCAGCACCGTGCCACCGACTCCGACTT
>CAZQBW010000124.1:0-14108 GCA_964591515.1 uncultured Clostridia bacterium
GGCAGCAGGACTACACAAAGGCGCTCGAGCACTACAACAAGGCGATACAGACGAACGCGAACCACGCGCCCGCCTACAACATTGCCGGCTACGCGTATCGCCAGAACGGCCAGATGGACAAGGCCGAGCAGTCCTTCAAGAAGTACATCGAGCTGATCCCCAAAGATCCGAATCCGTACGACTCGTATGCTGAGCTGCTCATGAAGATGGGCCGCTTCGACGAGTCGATCGAGCAGTATCGGAAGGCCCTGGCCATTGATCCGAAGTTCATAGCCTCGCGCCAGGGTGTCGCCATGAACCTGCTCTATGGCGGCAAGCCGGCCGAGGCGACGACCGAGCTCGAAGCCATCACCACCAACGCCCGCAACGACGGTGACCGGCGGACGGCGCTCTTTGCGCAGACCGTCGTCGACGTCGACGGTGGGAGCATGGACCGGGCGCTTGCCGATGTTGACAAGCAGATCGCGATCGACGAGAAGTCCAACGACGTCCAGGCGGTCGCCGGAGACCTGCAGCTCAAGGCGGCCATCCTGCTCGAAATGGGCAAGGCGGACGAGGCGGGCCCGCAGTTCGCGAAGGCGTTGGAGACGATCGAGAAGTCCAGCCAGTCGCAGGATTTCAAGGACAACGCGAAGCTCCAGAACCGTTACAACACGGCATCGGTGGCGCTGGCCAAGAAGGACGTCGCATCGGCAAAGAGCGATGCCGACGCGCTGCTCAAGGGCGCGACCGCCACCGGTAACAAGGCACTCGTCCGGCAGGCCCACGAGCTCGCCGGCATGATCGCACTCGAGGAGAAGAACTACGACGCGGCGATCGCGGAGCTCAACCAGGCGAGCCAGCAGGACCCGTACAACCTGTATCGTCTCGCGCTGGCGTACCAGGGCAAGGGCGATGACGCCAAGGCCAAGGAGTACGCAAAGAAAGCTGCCGACTTCAACGGCCTGCCGCAGATTACGTACGCGATGATCCGACTCAAGGCGAAGAAGATGACGGGTTCCTAACGCCGCGGCTCTCAGTTCTCGCTGCGAGCGCTTGCCATGACGGCGCGGCGAGCGCTCGCTGCGCAATCGGCTAGATCACAGTGCATTCGAGGATGAGAAGCGCGCGGGCTGGACCGGGCTTCCAGTGGCAACTCTGGCCGTGGGGATTGGACTCACGTCATCATCCCGAGCGGCGACCGCGTTTTCGTCGTAGGATACTTCGAGACGATCGGTCGACAGCGGCGAAGCAAGTTCGCGGTTCTCGACGCAGAGACTGGAGACGCTCTTCCGGGCGCGGTGAAGTAGCGGTAATGAACACAAAGCCGAGAAGTCGACGTTCTGCGAAAACCGTCCTCGCGATCGCCACGATGTTTCTCATCTGCGATGCGTCGCTTGCGAATGCCCGGCAAGGCATCCGTGACGCACGCACGACCGGCTCGATCGCCGGCCGTGTTCGGTCGGGTGGCGTACCGTGCGAGCTGACAGAGGTCGAACTGACACGAGAAGGTGAGTCGAAGAAGCCGCGAGTCGAGATTGCCGGGGGCAACGGGACGGGAGAGTTCATGTTCTCCGGGCTGACTCCCGGGAACTACATCCTCAGAGTTGCGGCCCTGACGAGTGGGTCCGCGAAGAGGAAACGCGCAGTGCTTGCCGAAAGGCGCGTCGTGTTGAAGGAAGGTCAGGCCGTATCCGGAATCGATCTCGAGCTTGCGGGCGCGGTCGCCGGTAGCGGACGCGTTGTGATTGCCGATACTCGGGAGCCTGTTCGTGCGTTCGTGTTCGCGAATCCAGTGGGCAGGCAGGGGCCCAGCTTTTCCGGCGTCTCAAACGACGATGGCACGTTTCGACTGGAGGGCCTCGTCCCGGGCGAATGGGACGGATATGCCCGTTTGTTGGACCCCGGCCAGTTCTATAGCGAGAAGACTCGCTTCACCGTCGGAACGAACGAGGTGACGAACCTCGAACTTCGACTGAATCGTGGTTCGACGGTTACTGGACGGGTGGTCGTTGACGGACTCAGCGACACGGCGCCTCCGGTCGATCTCTCCGGACTGAGTCTGCGAACGAGCCTCACGGACTTCGACACTGAGCGGATTGTCGGAGCCTGGCAAACGACTCAAGTTGACCAGGACGGTCGATTCACGCTCGCGGGGCTTCCGCCATCAATCGTGAATCTGATCGTCGAAAAGTCCGGGCCCAGCTACGATTTTGCGGTCGTTCGCGTTGAAGGCTCAGCCGTCGTCGATGGCCTCAGCAGGGTTTACGTGAATCCTAAGGCAGCCGCGACTGAAGTCCGGATTCACATTTGTTACGGTTCAGGGACACTCGGCGGACAGATCAGGATCGAGAACGGGAGCCTCGCGGAGGGATCTCGGATCTACGTCGATGCACAAAGGCTTGGAAGCCTGATGATAGAGGCCGAGGGAACCGCCGGAGATGTGTCGGACGACGGGCGGTTTTCGATTGCGCGACTGCCGGCTGGCGACTATGTACTCTCGTGCACCGTCTTTCCAAAGGACGAACACACGGCCATTTATGCAACGTGCCAACGTATCACGGTCCACGAAGTCGACACGGCAGATGTCACGATCGTAATCGACCTGGCCAAGGTCGGAGGTCGGATGCCGGATTGTGGGGAGGATGGCCCGTAACCAACACGATGCTATTCCGACCACAAGGTGCGTAACATCCTTGTCGGACGCCATCGCCAGAGGAGCGGTTCTTGGCTTTCGCATCCTTCGCATCCGCATCCTCGACTCTTGAGGTACAGCCTCGAAAGACTGGCGGTATGATGACGAGGATGCTCAAGTTGATTTCGATCGCCGTTCTCGCCGCCCTGGTCGCCAGCGCGGACGTCGGTTTGTCTGCGTTGTCTGCTTCGTTGAGGGCGGAGTCGGACCTGCGTCGATCCAGCGCGACGGATTCGAGCGCTGACTTGGAGGCCGCCTTTGCGCTGAAGATGCGACGGACTTCTGGGACTCCAGTCGCGAACTTCGCTCCGTCGCTCGTATTCTCGACGTTTCTGGGCACGTCCTACAATAACGGTCTCGAAGTGACGGCCGTGTTGCCCGATCGCAGCTTCTTCATCATTGGCAATGGCTTGGTCGATTCACCCGGCATGCCGGTGCCGACGACCATCGGACCGTACGAACTGTCCGGCAGCTACTTCGCCAGGTTCCACCCCGACGGTAGCCCGGACTACGTTACCTACCTCGGTGTGACGATTGACCCCGTCCTTACCGGGCTCGAGGTCGGCGGAGACGGAACAATCTATCTGTTCGGCGCGACGGTGGCGCCGGATTTCCCGGTCGTCAATCCTCCGATAGGCTCCTCACCGCCTTCGCCGCTCCGTGCCTTTGTCGTTAAGCTTTCACCGGACGGCAGCAAGATCGTCTTTTCCGCCCTCCTCGGGCCTGTCTTTCCGAGTGCACCCGTTCGCTGCCACGTCGCGGACGACGGAGCGATCTACCTGTCCGGAAGTACAGCCTCGGAGGAATTCCCTCAGATCGGTGGTGAGCCCCATCCGTTCGGCGGTCTCCAGGACGGATTTGTTGCCAAAATCGCTGGTGACGGCTCCCGGATCGAGTACTGCGTTCTGATTGGTGGCACGGGCGAGGACACGATCGAAGGCATCGACGTGGACTCGAACGGTAGAGCTATCGTCGTGGGATGGACACGATCCGGCGGCGGCTTCCCGCTCGTGCTCCCAGTTGAACCGGTCTCGGGAGATCGCAGAGACGATGCCTTTGTCGTCGCGCTTTCAAGCGCGAGCGGAGTCATAGAGTCTTCCTCGCTGCTCGGCGATTCTCGTGACGAGAGGGCCTACGGCATCTGTGTAGGAGACGATGGTGATGCCTACATCACGGGCTACGGGGGCACCGGATACCCGACGCGCAACGCCTACCAACGCGAGCTCGCGGCAGGATCCGAGGATGCTGTCGTGACGAGGCTGCACTTCACGTCGACATCAACGGACATTGTCTATTCGACGTTTCTCGGAGGCAGCGATTCCGAGTTCGGTCGAAGGATTGCTCTCGGATCGGATGGGTCGATTCACATTCTCGGAAGAACACGGTCGCCGGATTTTCCCGAAGCACAGCCGGTGCGAAGCCCGGGATCCACTCCGCCCGGCGGATCGGAGCAGATCTTCCTGACCAGATTCGCGCCGGACGGTCAGAGCCTCGCGTACTCCGCCACGATCGGGGGAAGCGGTGAGGATTACGGTGAGAGTCTCGTGCTCGATGTCTCTGACAACGCCTACGTTGGCGGCGCGACGTTCTCGAAGGACTTTCCAACACGACGCGCTTTGAAGCCCGTTTACGGTCAGGTCAACACGGCTGCCGTGCTCTTCAAGGTGTCTCCCGTCGTTCCGCCGACGATCCAGAGTGCCCGACCTGTCGAGAGGGCCGGCCGAACGTTTCGAATCAGACTGAACGGGTCCGAGTTCGGACCCGGTGCCCGAGTGTACATCGGAGGCGACACGACCGCGTGGACGCCGTCGGTCGTGAAGTCCGAGAGCGTCATCGTTCTCAAGGGCGGCGAGGCGCTCGCCGAGCGATTCCCGATCGGTACGGAGGTGTTCGTCCGGGTTTCAAATCCAGACGGCGGGGAAGACTTCGCAGCAGTCAAAAGGTAGTGTGACTTCCGACTTCAAATAGAGACGATCGATCAAGTGTCATGGCCGGACGACAGGGCCCAATCTCGCTGTCACGTGCTGTTGCGGTCGCCTCAGTAGGTTCGTGCATTGCTGCCGGAAGATGGAAGGGACCCTTCGGTTATCCGAACCCGGCGCGACGGCGCGCTTACTTGGCGCTAGCTACAGACGCAGCCTCGATTGCTGCAACCGCGCGGTCAACCCACACGTCGCCAGATCCGTCAGCCCAGAACAAGTCGCACCCTTTCGGTCCGACGACCCAGTTGCTCGGCAGCGCCATCTCCGGGAACGCGCGGTAAGCAAAATCGCGTGCGGGTACGGCGCGCAGCCAGAGGCCCTGCCTTTCGAGAAACAGCTTAACGGCCGGCGCATCGACGTCCACGTTGAGCGAGAGAATTACCACGTCCTTACGCTCCACCAGTCGATCGGCCAGCTTCTGCAGGTATGGGAGCTCGGCGCGACAGGGAGCGCACCACGTGGCCCAGAGGTTCACAAACGCTGTCTTGTTCGCTAAGTCGCTTGGCTTCCAGCGGGTCCCGCGTACGTCTGTCAGCTCGAGATCGGGCTGGGCCGCAGCGAGCTTTGCCCACACAGCCTTGTCCCCGCTTCCTGAGTAGAAGCTCGCGAGCGAGCTCGTACTCGCCCAGTCGTTCCACGCGACATCCGTGCCGCCGAGGTCCTTCCAGATCTGCTTCGCTGCAGCCATCACGACATCGCGATCGTCGCCGCGCGGCCGACGCGGTCCGTATGACACGATCGCGTTCCGGTAGAGCACGAGCGCGTCGATCTTCCGGCCTTCGGCCGCTGCCAGCTCGGCTTTGAGCGACCAGAACCGCGACGCCAGCTCCCCGTATCGGAATCGGTCCGACGACGCCGACGCGTCGCCGGGCGTAAGCGGTTGTAGCCAGTCCTCCGCCTTGCGGATCGCATCTCGCGCGGACGGCCAGTCCTTCTGCTGGATTGCCGCGCTAGCAAGCGCACAGTACCCCGTCAGATACCCATACGCCTTCATCTGTGCGGTCTCGGCACGGCTCTCGGGCGTCTCCGGGTAGAGATCCGACGCCAACTCGTCGGAGAACGCGTCGTTGATACTCTTGAAGGCGGAGCCGACGAGTCGGGAAACAGCTTTCAGGCGAACGCCCTTCCTGACGAGGTAGTCGGCGACGTCGAGTTCGAAAGGCGTCGCGTAGGCGGTGAACGGTTCCGGGTCTTTCTGCAGTGCAACCTCAAGCCCGTCGAGAGCTGCCTCGACCTGACTCGGTGTGGCGTCCTCATACCACGTTACTGCATACCAGCGATCGGTTTCGGCGGAATACGTGCCGGGCCACCGGTGTGCGAGGTCCTCGCAGAACGCGAGCCGGGCAGCGAAGTGAGCACGCCGCTCAGCATCCGGGGCCTGTGGACCAGGCCGAGGATTGCGTGCCAGCCATTCCATATACTCCGATTCGATCGCCACCGACGTGTTCGGGTATTTCTTTGCGAACTCGGCAGACGCCGATCGGGACAGAGCGTCGTCCTCGAGCCATTGTGCTGCTGCACTCATGGTTCGGTACCATTCCACGTTCCGCTCGAACGCGCCCGAGGCCAACAGCTTGACGTCGCCCGAGATGCGCGCCTTGAACGCCTCCTGCTCGGAGGCTTTCACATCCATCCCTGCCTCGACCGACCAGAGAGTTCGATAAGCCGCGATAGCTTCGATGTCGTGCCGTTCGGCGAGCGCCTTGCGGAGGCGCTGCGCCTCGTCGGCGATCAGCTCTTTGTCATCACTCCACCGAAGGCGCGGCGTGGAGGTCGCGAGAAAAGGACAGAGGCGCTTGACGGTCGCCAGTTCGGTACGCGCCAGCTGCGGATCGGCGAATGACTTCGACAGCGCTACGTCGGCGAGAAGCAGGTGCGGCCAAACGTAGTCGGGTGAAAGGGTGACAGCACGCTTGAGGTACGCGAGGCTCCGCCTCGTGTCTCTGCCCACAAGAACGCGGGCCGCCAGGTAGAGGAACAACGGGTTGTCGGGGTGATTTTGGAGAAGCGTCTCATACTCGGCAACGAGCTCCGCGCGGCCTTTCGGCAAGAGGAGCTTCAGATCCTGATAGCGCGAGTGAAGCACGACGTCGCGAGGGGACACGCCGAGCGCCGTGCCGAGAATCGCGATCTGCTGGCTCCGCCGCTCAGCGCTCGAGACGCGCGCGACCCGGGGCTCTGCAATCTTTTCGAGCACTCCGAACGTCGCGGAAGTCGTCTCGCACGTCGGCTGAACTGTCTGGCCCAACGCAGTCGTGCCGAGGAGGAGAAGGAGCACAAGCGTCTTGATCAAGGCGTGCCTCCGATGCCGGATTCGTGGAGAAGTGAGAATAAACCCTACAGCAACCAGAGACCCCGCGCCTTCATGGCGGATCTGGAGTCCGTATCGCGAGGGGGGTGTCGTGCGCGGCATTTTTTCCGCTGCCAGACGTTCTCCTTACTTGAAGAGTGCCGGAATAGTTATCGCGACCGGTTCCGCGCTCGTGCTCGTCAAGAATCGCCGTGAAGTCCCAGTTCGCAGCGAGTTCCGCGGGATCTTACGCCTCCCAGCACTTGACGTCGGCAGGGCAGGGGCCAATGCTTGCACTGCGCGCCCCCCACTGCGCGCTTCGAGGTGCCGGAATGAAGTGGACAAGCCTGTTGGCCGGGGGATTGGCCGCTTTGACGACGGTCTTGGCGACAGGCGCCGACGTCGAGGCTGCGAAATCGACGTGGCTCCAGACGGCTTCCGTGCAGGAGTCGCGCCAGCGCTCCGTCGCGGAGCTTCGCGACGGCAACGGCCTGAGAGGGTACGCCGTCCTGAACGACGTCGACGGGTTGACGGCGATGCTTGATCGCGGCGTCGTCGTGGACGACCGCGATGTGTATGAGAATACTGCGCTGATTATAGCCGCCGCCTACACAAGCGCAGATGCGGTAGAGGTACTGCTGGCGCGTGGTGCTGACCCTGATGCCGTCAACGTCAGGCGCCAGTCAGCCTTGATGGCGGCCGCCTGGATGGGAAGCGCGCGGATCCTTCAGATGCTTCTCGCGAGAGGAGCGAACTGCGAGCTGTCGGACACTCTCGGAAGGACGGCCCTCCACTACGCCGCGGACGGCGTCGAACCTACCGTTCTCAAGCTGCTCGTTCGAGCGCGCGTCAACCTCGACGCCCGGGACGAGCGGGGGCGCACCCCGGTCATGGTTCTCGCTTCTCGATCGACACCATCGGCGGCGCAAGCCCTTCGCATCCTCATCGAAGCGGGGGCGTCGGTAGACGCCCAGGACGTCGAAGGACAGACGGCACTCATGATCGCGAGCGAGCAGGGCGCGACGAACTGCGCGCGCGAACTCATCCGGCGCGCCTCGTCGCTACACCTCAAGGACCGGTGGGGACGCACGGCACTTGCGTACGCCCGTGAGTCGGGCGAACAGGAGATCGTCAAACTCCTGGTGCGCGCGCGAGCATCCGAGTAGCGGATTCCGCCGTGACCCGGGGCGGATGCGGCCACTGTGAGCTCGATCGACAAGCGCACGACGCGGCACGCTGGATAGGGGATCTGTCAGCAATGCCGAAAGAGGGTGGAGGAGATCTTCGATTCGCTAAAGACGGTCGGATTGATGCGGAGGACGAGGCATTGAGGGGTCGACCGAATCGGATGGATGTTCACCTTCGCGACGGCGGCGTACAACCTGGTGAGGATGCGAGACCAAGGAGACCCCTCCTTCAGACGATTCCACTTGATTAGATGTCCAAGGGGTTGCCGGTGGACACGGTCCCGATGACTCAGCCAATGCCATTCGTCGTGGCGGCCGAGGGAACAGCGGACAATTGTCGATAGTCTCGACGATGAAGAGTCCGCGCGCCCTGGCAGAACGCGACGCTGCTCGACGACGGTCGCGTCTTCGTAGCGGGGAATTAAGCCCGTGTTGGCTGTTCTTCCGGCGGGTGCCGGCGTTGCTGCTCGCGTTTCGGGAATCGTCGCGCTCGCTTCGATTTTCTCGACACGATTGCGCAGTCGCTCGATAAGCGCGAGCTGGCTGGCATTCGTCTGTTTCTGTTCGGCGATGACGCTTTCCCGCACTCTTGCTGTCAGATCACCGGAAGTCGAGCGGCGAAGACTCCGAGTTGGGCCGCCTCGTCAGTACTTCATGTCGTTCGCCATCACCTTCCCGCCGACGAGCGATGGCCACATGATCTCAGACCCCTTCAGGATATTGACTCGCCACTTCGGCTTGTTGGAAAGGACCGATTCGACGCCGTCCGGATGAAGCCGGAATGATACATTTGTCAGGAACTTCGTGCTTCCTATCTCCCATCTCGAGCCAACTTGCCTGGTCGTGATCTCAAGTGCTCCCGACTCCTGCAGCTTCGTCGCATGCGTCCTCGAGTCCACCTCGAACCACTCCCAACAGAAAGTGTCGTGGCCCTCGCGTTCCGCAACCATCCCGAATCCTCCGACATCGGATTCAGCGTTCTCGGGAAACTCCGACATCGCAACGTAGAATCCCTGCTCAAGATCGATACGCTTGTCGTAGAACGTCGAACTCTCGAGATGTTCCACAATGACGATGTCATTGAGCACGAGTGTCTTGCTCCCATGACCAATCGACTTCCCAGTCGAACATTCAATGATGTCCCAGTCGATCTTGCCCGTCGGCGTAGTCTCGGCAGAGCGGTAGGTCTTGTCGGGCGCATAAAGCAAGGCCACGTTTCCAATGCAGGAGCACGAGATCGCCGCGACGGCGGCCGTGGCGAGTACTAATACCGTCCGTATGGCTCGGTTACCGCTGTACGGCTGTCTTTGTCGTATTGTTGACCGCATCACAAATCCTCCCTACCGAGCTTCGCCATGGCCACACGGCATATGGGCGGTACCCCGACGTTGTCGACGGGCGATTGCGCGTCACGGCCGTCACGGCGTCCCGGACCTTGGGAGATAGAACTCGTAGAGATAGACCACGACAGTTGCTCCCGCGAGCCGCTCGCCAGTGGCCGATGACGTGGCGTGGATCTTGAACTTGTGTGACGGGATCCCGTCGGGAGACCGGTACACCGACTCATATGTCCCGCCGGGCGCCGACTCCGGCACAGTGACATGTCCGAAGCCCTGGCCGATCTTCAGCTTGGGCGGCGGCCCGCCGTGTGTGACGAACGTCAGTGGATAATCGTCGGACGGGACGGCGAGCAGGTGATTCGGAAACACGAGAACATCTTCGCCGACTCCGAGGCCTTCGACCGGGTCAAGACGCGTGCACTGCGCGAAATAGATCCGGTCCAGGGTCCCGCCGATACGAATCCACCGAAGTTCCGTGAGGAGCACGGCACCGACACTCGAGCCGCCGCGGATTGGCAGCAGTTCGATCGCACCAACTTGCGAGTACCTGGCCGGCAGAGCATCCCGGTATCCGGCGAGGTCTTCGACGACGGAAGAGTGTGGGGGCACGACGATCGGCACCGTCGTTACTGGCTTCGCTCCCTTGTCGGCGCTGACCATCCGCACTCCGACCGTCGCCGCCTCGTCGCCGAAGTTGGACACGATGAGATTCGCGGCGAACCCACTGACGTTCTGCAGGTAAGGGCACACGAGCCGCGCCGCGTTCGCGGGAGGAGCTGAGACGGCCCGGGCCGGGATTGCCTGCAGGTCCTCGCTGTTCACCGTCAGCGCGCACGCAACCACGTCGCCCGGGGCGCCGTCGTGCACGACGGTGACCGTGGACACGAAGCGCTCCTCATCGGGCGTCAGCTCGCGGGCGTCGAACGAGACGACCCGCTCCTCGCTGGCTGCCAGGGCAATCTGTTTTGAAAGCGGGCCCGACGGCGCGGGGATCGTTATGGTGGCTGTCTGTGACGAGTCGTGCGACATGTTTCGCGCCGACACGTATACGACGGACGCGGCCTCGGGGTCGAACACGACCGGCGCGAGCAGCTTCGTATTGCTCACGCTGAGCGACGGGTCGACGAGCTCCAGGTCGTAGTACTCCGAGTCTCCACTCCCATCCGGGGGGTCACGACGGAGCCCGGCCGCGTGAGCGACGACGAACGCGGACGTCGTGCGGACGGTGATCGATCCGAAGCCCTGCTCCGGCAGATTGCTCAGGAAATGGTTGAGGTCATAGATCGTTGACCTTCCAGCGTCGAGGTTGACATGAAGGACTTGCGGTTCGTCGGACGCGGAGATGCCGCTCTCGCTCTCAATACGCATCTCGACATCGACTTCCGCGAACGTGTCGCCGAGATTCGCGAGCCCGAGCTCAAGAAAGTCGGTACGCCCGCGCGGGGCGAGCAGTGCAACGAGCGTTCGCTGGTTGTCGCCAGTGTCGGCCTCTTGCGGCCGCGCACACTGGAACGGGACGGAGAAGCTCCGCTCGGGAGCGGCGAGGGAATTGACCACCACGACACTCGCACGCACATCGTCGGGCCGATCGCCATCGTGCCGGAGCCACGCTACATCGTGTCCCCATTCGTCAGGGTTCTGCGGGAGAAAGTCCTCGGAGCTCTCCACGCGTGACTCGCCCGGACCGAGTGAGACGGATAGGCGCTCCGGGAACCGCATGAATTCGACGACGGCGTGGATCCTGCGGCTCGAGGCGTTGAAGAAATAGATGGACGTGTAGTAGTTGCTCGTCTCGTGAATGAAGATCGGTGCAACGGCGACCTGAGTCAGCGGCCCATCGTCGGGCCGCGCGACGGATGCCGTACCTGACGGTACACATGCGACGAGCAATAGCCAGATTGCGAAGGCGCCGATCATACGGCGCTCGGCCCCGAGTATAGCCATTCCCACCTCCAGTCCCGTTTGGGGCGATAGCGACCTCCCCACGGGGTAGATGAGACCGAGTCGACTCAAACGCGAAGAAAGCAATTCCGATTCCAGCTTTTGATCCGGCGACAGGTCGTGACCCGGGCGGGCGCGCGCCTCCATCTCCTCTCTCGCAATTGCTGTCGCTTTGGAATTTAAACGCCCTCCGGCGCCCGAGCCCGTCGGCGTCCGCCGGCACGTGCGGTCATTCGGTGAGCAAACAAACCCACGTATTGGGGATTTCCAAGAGGAACTCCAGCCGGAGCATGAGGTCGCCTACTATACGACGAACTGCGGCCACGTCCTGGCCCGCCGACACGAGGTGCACGGCCACAGACATCAGTCCTTGCCCAATGTCCTCACCACGCTACGACAACTCCCGGCTGCCCCCACTCGACCTTATAGCGCTGTCGCACTGATCGACACTTGCATCGCCGACGTTGATCCCGAGGGTTGCCGGATCTTCAGACACAAGCTCAAGGGCAGCACGGCGAAGACGCAAACGATCCTCGAGACGGTCCGACAAGTCGGTTCGAGAGACGCCTGAGGCGGCTCGTCTGTTTACCTACTGCCGGCGATGCGCGCGAGCGCCGCGACAATTGCGCCCGTCGTGATCTCCTGCTGTCGATCCCTGGTGATCGTCGCCACTCCATCGCCTTGCTGCCGGTCATACCACGCGAATTGACTGTGATTTCCACCCTCGACGCGCAGCCAGCGCGTTGATTTCGGGAGCAAGTGTGCGTTGAGCCGGCTCTTCACTTCGCTCGCGATCGGATCTTCGGTCGCGACGACCTTTGTCGCATCGAGGTCAAGTGATGACAGGTCGAGGGCGGTCGGGTGCGTCGTTCCGATGAGAACGTACCCGGCGACCATGTCGGGGTGCTCGCGCACGAATTGAGCGGCGATTGCTCCACCAAGAGAATGCCCTGCAACGAGCCAACGCGGTACCGCTCGATCAGCCGTGATGACGGCCTTGGCCCTAGCGACGCCGCTCGCCTTGTGCGCGTCGAGCGACCCGGATGGGGGTGGGAGTTTGAGCACGTACGACTTGTAGCCCCTTTGCGCCACTTCGTGCGCGAGCGGAGCGTAGGCGGTGGGCTCGACCGAAGCGCCGGGAATGAAAACCAGCGCCGCAGGGGCGCCGCGCTTAACCGGCGAGAAGAGCCAGTAGTCCACGGTTTCGGACACGGCTACCTGACTGTCACTGCGAAGCGTCCTCGCGTCGAGGTCTGCGGCACGGTGAAGATAGGTGCTGCCTTGGGCGAGTAAAGTCAGAGCCAGTACGAGCGCCGCGCAAAGGTAGTGCATCGAGTTCTGTCTTCACGACCGAAATCGGCCGTGACATCGATTCAGTCGAATCAAATATGTCGAGGCGCCATTCCGAACGCGTCGGGATCCGAACCTAGCGCCGCAGGCACACCTGCGGACCCCTCGTTCCCGAGTCCGGGCGAGCCACCGTCCGGAATCTTCTCACATTCTTTTCGACACCCCGAGAATTCTGCTCGAAGGCGACACAATCCAATCCTCGGGGGCGATGACACCAAGGCCGCTGCGTGGCTCTCTGGCCCCGGACAATACAGGGGGAGCGCTTCGTCCCGGTTCAAGTGGGACAGAACGTGCGACTGAGTCCGTGAATAAATCGGCACTCGCACGGGTACGGTAGGTAGAGATGGACGATCACGAAGCAATCAGGCGGTGCAGGAAAGGCGAATCGGATGCCTTCCGACATCTGGTCGCCCGCTACCAGGCCGAGGCGATCGGCCACGCTCGAGCCATCCTCGGTAACGGCGAGGACGCCCGCGACGCGACTCAAGACGCGTTCTTCGCGGCCTTCAAGTCTCTCGACCGATTCAAACCGGGAAACCGATTCTACCCGTGGCTCTACACCATCTTAAGAAACCGATGCCTTACGGTTCTCGGTCAACGCAGACTAAGCGCACCAGTCGACGTCGACGACCTCGAGCTGATTGAGCCGTCGTCCGAGGCCTCCCCGGAGGAGCTGCTTACCCTCGAGGGCGCCCTCCTCAGGCTCGGCCCGGACGAGCGCGAGATCATCACGCTCCGCCACTTCGACGGACGGAGCTATGGCGAGATCGCCGAGCTGCTCGGAATTCCCGCGGGCACCGTCATGAGCCGACTTTACAACGCCCGGCGGAAGCTTCGCGAAGGACTCGGGGCAGGTACGCGGACAGAGTCAGGAGGGATGCGATGACACGCGACGTTCCATGCGACGAGATCATGCTTGCGGTGATGGCGCTGGCAGACGGGGAGACGCCCGATGTGCCGGCCACGAGCATCGAGGCACACCTCGACGGCTGCGCATCGTGCAAGACATGGTCGACAGAGCTCGCCGACATGACTGGCATGTTCGACCGCTGTGAGCGGCTGACCGATTCGCACGATCTCTGGCCGACGCTTGCGCCGGCACTCGTGCGGCCACAGACGACCCCTGCCCGCAACACCTCCGTAGCACCGTTTGTCGTGCTCGTCGCCGCCCTCGTCGGCTATCGGGTACTGCTCTATGCCGCGCAGGCACCTGAGCACGTGCTCAAACTGCTGGCCGTCGTTCTCATCGTCGTCGCGTTTGCCGTCGCGAGGGAGAACCCGTTCAGGATCGAAACCGGGCACACGCTCGGAGTGGAGTAATACTATGGAAACCGTCAACACCAC
>CAZQBW010000125.1:0-13943 GCA_964591515.1 uncultured Clostridia bacterium
GCGAAGACGTCCTCCTGTTCGGCGAACGCCAATTCGAGGTCGAGCTGGTAGAACTCGCCGGGACTGCGATCCGCCCGGGCGTCCTCGTCCCGAAAACACGGCGCGATCTGGTAGTAGCGGTCGACGCCCGAAACCATGAGCAACTGCTTGAACTGCTGCGGCGCCTGCGGCAGCGCATAGAACGTGCCCGGATGGACCCGCGACGGCACGAGGTAATCGCGGGCACCCTCAGGCGAGCTGTTCGCGAGGATCGGCGTGTGGACTTCGAGAAATCCGCTCCGCTCCATGAACGAGCGGATGAACGAGACGACGCGAGCCCGCATTCTCAAATTTCGCTGCATCCGCTCTCTGCGAAGATCGAGAAACCGGTAGGTCAGTCGAAGGTCCTCGTGGACGCCGTCGTCGCGAGACACCTGGAACGGGATGGAATCGGCCGTCGACAGCACGTCGATCGACCGCGCGTGCACCTCGACCGCTCCCGTTTCGAGCGCGGCGTTGTCGGTCCCTTCCGGACGCAGCCGCACCTCGCCCTCGATCCGGACGACGGTCTCGTGATGCTGGTGTCGGGCTATGTCGCGTGCGTCAGGGTGTTCGTCGTCGAACACGACCTGGGTCTGACCGTAATGATCGCGGAGACTCAGAAACACGACACCGCGATGGTCGCGGACCGAGTGGATCCAGCCGGAGAGGCGCGCCGGGGCTCCGGCGTGTTCGGTTCTAAGTTCGCCGCACGTGTGCGTACGGTAGGAGTTGGCTCGCATGGTCAGGGCTCCGGAAAGCACAAAGGCAGCAAGCGGCGGCACTCCTGTCCGCGGCCTACTGCCTTTCTGGAGTCGCGATCGATTCGCGACGATTACGGAATGATGGTGAACTCCGTCTCGGGCGTAAGCGTCCTCTGTGCGACGCGATCATTGATCCGCACTTGCAGCGTGTACGTCCCGGGAGCGAAGTCCTTGGTGTCGATCGCCTTCGCTACGGCGATCTGCGTTCCGGTCAGGTCAAAGAACTTGCCGGACGTCTCGAGCGGAATCCGGCGAACTTCCTTGCCGTCGAGCAGGACGATGTACTCGCCTTCGATGGCCGGCTTGAGCGTCGTCTGGTCCATCTGGGCGTCGTAGATCTGCAGGAACACTTCCAGCGGCTGCCCGACGCGGTACGTGTTCGAGACGTTCGGGATGACCTTGTACTTTCCGATCACGAACTGCGGCGACGCGGCACGGTTGCCGGCTTCCTCGATCCGTGAAGCCAGGACGACGCTGCTCGTCGCAAGCTTTTCTTCCTCGAAGCGCGGCACCTGGAAGCTCTGCGTGATAAGGCCGGTCTTTCCGCTCGTAGTGTCACGCACGAGCACGTCGACCTTGTATCGCCCCGGCGACATCAGCAGGTTCTTCTGGAAAGCCGAACGCTGCTGCTGGCCGATCGCGATGTTGTCCTCGCCATACCGCGGCGTCAGGATGACTTCCTGGAACGTTCCGGCCGTCTTGCCAGAGAGTTGAGTCAGCTTCGCCGAAACGTTGATCGCGGCCGAGTAGACTCCCCCCTTGTTCTCGAACGCCAGGTCCTTGTGCTCGACCTGGAGCGTCAGCGACATCGCGACGTCCTTGTCCGACACGCGATAGAAGTCGGTGCGAACCGCGAACGGCAGTGCGTTCTGTTCGATCCGGGGATCGTCGGCAGTAAGGCCGAGGTCGTTGAAATTGACGTTGTCGCCGGGACCCCTGTCGAGCGCCGCCAGACGCGTGAGGATCTCGAACTGCGTGTATTTCGACGGCGGATTGTAGTACTTGCCACCGGTGCCGCCATACGCGGGTCGGTCCGTGCGGCTGGCGAGTCCGAGCGACTCCCATTCCGTCGGACCGGCGTTGCCAACGTACAGCAGCGCGTCCTTTTCATACGGCGACCGCGCGATGCGATACTCGCCACTGCCCGACGGATCCACGAACTCGATCTCGATGTCATCGCCAACACCCTCGAGATGGCGGTACCACCAGGTCTCGTAGGCGTAGGTCGTAGTGTTTCCGCCGCCCTGCCATTGCGGACGATCGTAGACCTGCCCGGTCGGGAACGACTCGATGCTGTCAGGCTTGCCCCACGCGACGTACATCCGCCCCCGATCCGTACGCCATCCGGCCTTTCCGGACGTGAAATGCTCGTTGGCGTATGCGATTCGGCGGTAATGCTCTTCCCGCGCGGAATTCTCGGGAGTGTCGGGATCCGGATCCCGCCGGACCCAGAACTGCTCGATGAACTGCTCGCGTTCCTCGTCGGTCGCGAGCTTCTCGAAGGCCGCCTTTTCCTCAGGAGAGATAATGTAAACGACGTCTTCCTTCAGCCAACGCTTGAAGACATCGTCAAGCTCACGCTTCTGACTCTTCTTTTGGGGTTTCTCATCGGCGCCAGCCGAGGCGAATACCTGGGCTCCAGAGCCGGCCGCAAAGACAAGAACGGCGATCGCTGTCGCCGTTCGAATCCTCAAGTGTGACGTACCCATGACGAAGACTCCTTGTCCGCTGAAAAGCGATTTCTCGCAGAGGATGTCCAAAACGCAAGTGTACGTGACGGTCTTGCGGGGTGGCAACCCGGACGTTCAGGAGCCCAACCCGCCCCATTCCTCATTCTTCGCCAGACGACGCCAGTGCCTCGGTCGCAGCTTTTCGAACGACAGCATCGCGATCCGATCGCGAAACGTCCGCGAGCGCCTGCTTCGCCCGCTGGTCGTCGAACTCGGCGAGCGCATACGCCGCCGAAATCCTCACCGCCTGCGACTGGTCGCGCTTGAGCATGTCCACGAGCGGCGTCACGGCGCGTGCGTCCGCGAGGTAGCCGAGCGACTCGGCCGCCGCGTCGCGCACGGTCGGGTCCGAATCGCCGAGCATGGAGAGAAGCGCCACTGTCGCTTCTTCCGACGAATAGGAGCTCAGCGCCTCGGCTACGGAAGCCCGCACGTCGGCCGACGAATCCTTCGAAGCTGCAGTCAGGTACGCCACGCCCTGCTTCGCGTTGAACGAGCCGAGCGCGTCACCGGCCGCGGATCTGACCCCCGCGTCGCTGTCGCCAGCGAGCGTCGCCGCAAGCGGCGCGGCGCATTCCTCGACGCCGAGCTGACCTAGTCCTTCTGCCGCCACCGAGCGAACGTCCGCATCGGCATCCTTCAGGGCTGCCACGAGGATCGGCAGTGCACGCGAGTCGTTCGTCAGCGCAAGTGCCCTGACCGACTTGATCTTCTGGTCCTTGACGCCCGTTCGAACGCGCTCGCCGTGAAAGGTTATCGCCTGGTCATATTCGGGGCTGGTGGTAAGGGTCTTCGGCTTGCGCACGCCGGGAGACGCGGGAGGAGGCAGTTTCGCCCTTTCCGATTCGGGTACTTCGACTTCCATTCCGGGTCGAAGCTGCTTCGCCGCCGCCTCGCGCCGGGCCTCGTCGCGCCGCTTGTCCTCGGCGGACTTCCGCTCTGCAAGCTTCTTGGCAGCAGCCTCGTCCTTGGCGTTTCTCGGCTTCGCGTTCGTTACGGCATTCGGGTCCGGCTTCGGACGTGCAGTCAGTCGCGGCTTTCCGGTCGGCGGCGGGTTCTGGGCGGCCGGGGCCGAATCGGGCTTGGCGTCCGGCTGCGGCGCCGGTTCCTGCGCCGCGGGTGCGGGATCCTGACTCGAGGCAAAAACTGCCGGGGTGGCGATCGATGCCGCCGCAAAAAGGACAACTGCAAATGATTTAAGCAAGGTCATACTCCTGTTCGATGGCTCAAGGGCCGTCAAACGCCCGCCCGTCGCGATCGTTCCCTGAAGAGTTCGAGGGTGCGCCAGGCGACGACCTCGCCTACTCGCTGCAGTCCACATAATTCACGAGAGTTCGCACGCCGAACCCGGAAGGGCCCTTCGCCATGAAGCTCTTCTTCTCGTTCTGCCAGGCCATCCCGGCGATGTCGAGATGGGCCCACGGCGTGTCCTCGGCGAACTCGCCGAGGAAGTGCGCCGCTGTGATCGTACCCGCCGGCCGTCCCGTCGAATTCTTGAGGTCCGCAACGTCGCTCTTCACGATCTCGAGGAAATCCGGATCGAGCGGAAGACGCCAGAGCTTTTCGCCCGCCTGCTTCCCGGCGTCGATGAGTCTGTCCACGAGCGCATCGTCAGTACCGAGAATGGCTGCGTTCACGTGTCCGAGCGCGATCGAAACTGCGCCCGTAAGCGTCGCAAGGTCAATGATTTCCGTGGCCCCGAGTCTGCGGGCGTACGAGATGGCATCGGACAGGATAAGCCGTCCCTCGGCATCGGTGTTGAGGATTTCAATGGTCCGGCCGGAAAGCCCCTTCACGATGTCGCCAGGCTTGAGAGCCCGACCCGATGGCATGTTCTCGACGAGCGGGGCGATTCCGAGGACGTTGACGTTGGGCTGAAGGAGCGCAATTGCACGCATCGCGCCAATCACCGCCGCCGCGCCGGCCATGTCGTACTTCATCTTCTCCATGCCGTCCGCCGGCTTGATGGAGATTCCCCCCGTGTCGAACGTCACGCCCTTTCCAACCAGCGCAACCGTTCGGTCAGCCGGTGCGCCGTCGGGCCGATACCCCAACACCACGAGGCGGGACGGTTCGTCCGAGCCCTGCCCAACTCCGAGAATCGCTCCCATTCCCAGCTCCCGCAGTCTCGGTTCGTCCAGAATGTCAATTGCCAGTCCAAATCGCTCTGCCATTTCACGGGCGCGCAACGACAGGATCTCGGGTGTCATGTTGTTGCTTGGCTCGTTGACGAGCTCGCGCGTGAAGTTGGTGGATTCGCCGAGTATCCGGCCGCGGACGATTCCGCGCTCGAGGTCCTCCGCGCTACCGCCGCCGGCCGTGCAGAGAATGAGCGTCTCGATCCGGCGCTCTTCGCGGTCGGATGTGCGATACACATCAGGCTCGTAGAGGCCTATCAACGCCCCTTCGACCGCCGCCTCGGCGGCGGCGACGATGTCGATCTGCGACCGGCGGAGAATGGCGACCGTCCGGGCACCCTTGCCGCGCAGATACCTCACCGCCGAGCCAGCGAGCTGCCGGACGGAGTCGATATCGAAGTCCTCCCGCTTGCCGACTCCGACGAGAAGGACGCGCCTCGCCTTCACGCTCCCGGGACGGTAGAGATAGACCATGTCACCGGACTTGCCGCGAAGTTCGTCCGAGCCCATGAGGTCCTTGATGAGGCCTTCCATCGCCTCATTGACCTCACCGAGCACGCCAACGGTCGGGTCCTCGCCCTCAAAGACCGAAACGACCAGTGCATCTGCTTCGACCTGATCGAATCGTCCGGGATCAGCTTTGACGTCCATTCAGACTCCTTCGGAAAAATAGGGGGTGAAGTATAGGCCGGCCCCTCGGGGGCGGCAATCCGAGAGTTCCTTCGGCCTACCGGCGTCCGGTCACGCGATCCTTGAGCGCGGCCTGGGTTTCTCGCTCGACGGTTCGCTTGAGCGACGCTTCCCGCTTGTCATACAGCTTCTTGCCGCGCGCGAGTCCGATCTCGACCTTGACCCGCCCACCCTTGAAATACAGCTTCAACGGAACGATCGTCAGTCCCTTCTCGACTGTCCGTCCCATCATCTTGGCGAGCTCGGCCCGGTTGAGGAGAAGCTTCCGGGTTCGACGCTCCTCGTGGTTCTCGCGGTTTCCGTGAGAGTAGGGGCTTATGAACAGGTTCATCAGCCACAGCTCACCGTCCTTGAGCGCTGCATAGGCGTCGCGCAGATTTGCCTTGCCCTCTCGAATGGACTTCACCTCTGTTCCGACGAGCACGATGCCGGCTTCCCACGTCTCGAGAATCTCGAAGTGGTGAAAAGCCTCGCGATTCTTGATAGTCGGCTGTCGAACTTCGGACATCGGTCGCTACTCCTTCTTCAGCGGACGGCCCATAAGCCGTTCCGCCATCGCGCGGGCGTTGCCGTTCTCGTAGAGCAGGGTGTGGACGGCCTCGGTGATGGGCAATTCGACGTCGTACTTCTTTCCGAGCTCGAAGGCCGAGCGAGTCGTCTTCACGCCTTCGGCGACCTCGCGCATCTCCGTCAGAATTTCGTCGAGCGTCCGGCCGCGGCCGAGCTCGACACCGACATATCGATTCCTCGACAACGAACCGGTGCACGTCAACACGAGGTCGCCGAGTCCCGCAAGTCCCGCAAGCGTTTCCACGCGTCCGCCCATGCGAACCGCCATCCTCGTCATTTCGGCTAGACCGCGCGTAATGATCGCCGCCACGCTGTTGTGACCGAAGCCGAGACCCGTCACGCCGCCGGTCGCAATCGCCATCACGTTCTTGAGCGCACCGCCCAGCTCGACGCCCACCACGTCGTCATTCGTATACACGCGAAACGTGCTCGACGAGAGCGCGGTCTGGACCGTTCGCGCCCATTCAGCGTGCCCGGATGCCGCGACGATCGCCGTCGGCTCGCCGCGCGCGGTCTCAGCCGCAAAGCTCGGTCCGGACAGAACTACGTACCTCGGCTCGAATCGGCTGCCAACTTCGTCACGAACCACATCCGACAGCCGCATCAATGTCTCATTCTCGATCCCCTTCACGGCGCCGACGAGGACGGCGCGGCTTCCGACGTGCGGCAGCATCTCGCGGATGACGGCGCGGATTCCATGCGACGGCACGACGAGCATGATCATCTCCGCTTCGTCGAGCGCATTGCCGAGCGACGACGTCGGATGGATGTTCGCAGGAAACGACACGCCAGGCAGATAGGCCGTGTTCGTTCGCTCGTCGGCGAGCCGCGCGGCCGCCTCGGAGCGGCGCGCCCACAGCCACACGTCGTGCCCGTTCCGCGCTGCCACGAGCGCCAGGGCCGTTCCCCAGCTCCCGGCACCGATGCAGGCGACCTTCACGATGACTCCGATTTCGACGACCCGGAGAAGCGAGCTTCGGTTCCGGCGAGCAGGCGACGAATGTTCTCGTGATGCTTGGCGATGACGATCACGCAGCCCGCGCACGTAGCGAGCGCGGTCGAGACGGCATCGGGTCTGGGCCAGATCCAGCCGTACCAGAGCAGTGTCCACACAGGGACGAGCGCCGTGGCGACTATCGACGCGAGCGAAACCGTGCGCGTGCGCCAGAAGAGCACCGCCCAGACAACGAGTGTCGTCACGACGGCAAGCGGAGCGATCATTAGGTAGGCGCCGACTCCGGTAGCTACTCCCTTTCCGCCCTTGAATCCGAGGAACACCGGATAGACGTGCCCGAGAATGGTCGCTGCGGCCGCGAGTCCGAGCCAGAGCGGATCCGTCGTTAACTGCCGCATCACGGCGACCGCCGCCATTCCCTTTGCCACGTCAAGCAGATACGTGAGGATTCCGGCCTTGAGGCCCGCCGTTCGCGTGACGTTCGTGGCTCCCGTCGAGCCCGAGCCGCCGCCCCTAACGTCTTGCCCGCTCGTCAATCGGACGATGACGTAGCCGAACGGCAGGGCACCGAGCACGTATGCGAGCGCGAGGGCGAGAAGGTGGCTGGTCATTTCCGCTGGAACTCCGATCGATCGGATCCGGAGGCCTCATCATACGGACTCGCCCGAGAAGCGTGAAGGCGGGTCTGTCGCCGCGTTCGGCTGGATTGGTGCAATGACCTTTGAGAACCGGCCCGGTGCGGTTACAAAGGGAGACTCGCCCTTCGCTGGAGACCCATAAAAGGATGAAACCACTCAATCGTCGTACCTTCATTGGCGGATCGGTCATTGCAGCCGGCGCAGTAGCCGCACGCCAGGCGAGCGGCAACGCGCAGCCGGCGCCGGCTTCCCGGCCAATAGTCATCTCGAGTGCGAACGGCTTGCTGGCGACGGAACGCGCGGCGCAGACGATGCAGCGCGGCGGGTCTCCGGTCGAAGCCGTCGTTGCTGGGGTGAACATCGTCGAAGAGGATCCGAAGGACATGACGGTCGGCTACGGCGGGCTGCCAAACGAGGCCGGAGTCGTCGAGCTCGATGCCAGCATCATGGACGGACGAACCGGCGGCGCGGGCGCCGTCGCTGCGCTGCAGGGCGTGAAGACGCCGTCGAGAGTCGCGCGGCTCGTAATGGAGCGCACTGATCACGTCATGCTCGTCGGCGACGGAGCTCAGCGATTTGCCGTGGCACACGGATTCGTTGTCGAGAATCTGCTGACCGAGGAGTCTCGACGCGTCTGGCTCGAGTGGCTCGAACGCCGCGGTCGCGACGACGATTGGGGACCTTCTGAATTCGACGCGGAGCCCGGTACGGCGCCCAAGCCAACGGCATCGAGCGGGGTCCCGGCAACTCGGCCCCACCCTTACGTGCTCAATCCACCCACTGGCACGATCACGTGCCTCGGACTCGATGCACGCGGCGACCTGGCCGGGACGACGACAACGTCGGGTCTTGCATTCAAGATTCCCGGACGCGTGGGCGATTCGCCGCTCATCGGCTGCGGGCTCTACGTCGACAATGAGGTCGGGGCCGCGGGCTCGACCGGACGAGGCGAAGAAGTCATCAAGATCAACGGCGCGCGAATCGTCGTCGAGAACATGCGTCGGGGGCTTGCGCCGCTCGAGGCGTGCCTCGACGCCCTGCAGCGGATTGTCGATCGATATCGAGGCAAGGGAAAACCGGCGTGGGACGTGTTCTTCTACGCCCTGGCGAAAGACGGACGCCACGCTGCCGCATCGATCTGGGACGCGTCGGGAACGCCTCCGAAGATGCAACGATCCCAGTACGCGGTCTTCGACGGCAACGGAAACAGCCTTCGCGACTGCGGCTACCTCTTCAAACGCCAGTCGTGAGCGAGAAACGCATCCTCGAGTAGCGGGTGAACTGCGCGAGCGCTTCGGTCGTCACCGAACTGCGCGTGTACTTCTTGAAGTCGCCGCGGCGCCGCTGACCGCCCGAGTTGACGCGTGACGTCGGAGGCCAGGCCGGCTCGAGCAGTTTGGCCACCTGCCGGTAGGCGCCGTCATAACGTGACGGGCCGACCCACTGCCGCAGTTGACGCGAGAGCTCGGCGAAGTTCGCCTCCAGCATCGGGCTTGGAACGATACCGAGGCAGGTGTAGTCGATGATGTCGGGCTTGAGACGGAAACTCTCGTCGATCGAGCCGGCGTAGACGTCGATGGCGTAGCTTTCCTGGAAGTACTGCGACGTGTCCTGCACGTCGAGCGTGCCCCGCTTCCGGCCGGATCCCTCGAGGATCTCGACGGTCGAGTCGACGATGCGACCCTCGACGATGATCTGGATGGCGTCGCGCTCGACGCGCACCCAGTCTCCCCAGAGGACCAGCAGGTCGATCGAGTCGTCTCCGATGCGCACCTCGCGAACCCGCCGCGACAGCTCGCGCAGCCGCAGCACGTTGTCGTCCAGGATCGTGGTGCCGAACTCGGCGTCGCCGAGCAGTCTGGCGACGAGTCGGGCCTCGTCTTCGGTCGCCACACGCACGATGGGTAACGACAATCTGGTCTCGATCACGGCTCGAGCGGTGGCGTCGTCGAGCCTTGCGATCTCCGCGAGCCGGGTCACCTGCCGTTCGGTCGGGCCATCCGTGTCGAGCGGCGCCAGCACCACGGTATAGCCGCGCTCCCAGTCCTCGACGTGAGCGAGGTTCGGCACCTGAACGCCGGCTGAGAAGTCCGTGACCGGCAGAACGACGCCGCAATAAATGCACGCGGTCCTGCGAAGACCATTCTTCCGGCCACACGACGGACAGAGCACGGTGTCTGACACGGCGGCGAGTATACAACGGCGGAATCGCCTCGCGACGCCGGCATCGTTCACACCTCCGGTCCCTTCCTATCGCTGTGCTACACTCGCCGCGATGCGACGGTCGACCACCCATCTTGTCGCGCTCCTCGTAATTCTTGCATCGACGGTCATGGCCGCTCCGGTCCCGGAAGAGGGCTTCGCCGTCGGCGCGGCACGGGAAGTCGTCGTGTCCGGAACGGTCTTCGATTCCGCCGCCAATACACCGATCCAGGCGGCTCAAGTCACCGTCTCATCGGCAACGACGACCGATCGCACGACAACGGGGCCGGACGGGGTCTTTCGATTGACGACGGTCTCGACCGAGGACCTTGGAAAGCTGTCGATCGAAGTCAGCGCCTACGGCTATCAGCCGAAGTATGTGGAAGCGCTCTTGCGCGAGTTCTATCGGAACCGAATCGACGCCGAGGTCACCGCCGGGACCCTTGCCCTCAAGGCGGGCAAGGTCAGGACCGGCATCGCCTGCGGAACGTCGGCAATGGTCGAGCTCAAGTCGGGCGACGTTGCGCCGGTCAAAGCCGTATGTGCCGACGGATTAACCGGGCTCGAGCTGACAATCCGCAAGAACCGCATCGCCTTCCTCACGTTGCCGCCTTATTCCGTGCGTGTGGTGAACGGCCGCATCGAGCTTAAGAACGTGTCCGGAGGGCGGGTCGAGATCCGTGTCGCCGCGGCGATGCTTCCACGCTAGCGGTGAGGGTGACAGACGTGGGAAAAGGCGACATCTTCCTCGTCGACGACAATCCGAACAACCTGACGCTGCTGTACGGCATTCTGAAGAATGCGCAGTATCAGGTTCGCGTCGCGAACAGCGGACGACGGGCGCTCGACACGATCGGAGCCTACCCGCCCGAGCTCATAATGCTCGACATCCAGATGCCCGAGATGGACGGCTATCAGGTGTGCGAGCAGCTCAAGCTGGCGCCGGAGACCTGCGACATTCCGGTGATCTTCATCTCGGCGCTCGACGACGTATTCGACAAGGTTCGGGCCTTCCACGTTGGCGGCGTCGATTACGTCACCAAGCCCTTCCAGGCCGAGGAAGTGCTCGTTCGCGTCGAGACCCAGCTGAACCTCTTCCGGATGCGACGCGAGCTCGAGCGGAATCAGGAGTTGCTCGAGCAAGAGCAGCGAGCCCTCGAGGCTGCAAATGGCGAGCTTTCGCGCCGCAACGAGGACCTTCAGCGTGCCAACGATGAGCTGCTGCGGGCGCAGGCGCGCACGAACCTCGTATTCTCGGCGCTGTCGGAGGCCCTTCCCGGAACGGTGCTCGACGAAAAGTACCGTCTCGACGAGATGATCGGCTCGGGCGGCTTCGGTGCGGTGTACCGCGCCATGCACCTCGCGCTCGACCGCGCGGTGGCGGTGAAGGTATTGCGGCCGTCACCCGGCAACGATTCGCCGGAAGCGCTGTCGCGTTTCCGCCAGGAGGCCGTCTCGACCACGCGGCTCAACCATCCGAATGCCGTGACGGTGATGGACTTCGGCGTCTCGACGGCCGGCATCGCCTACCTTGTGATGGAGCTGCTCGAGGGGCAGACGCTCAAGGACATCCTGGTGGACGGCGCGACGCTTCCACTAGAACGGTGTGCGTCGATCCTGGTTCCCGTGGCCGAGGCGCTGGCCGAAGCGCATGCCGCCGGTATCGTCCATCGCGACATCAAGCCGGACAACATCTTTCTTCATGCGGGAGAGCACGGAGAGATCGTCAAGGTGCTCGACTTCGGAATTGCGAAGCTCGTCGGCAAGGGCGTCGAACACGAAGCGCAGGGCATCACTGAGACCGGCGTTATCCTGGGTACTCCGGACTACATGTCGCCGGAGCGGCTGACGGGCGTTCCCTACGACGGGCGGGCAGACGTCTACAGCGTCGGCGTGCTGCTGTACCGGATGCTGTGCGGCCACCTGCCCCATCACATCGAGAAGGGCGCGAGCCCGTATGCCGTTGCGCTCAAGCTGATGACGGCGGAGCCGCGACCGATCCGCGAGGTCGCGCCTGACATTCCCGAGCCGGTCGAACGCGTCGTGCGGCGAGCCCTGGCGAAGAATCCTGAGACCCGAGCCACCGCGGCAGAGTTCGCACGCGAGCTTGCCGAGGTCGCGGCCGCATCGCAGCAGCGATGACGATCGTGCCTGTTTGCCAGCGCCGAACTCGGGGTCGTATGCTGCGCGGAAATGATTGAATCCGGTCGCATCAGTGCCGCCCCCGATTTCGCCGACCTCCATCGCCATCTCGGCGGCGCCGTCCATCCGAAGGTGCTTTTCGGCTACCTCGCGTCGGATGGCCCCGACGGCGGCGTGTCCGGGCCGGAACGCGACTCGATCCGGCGGCTGCTCGAGCGTTTCCCGACATATGCCGACCTGAAGCGCCACTTCGCGACGCGCCAGCCTACGCTCGTCGACTATCTCGAGCTTCACAAGCTCGTCGAGCCGCTGCAGACGCCGGGCGCGATGGGCTACTTCATCTACCGCATCATTCGCGGCGCACGGATTTTCGAGCAGACGTCGTTGCTCGAACTGAGGTTCAGTCCGTACCTGCGGACGGATCCGAACCTCGACGTCGCCGACAGGATCAGGGCAATGGAGGCAGTTCTCGAGGCGATTGCGGCTGCGACGAAGGTGCCGGCGTACGCCGTGGATGTCCGCCTGCTGCTCTGCCTGCATACGGCGTTGCCTGATTCGATCAATGACGCGACGCTGGATCTGGCGCTGCGGCGGCGGGATCTGGTTCGCGGGATCGACGTGGCGGGACCGGAACGTCCCCTTGGCGAACGGCTGGAGCATTTCCTCGGGATTTACCGCCGGGCCGCCGATGCGTTCCTGCCGGCGACTGCGCATCTTGGCGAGTCGTCGCCGGAGTTCATTCATCCCGAATTCTTCCCGTATCTGCGGCGAATCGGTCACGGGGTGCAGATCGCGCTTCACCGGCCAGAGCTGCTGGCTGAGCTGCGTGAGCGCGGCATCTGCATCGAGCTTTGTCCGAGCACTTACGTCCAGACGGGTACGTTCGCCAATCTCGAGCCTGTTCGCGAAGTGACGAGGCGGCTCGACGAGGCGGGCGTGGACTACTGCATCGCGACGGACAATCCCGCGTTCAACGGCCGTTACCTGCAGGCGGAGCACGAGATCGCGCTCGACAACGATCTGCTCGACTTCCGGGGTCTCGTCCGTTGTCAGCAGAATGCCTTCAAGCACGCATTTTGAGCAACGATCCATCGACAAACGCCGACGATCGGCCGGCTGCATCGGCGCGACGACTCAAGCTGAAACCCGTGGCGCCGGCGTCGATGCCGCACGCGCTCGGCAGCCTCGGGGTATCCGTCGTCGCAGGTGCGGTGTTTCTGTGGCTTTCGAGCCAGGTGATGACGTCCGAGACTATTGTATCGATCGATGCCGCGGCGTTCGACGTCGCGTTGTCGATTCACACGCCATGGCTGACGACGCTGGTCACGTGGATCACGACGATCGGGAACACGTCGGTCCTGACGGTGCTTTCGATCGCTGTCGGATTCTGGTTGGCGAGGATTGGCTCGCGACGGCGGCTCATCGCGTTTGCGGCAACGATGGTGCTCGGCGGATTGCTCAACGTGCTGCTCAAGTCTTCGACCGAGCGTCCTCGGCCCGGAGTTTTCGAGCCGCTCGTCCGCGCGTCGGGATACAGCTTCCCGAGCGGCCATTCGATGGGATCGATGCTGTTCTTCGGGAGTCTCGCATACGTGCTCGCGGTTACGCTCGAGACGCATCGCGCCTGGCGCGCGCTCGCGGTGGCGGGGTGCCTGCTTTGCGCTGTCGCAATTGGCCTCAGCCGTGTGTACCTCGGCGTGCACTACCTGAGCGACGTCGCGGGCGGATTCGCCGCCGGCATCTGCTGGATCGGCATCTGCATCGCCTCAACGGAGGCCTGGACGGCGCGGCGGCAATCGTAGACCGGCGCCAAGTGATACGCACGGCGATGACGCGTCGAGTCTGAGCCACTCCAGGATTCGTCGCGCTCGCTTGGGTCAGAGGCTCACCGCCTGCAACCGCGTAGCGGTCGACTGGAGTTTGGCTTACTGAACGACCGCGACGACCGCGGAGCGGTCGATACGAACGCGGAGCGGTCGAAGGAAATAGCAGTGGGTCGCGCGCGGGCGAGTGCAACGAGCCTTAACGCGACCCGCGGTACCTCCACCCGGAGCGCGCCGACCGCGGAGCGGTCGCATTGTCTCCTGCATGGGAAG
>CAZQBW010000126.1:0-13931 GCA_964591515.1 uncultured Clostridia bacterium
CTCCGTGGTCTCTGTATTCCCACGGAATTGCCGTTGGCATACAGAGCACACAGAGCCACAGAGAGCACCGAAGGAAACTCAAGGCGCCTCGAAGCGCCTCAGGCAGAAGCGGAGACCGGCTCGTCCCGGAACAGGTACTTTCGCCACTCCGGGCGGCCATCCGCCGCACCCTCGAGGATCGCCAGGTCGAGGTCGTACATGAACGCCGCCGGCTCGGAACGGAGCGGCATTCTCGCTTCGAGCGGAGTACGGTTGCCCTTTCGCGAATTGCACGGCACGCAAGCCGCCGCGAGATTCTCGGCAACCGAGTGTCCTCCACGCGATCGGGGAAGGATGTGATCGAGCGTCAGCGTCTTTGCCGATCCGTGCGTACCGCAGTACTGGCAAACGAACCTGTCGCGAAAGAGCACCTTCGAGCGGAGACTCCCCGAAGATCGACGGTGCCGGCCACGAATGTACCGAGCCAGCCGGATCACGCCTGGCACCGGATACGACGCGTGAACCGATCTCAGAACCCGGTCGCCGTCTGCTTCGACCATCTGCGCCGCGCCCTTGAACACGAGCCGCACGGCGCGAGGGACCGATACGAGCCCCAGCGGCTCGTACGATGCGTTGAGCAGAAGTACCCGTCGGTTCAGGATCATCGGTCGCTTCCTTCATAAGCGATTTTGCAGTTTCGTTGCAACAGGCCTGCGTGAAATTCGATCGGACCCGCCATCGGCAGCCTCAACACAACCGATCGAATTCGGCGACCATCCGCCTCCGCATAGCCGCATCCGGCAGTGCTCCCAGTCCGGCTTCGAGATTGTCGTCCAGGTGACGCAGCCTCGAAGTTGCCGGGATGGCACACGTTACGGCCGGATGACCGAAGATGTACTTGAGGAAGACCTGCGCCCAACTGCGACAGCCGAATTCAGTTGCCCACCCCGGCAGCGGTGTCGAACGGACGCGACCGAAGAGCGTTCCGCCGCCGAATGGCTGGTTGACGATCACGGCGACGCCCAGGTCTGCCGCCATCGGCAGGAGCTCCGCTTCGGCCTCACGGTCTCCGATCGAGTAGTTCAATTGAACGAAGTCGACGCCGGGCTGCCTGACGGCCGCCGCCAGCCGATCGAAAGCGCTCGACTGGTAGTGCGTCACACCGATGTACCGAATCCGTCCTTCGGCCTTCCACACACGTAGCGTCGGCAGGTGCCTGTCGACGTCGACCAGGTTGTGCACCTGCATGAGATCGATCTGCCTCGCCCTGAGACGCTCGAACGACGTGTTCATCTGCGAGACTCCGGCCTCTGCTCCGCTTGTCCAGACCTTCGTCGCCAGAAATGGGCGACGGTCGTCCGGACAACCGCCGCGAAGGGTGCCGATCACACTTTCGGCTCTCCCGTACATCGGCGATGTGTCGATGACTCGTCCGCCGCGGTCGAGGAACCGGGAGTAGACCTCACGGATCGGCCCGAGCGCGTCGGATTCGACGTCGAAGGTCTGCCAGGTGCCAAGGCCAACGATCGGCAGCTGCTCTCCCGTCGATGGAATGGTCCGTTTGATCAAGGCCGGCTCCGAGACAGCGTGCGCCGCCCGGCATCCCAGGGTCAATCCACTGGCGGCCAGCATCTTCACGAATGCCCGGCGCGATGTCGTATTGGCTGTTGTGCTGTTGATGGTCATGAATCCTCCCGATACTGAATCCGGCGACGGCAAGTGCAACTGCGGCCGTCGCTCCGAAGGCGGCAAGCACCCCGACCGTCGGAGCGCCGCCTGAAAGGACGCCGATCGACGCCGCGGTCGCGGCGTCGGCGGCGCGATACACCACGCCGTCGATCGCGCAGCGCGTGGGCGACCCAACGGGCCGCAAGACCGAGGCGAGCAGCAACTCTCGGGCGGGCCGAAAGAGTGCCGTGCCTCCGGCCCGACAGAGCACGGTGACAACGGCCAGCACGACTGCGTCCGGCCAGAGCCAGATTGCGACGAAGCCGCCCGCGGCGAGCACCGGACCGATCGCGAGAACCGTGGGCAGGCCCGTTCCACGAGCCGTCCAGCGCGCAGTCCCGATCTGGACAAGGAGCGCCACCGCATTCGCGGACAGGTCGAGAGACGCAAACCACTGGACGCGAGCGTGCGGATCAGTCAGTTGCTCCCCGACGATGATCAACTGGACGAAGTAGATGATCGTTGACACGACAGACCATCCGGCAACCAGGCTCGCCACGCGACGCACTGCGGCATCCGTTCCGGAGGTCACGCCAGCTCTGACGCCTTCCAGACTCGGGTCCCTGCTGACTCCTCCAGTCCGCTGGCAGGTCGCGCTGTAGGTCGCAATCCCCAGGAGCGTCGCCGCGGCCGGTACGAGCCAGCGTGATCCGGCCGCCGCGACCAGCACCGACGCCGTCAGCGGACCCAGGATCGAGCCGAGACCCGCGCCGATAGCCGCTGCGGCGACGGCATGTCCGCGACAGGACGCCGAGGCTCGGTCTGCGACCGACTGCCAGGCCATAGCCACGGTGAACACGGTCAGCACGCCGTGGCTTACGACGAGCGCGGCTCCGGCCGGACTCGCCCCGTCCGATTCGATCCCTACCCAGGCCAGAATGAGCACGACGCCTGCGAGACCGCCGATTATCGTGGCGTTGACCGCCCTCGTGCGCCCGAATTGCCGGTTCGCGAACGCTGTAGTCACGGTCACGAGGACAAGCGCTGCAAACGTCGCGAGGAAGAGGCCCGTGACGACTCCCGAGCCGCACCTCACGGCTTGCTCGTCTCGGAGCGGGCGAAGCACGGCGCACGCGGCAACGGATGCGCCTACAGCGACCGCCGGGCCGACGACCTCGCGGCGCCGGTTCCACCATCCCTGCAATCGAGCCGTCGTTGCCATCGCGAGGCACACTACGGCGAATGGATACCCGCCGTGGGGCCGTTGCGATGAATCGACGACGCCTCGCGACGAACCGCGTCTGCTGCGCGTCAGGATCCCGCCTGTCGCGTTGGGCGGTCACGTTTTCGAGCATCCGGCGCGACTGCGGGCGAAACAATCGAGACCGAGTCGCGTTTCCAGAACCGATGTCGGCGGTCTCATCACCTCTCAGCCCAGTGCGTCCGGATCGGATCGTTCCGGCGCTTCCGATCGGCTCCGGGATGCTCTTCTGGCTGCTGCAGGCAGCCGGGTGGGGCGGCTTCGGCTTCCTGATGTTTCTGTGGGGATTGACGCATCTCACGCCTGCGGTCGCATTCGCCAACAAGCTCATTCTCGTGTCGCTCGGTATCGCCGCAACGATGGGAATGAGAGCCGTCTTCGGCCGTGCACGACGCGACGCGTGGCCCGCCGGGCGAATCGTGGCGTTGACGCTCACGGGCACGTCCGTCATTGCCGTCGTATGGTCAGAGCTCCATCTCGTTCTCTTTGACGCGCTGCTGGCCGTCTCGTCCGGCCGGCCGTGGACGCCCGCGTGGATCGATCTCTATCCGGGAACCGTTCTGACGAACTTCCTGGTCCTCAACGCCTGGTGCCTCGGGTACTTCGCCGTCCATGCCTGGGTGGCGCTGGACCGCGAGCGAACACGCGCGCGAGTCGCAGAGAAGCAGGCGCACGAGGCCCGGCTGCGCGCCCTTCAGTCGCAGCTCGAACCGCATTTCCTGTTCAATGCCCTCAACGCCGTGTCCACGCTCGTCGCCGAGCAGCGCAACGGGGAAGCGCAACAGATGCTCTCGCGGCTCGCTGATTTTCTCCGTCGGACGCTCGACGCGGCATCCACGCCCGAGGTCAGCGTCGCGGCAGAAGTCGAGCTGGCGCGCCAGTACGTCGAAATACAGACCATACGCTTCGGCGACCGCCTGCGAGTCCGGTTCGAGATCGACCCTGAAGCTACCGGAGCCGCCGTTCCAGTACTTATCCTGCAGCCGATCATAGAGAACGCCGTCGTCCACGGAGCGCTCTCGCGTGAACGAGGCGGGACGATCGACGTGTGCATCCTGCGCGATCGAGGGAAGCTGCGGCTTCGGGTCACGGACGACGGGCCCGGGCGCGTGTCCGGTTGCGGTAACGGACTCGGACTTTCGAACACGAGGAGCCGGCTCGCCGAGCTCTACGGGGACGATCACGAACTCTGGGTCGCCGCGCGCCCGGGTGGAGGCACGTGCGCCGAGCTTCTGATCCCCTTTCGCTTGACCACCGATGACGTCGGTTCGTCGGAAGGAGGATGCGCGTGATTCGAACTGTCATCGTCGACGACGAGGAGCTTGGGCGCCGCGGTGTTCGCGCCCGTCTCGCCGGTGAAGCCGACATCGATATCGTCGCCGAATGCTCATCAGGACCTGCAGCCGTCGAGACCGTCACCACGCTCTCGCCAGATCTTCTCTTCCTGGACGTCGAAATGCCGGAGTTCGACGGCTTCGACGTCATCGACGCGCTCGAGTCGTGTCGCCTGCCGCACCTGGTGTTCGTAACAGCCCACGATCGGTTTGCCGTGCGCGCCTTCGACGTTAACGCGCTCGACTACGTGCTGAAACCCATTGACGACGTGCGCTTTGCGCACACCCTCAAGCGCGTGCGAAAGGCGATGGCGAGAGAGCTACCGGATGGAGACGGGTCGATCGAAGCCCGCGTCCGAGCTGTTGTCGAAGCGGTGCGCCATAACGGACAGCCGAGATCGTTCCACCGCGAGCGGATTGCGGTGCGCAACGGCGGCAAAGTTGTACTCGTTCCCGTCGAAGACATCGACTGGGTCGAGGCGGCCGGTGACTACGTGACGCTGCACGCCGGTAAGCGCGAGCATCTGTTGCGGGAGACCATGGGATCGATCGAGCGGCGGCTGGATCCAGATCGGTTCGTGCGAATCCATCGTTCAACGATCGTTCGAATCGACCGAGTGGCGGAGTTGGTCACGACCGACAACGGCGATTTTGTCGTCGCACTGCGGAATGGCCGCGAGCTGAAGCTCAGTCGGGGTTACCGGAACGCGCTCGACCGATTCGCGGACGGTCTGACATAGACGCCACGGGCTGCAGTCTATCTCCACCTGACGCTGTCCTTGGTCCGGAGCTGAACACGGAAACGACCGCGAGCCGTGTGCTATAAAGCGCACGTGAGTCGCCGGAAGATCAAGAACCTCGGGGAGCTCGTCGGCATTCGTCGTGGACTGCGGGACGCGGGACGCCGCGTCGTTTTCACGAACGGCTGCTTCGATCTACTCCATCCCGGGCATACGCGCTACCTCGAACACGCTGCGTCTCTCGGCGATGCGCTCATCGTCGCCCTCAACAGCGACCGGGCAGTACGTGAGCTGAAGGGCGACTCGCGCCCGATTCTGGGAGAGGACGAGCGCGCCGAAGTGATGGCGGCGCTCGAATGCGTGGCGTTCGTCACGGTCTTCGACGACGTCTCTCCCTTCGAAACCATTGCCGCGCTCGAGCCGGACATTCTCGTCAAGGGCGGTGACTGGGGAGTCGACGCGATCATCGGCCGCGACGTCGTCGAGGCATCGGGTGGAGAGGTCTTGTCGCTTCCTTTCGTCGACGGCGTCTCGACATCGGAGATCGTCACGCGCATTCGTGAGAGGTGCGCGGATGTGAGGGACTCCGCGCTGCCCAAATGACCCACTCACCGTCAGCCGCCGCCGGGATGTTCCGGCGAGCTTTCGAGACCCCTGACGCCGCGTCGCTCCTCGAACACCTTCGCGGAGGCGCCCGCGTTGCCGTTGCCTCGGGGTTGGTCGGGCCATCCCGGGCGCTGACCGTGGCCGTGACCCATTACGCGCTGAAGCGGCCGGTCCTGGTAATCGTGCCGGATCTCGCCGGACTCGAGGCCATCCGCCGGGACGTGTCCTTCTTCGTCGACGTTCTCGGTGGCGAAGGCGCCTCGGATCGTGACGTGCTCGCGCTTCCCGACTCGGAAGCCGATCCGTACGACGGAATGTCGCCGCACGCCGAGATCCTCGAGGAGCGAGCCAATGCGTTGCTGCACCTCGCACGCGGCACGGTGCCGATAGTCATTTCCACCGTTCGGGGACTGCTTCGGCGAACGGTCTCACCCGAGCGCCTCATCGACCAGGCTGTCGAGATCGCGCTCGAGACCGACTACCGGCTCGAAGTCATCGTCGACACGCTGCTCTCGGCTGGTTACGTGCGCGAAGACCCGGTCGGTGCGGTCGGCGAGTTTTCCTTGCGCGGAGGCATCCTCGACGTCTTCCCTCCCGGTCGCGATACGCCCGTCCGCGTCGAGTTCTTCGGCGACACTGCGGACTCGATCCGCGCATTCGATCCAGAGACGCAACGCTCGGTCGAGCGGCTCCGGGATCTGCTCATTCCTCCCATGCGCGAGATGCCCGACCGGCGAAAGTCGCTCATCGCGTGGTCCGATGCGGCTCCGGGCCGGTGGAATGCCGTCCGCTTCAATGCGGACCTGAAGCCGAAGATCGCGGCCTCGGAGCGCGGCGAGTCGTTTCCCGGATGGGAGTACTTGCTGCCGCTCGTGGATCGGCTCGATGGTAGCGCAACCGACTATCTGGCCTCGAACACATTGGTGGTTGTCGACGAGCCGATCGAGGTCGAGCGCCACGCGGCGAAGTTCCTCGAGCGCCTCGCCGTGCGATATGCAGAAGCGGAAGAGACCGGAGAGGTAGCTCTCGAACCGGAGTCCATCTACATGCCGGCCGGCGAGCTGCGCGAGCGACTCGACGAATTTCAGCGCCTCGACCTGCGCGTGCTGGGCTCTGCAGCGGCCCACGTCGACGGCGAAATCGAGGCGGACGGATCGAAGCCGCCGGTATTCGCCTTTCCGCTGCCGCTCGAGGCGCCGGAGAGTCGGATAGCCTCGCAGTCGCCGCCCCGCTATCACGGCCGGATTCCCGACCTCGCCGACGAGCTGTCGCGCGCCGCGGCCGCCGGATCTGCGCGCCTGCTCGTGATGCCGAGCCTCGGTGTCGCCGAGCGCGTCGTGGAGATGTTGCGGGAATACGAAGTGCCGGTACGACTCGCGCCCGACTTCGAGGGCGTCGACGGCACGGAGCCCATCGTCGGCGTCGGTAGGCTCGGAACCGGGCTGCGACTCCCGCAGTCGGATCTGACGGTGCTCGTCGAGGCAGATCTTTTCGCGTCGGTAGAGCGGCCAACGGAGCAGCGGCGGACCCGGAGACGCAGCCGGCCGGCGCTCGGTGCGTTTCTCTCGGATTTTCGCGACCTGAAGCACGGCGATTTCGTCGTCCACGTCGACCACGGCATCGGTCGCTTCCAGGGACTCTTCCAGTTGCCGATTGGCGACGGACGCGAGGGCACGCGCGAATTCATGCTCCTCACTTACGCCGATGCGGCGAAGCTCTACGTGCCGGTCGAGCGTCTGGACCTCGTCCAGAAGTACTCGGCAGGAGAGGGGCACGAGCCGAAGACCGACCGTCTCGGCGGCGTGGCGTGGGAGAAGACCAAGGCGAAGACGTCGCGCGCGATGCGCGACATGGCCGAAGAGCTGCTGAAGCTCTATGCCGAACGGCGACTCGTCGGCGGACACGCGTACCAGAGCGACGGCCCGTGGCAGCGAGAGTTCGAAGAGGCCTTCGAGTATCAGCTCACGACCGACCAGGAATCGGCGATCCGCGACGTCAAGACCGACATGGAGAACGGCGTTCCGATGGACCGGCTGCTGTGCGGCGACGTGGGCTACGGCAAGACGGAAGTCGCGATGCGCGCGATGTTCAAGGCGGTGATGGAGGGCAAGCAGGTTGCCGTACTCGCGCCGACGACCGTTCTCGTGTTCCAGCACTTCACGACGCTTCGACAGCGGTTCGCTGCGTTTCCGGTGAAGATCGAGATGCTCTCGCGTTTCCGGTCCGCGAAGGAATTGAAGGCGACCGTCGGCGCGGTCGAGCGAGGCGAAGTCGACATCGTCGTCGGAACGCACCGGCTGCTGTCGAAGGACGTGGCTTTTCGCGACCTCGGCCTCGTGGTCGTCGACGAGGAGCAGCGGTTCGGCGTGGCGCACAAGGAACGCCTGAAACAGCTTCGTAAGCGTGTCGACGTTCTGACGATGTCGGCCACGCCTATTCCGCGGACACTGAACATGTCGCTTGCGGGACTGCGCGACATGTCGGTCATCGAGACGCCGCCTCGCGACCGGCTGGCGATTCAGACCGTGGTCGTGCCGTTTTCGGAACACGTCGTCCGGAGCGCGATCGAGCAGGAGCTGTCGCGCGGAGGCCAGGTCTTTTTCGTCCACAACCGGGTAGAGACGATCTTCACGATCGCGGAGCTCATCGCACGGATCGTACCTTCGGCGCGGCTTGCGGTTGGTCACGGCCAGATGGGAGAAAAGATGCTCGAGGACGTGATGTTCCAGTTCGTCCATCACGAAGCCGACGTCCTCATCTCGACGACGATTATCGAGAACGGAATCGACATTCCGCTTGCGAACACGATAATCATCAATCGCGCAGACGCGTTCGGTCTGTCACAGCTATACCAGCTCAGAGGACGCGTCGGTCGCTCGAACCGCCAGGCTTACGCCTACCTGCTGATTCCGAGCGAAGCCGAGCTGACCACGATTGCGCGCAAGCGGCTCACGGCGATTCGCGAGTTCGCCGACCTCGGTGCCGGATTCCGGGTCGCCGCGCTCGACCTCGAGCTTCGCGGTGCCGGCAACATGCTCGGCGGTCAGCAATCCGGTTTCATCACGGCCGTTGGCTTCGACATGTACTGCCAGATGCTGGACCGGGCCGTCAGGGAGCTGCGTGGCGAGAAGATCGACGACGATCTTCCGACGACGGTCGTGAACCTCGGAATCGACGTGCGCATCCCGGACGAGTTCATCGCGGACGTGAATCAACGGCTGCGAACGTACAAGCGCATCTCGACAGCGGAGAACGACGCGAAGCTCGACGAGGTGCGCGCCGAGCTCTCGGACCGCTACGGACCGATCCCACCGTCCGTCGACAATCTGTTCGGCTACGCGCACGTGCGCAACCTCGCGACGTCGCTCGGGATCGCGGCAATAGATCTCGACCGGGCGCGTGTCTCCCTCAAGCTCGACGAACGAACCCAGATAGCACCGGAGCGACTCCTCCAGTTCATCGACGAGAGCAGGGGCGATGCGGTGTTCACACCAGGGGGAATGCTGCGGGTCACGCTCGACCAGGCACCGGGCGGCGATCAGGAGGCCATTGCAGTCGTGGAGACCCTCTTGCGGCAGTTCGAGACAGCGGATTAAACTCTCGTCCGACTGGGATTTGTGGTCATGAGAGCGCGCAGCCTCCTCTTGCCGGGTCTGGCCTTGATGGTCGGTGTTTCCGCGACGTCGTCGTGCGGGACTTCTCCTCAGCGCGCCCCGAGCCTCGTGGCTGTCGTGACAGTCAACGGGCAGTCGTTGACCCCCGATCAATTCGACTCGTTCGTGCACGTCAAGCTCGGCGAGTTTGGCCGGGCATCGCTGAGTGACCGCGTTCGCAGCGAGCTGCTCGACGAGTTCGTCACACGTGAGATGGCCTTGCAGGATGCGAGGACGCACGGACTCGTGGCGCTCGCGGGCCCATCCGCGGGTCCGATCGCGGACGCTTCGCTCGACGAGATGACGATCGACCGGCTCGTGCAGCAGTATTACCGCGAAGTCGTCCTCAAGGATGTCTCCGTCACGGATGACGAGTTGAATGCACAACTCGCCATGCTGCGAGTCAACGAATGCGGCTCGGACGGATACCTGGTCCGGGAGATCTGCGTTCCGTCGCGCGATCAGGCCGAGGCAGCCCGGCAGAAGATCCTCTCCGGCAAGGAGCCGTTTGGAGAGGTTGCGAAGACCATCTCGAAGACGCCAACCGCGTCGCGAGGCGGATTGTCCTATTACGATTCCGGCGTGCTGCCGCCCGCTCTCGAGCGCGCGGTCAGACCTCTGTCGCCGGGGGAAGTCAGTCGTGTTGTCGAGACCGGCTACGGCTATCACATTTTCCAGCTCCAACGACGCGGCTCTCCTGCGCCGGGCGAGAAGGATCGTGATCGAATCGCCGTTGACGTGCTCGCGTCCAAGAACGAACGGCTCGTTCGCGCCAACCTGCAGCGATTGCTCGAAGGCGCCAGCGTTTCGGTAAACCGAGAACTCTTGCCGTTCCACTACGAGGGGCGCTTCGCGAGCACGAAGTAAACCGAAGGAGTCTGTAGCATGAAGTACCGAGCATCGGCGCCACGCGCCGTCGTGTCCCTGATCGTCGCTGGGCTGGTCTCTGTCGGAACCGCCTTCGCCCAGGACCAGCGCCTGGTCGAAGAAGTCGTCGTGCGGGTGAACAACGAGATCGTCACGCGGTCGCAGTACCTCGAGGTTGTCCAGCAAACCGAGGAGGATGCCCGGCAGAACCGGACGCCCGAGGAAGCGGAGCGGATTCTCAAGGACCTGAGGCCGAAGCTGCTCGACCTGATGATCGACAACATGCTTCTGGTTCAGAAGGGTCAGGACCTGGGCATCGACGTCGAGGCCAGCATCAACCGCCAGCTCACCGAGGCGGCCCGCGCGAACAACATGACGATCACCCAGTTCGAGGATGCAATGCGCAAGAGCGGACAGGATCCGGCCGACACGCGGTCCCGCCTGCGCGAGCGCCTCATGCGCGATGCCGTGATGAATCAGGAAGTGTACGGCGTTATCTATCGGGCTTTGACCGAGCGCGAGAAGCGCGAGTACTACGACAAGCACACCGACAAGTACATGCTCCCGGGAGAGTTGAAGCTGTCAGAGCTGTTCCTGTCGGTCGAGGGACGGTCGTTTTCCGAGATAGAGGCGAAGGCACGCGAGCTGGTGTCGCAGGCCAGGGCAGGCTCGTCCTTCATCGAGCTCGTGAAAAAGAACGGCGATGCAAATCGTGCGTCCTATGCGAATGGAGGCTCGATCGGTTCCTTCGCGTCTCCTGACGACCTTGCGGCGCCGCTTTCGACGGCAATCGCGAACCTGAGGACCGGAGACCTGACTGATCCGATTCGACTGGCTGACGGCGTCATCGTGCTTCGCGTTGACGAGCGGCGGGATGCCTCACCGAAGAAGTTCGAGGAGGTGCAGGGGGACGTTGCGCTGGCGATCACGTATGAGCGAAGCCAGGATGCGGAGCGGAAGTACATCCAGAAGCTGCGTGACGAGGCGTACATCAAGGTCTCTGACGCCTACAAGTCGGCGGTTGCGTCTGCCGCTCCTGCGTCCAACGAGTCGCAGCCGTAAGAGAGAGCATCGCGGATTCTGCGGATGGCGCGGATCAGACGGATCTGGGTTTGAGAGTCATATCCGCCTGATCCGCACCATCCGCGAAATCCGCGAAATCCGCGATGCTCCTTGTTCCCTTCCCTCCACAATCGAATGCGCCTCGACCTATTCCTGAAACAGAGCCGTCTCGTCGTTCGTCGGACATTCGCTCAGGAGATGTGCAACGCCGGAGCCGTTACAGTCAACGGAGTCGCGGGAAAGCCCGGTCGATCCGTCTCGGTCGGAGACACGCTGACGATCCGGCAGCGAGGACGGATGACGTCCGTCCGCATCCTGATCGCCCCAGTTCGTCCACCGTCAAAGGCTCAGGCCGCGGAGCTCTACGAGGTTCTCGGCATCGAGGACGACCCGGACGCGGATCCGACGGTCTGAAGCACTTCGCGCAATGTGCGCCGGCAACTACTGGCGGTCGCGGAGAGCGCGGGCGTTCTCGGCCATCTCGCTTGCCTGGCTCATGGCCTCGACGGCCCTCTGAGCGACCACGTCGTTCAGGATGCCGAGCTGTCCGCCGACGTCTGTTCCGTAGGCTGCCGTGACAACTTCCTCGCGAATGCGGTTCCGCACGTACTCGAGGTTCGCTGTGACCTGCGCGTCGGTGATCGGGAAGTCCTTCTGCCTTCCGGCCAGGAACTGACGGTAGGCGGCAATCACGTCGTCCGTGATCTTGTACTCGTCACCCCGGAACTTGTGGTTGAAGTCCACGGCATCAACCCGGTACTGCCGAAGGCCAGGAAACTGGCCGGCGACGAGGTGACGCGCAAACTCGAAAGTCGAACCGAAAAGGCGTCCCCGCAAGGTCGTGCCGGCAGGCTCGTCGACCTTGATGTCGGGACGAATCCCGCCGCCGCCATAGACCTGACGTCCGAGGTCGGTGAGGACGGGTTCGCCGATGGTCGAGTCGGGGTCTGGCAGCGTCCGTGTACGGTGCAGGAAATAGTCGTACAGCGACGTGCTCGCATAGTCCCGCTGAATGGAACGACCTGTCGGCGTGTAGTACTTCGCCGTCGTCAGTGTGAGTCCGGTCTCGAAGTTCAGATCGAAAACCGTCTGCACAAGTCCCTTCCCGAAGCTTGTCTGTCCAACGACGAGCGCACGGTCGTGATCCTGCAGCGCCCCGGTCACGACTTCGGATGCCGAGGCAGTTCCGTCGTCGATTAGGACCACGAGTGGCATGGTTTCGGGCGAATCGTTCTTCGACGTGTAAACGCGCTCCTCGCGCGATCCGCCCTCGCGGCCTCGGACGATAAGAATCCGCTCGCCAGCCGGCAGAAACCGCTGCGCAACCTTGATCGCTTCGTCCAGAAGTCCACCCGGATTCCGCCGCATGTCGAGGATCAGCTGCTGCATTCCCTGCGAGCGAAGATCGGTGATGGCCTGTCCCAGCTCGGAATCCGTCGTGCTCGAGAATCCGGCGGTCAGTCCGACGTATCCCACCGTCGAACCGATCATGAAGTGGTTCCGGACCGACGGTAGCGGCACCGACTCGCGGACGATCGTCAGGGTCACGGGCTCAGGCACGCCCACCCGGTCCACGGAAATGGCGACGGACTTGCCCCGCTCGCCGCGTACTGCCGCCACGACCTGACCGTACGAGAGATCGTCGGTCGATTTGCCGTCGACGGCAACGATGGCGTCGCCATAGCGAAGGCCGGCCTTTTCGGCTGGCGTGCCGGGTACCGCCGAGAGGATGTAGACGCGACCGTTCCGCGGATTGATGGTCACGCCGATGCCGATCAGCTGGCTCTGCTGTTCGTTTCGGAGCTCGCTGAACTCGCGGCTGTCGAGAAAAGACGAGTGCGGATCCAGGACCCGGAGCATCCCGAGGATCGCGTACTTGTTGACCGTCTCGATTTCCGGCGTTCCGGCGTAGTTGGCCTTGATGACGTCGAGCGCATCGACGTAGGCCTGCTGCACCCCGGCGTCGTCCGGAACCGAGCCTACGGCAAAAGCCGAGCGGGACTCCCGCTCCCAGAGACCACCGAATACCATTGCCGCCGACAGGGCAGCGACACCGGCACCGACGAGCAATCGGTCGAGCATTGTCATTGCTGAGGCTCCACGAAGTCGATGATATCAGGAGGCACAGGCGACGTGTCCACCGTGGTGGCACACACTGTCCGGAAAAGAAATCGGGCAGCGGATGGCGCCATCGCCGTCCGCTGCCCTGAGTCAGCACTTCAAGATCGAACTAAGCGTTCTAGAAGTCGCCCATTCCGCCGCCGGCAGGCATTCGCGGCATCTTGTCGTCGTCCGACTTGATCTCTGCGACCAGTGCCTCGGTCGTCAGGAGCAGGCCGGCGATCGACGCTGCGTTCTGCAGGGCCGTGCGCGTGACCTTGGCCGGATCGATGACGCCATCCTTGACGAGATCCGAGTACTCCTCGGTCGCCGCATTGTAGCCGTAGTTCACGTTCTTGTTGTTCGTGCGGACCTGCTCCACGACGACGGCGCCTTCGACGCCGGCGTTCGAAGCAATCTCACGAAGCGGAGCCTCGAGCGCGCGACGAACGATCTGAACGCCGATCTGCTCGTCCTCGTCCTCGAGCTTCAGGCCGTCGAGGGCCTTCTGCGCGCGCAGGAGCGCGACGCCGCCGCCCGGAACGATGCCTTCCTCGACCGCGGCACGCGTGGCGTGCATCGCGTCCTCGACACGAGCCTTCTTCTCCTTCAGCTCGGTCTCGGTCGCGGCGCCCACCTTGATGATCGCGACGCCGCCGAC
>CAZQBW010000127.1:0-13876 GCA_964591515.1 uncultured Clostridia bacterium
TGCGCTCGCCCGCGCGCGACCCACGGCTATTTTATCGACCGCTCCGCGGTCGCCGCGTTCGCCAGCGCCCATTCGACCCCTGTTGTCACGTGCTCGGCGCACCGCGCCCTACCGCTCTCCCACCCTTCACAAGTATCATTGCCCGGCGCCATCGGGCCCCTTAGCTCAACGGTTAGAGCAGTGGACTCATAATCCATTGGTTGCAGGTTCGAATCCTGCAGGGGCCACCATGTGCCCGCGGATGCCCACCCGAAGGAGACCCATGGGACGCACCGAGAACCTTATCGACCCGCCATTGCTCGAGGCAGACGCCGAGGATCTCTACCTCTTCTATGAGGAGTTCCTCGGAAAGGACGGCAACGACTCCCTTTCGTTCCTCAAGTCAGTATCTCTCCTTCGCCGTGGAGACCTCCGTGAATATGTCCACAACTTCGCGCTGATGCGGCGCCGGATCGCCGTCATGGTCAAGGATTCGCGCCACAAGGACCTCCTCCTCAGCTATCCGTCGACCATCAAGCGAGTCCACCAGCTCCTCTGGGAGGGTCAGGAGGCCTACGGAGACGAAGGCCAGACCGTGATGACGATCATCGGGTCCCAGGCGCACGATTACCTCGACCAGACCGAGATGTTCCGCGTAGACCTCGACTCGCTTCTTGCCGACTGTCCGTCGATCATCCCGGAAGACCGCGCCGCGCTCGAACAGGCCCTCGCCACCGGCCACGGCACCTTTCTCTTCCTGCTCGTGGCACTCGCCGACCACGTCTTCGTGTCGCTGCTGCCGTTCGACTCTCCACACCCGACCGAAGCAGTCCTGCGCACCCGAACATTCGTCCAGCAGTTGTTCGGCGCGAAGTTCGAGGACCAGATCATCGAGTTCTTTCTAATTGGCGGTGGATACATGCGCGTCTCCGACGGCAAGATCGTCATCTGCGGCGTGCATCCTGTCTTCGACCCGGTATTCGAGGACTTCGGCAAGCCGCACTCCGACCGTCTGCTATCGGATTTCATTCGCGGGAAGTACCGGCTGACCACGAGCGCGATTCGCAACGAGATGCCTGACGCACACGTCGTCGTCCAAGGCTGAACACCCATGCCCGATGGTGATTCGCTCATCGGCACGCTCCTCGACGGAAAGTACTCCGTCGATCGGCTACTCGGCGTGGGCGGCATGGGTGAAGTCTACGCCGGCACGCACGTGGCACTGGGACGGCTTGTAGCCATCAAGGTCCTGCACGCGCAATTCACGATCAACCAGTCGTTCGTCGCCCGCTTCGAGCGCGAAGCCCGCACGACGGCAATGCTGCAGCATCCGAACGCGGTCCACATCCACGACTTCGGCACGCTGGCGGACGGCTCGCGGTACCTCGTGATGGAATACATCGAGGGCGTCACGCTCCGCGACATCCTGCGTGCCAACGCTTCGGTTCCGCCCGGCATCGCCGTCGACCTCATCCGTCAGGCCGCAGGCGCCGTCGCCGAAGCGCATGCCCGCGGAATAATTCATCGCGATCTGAAGCCCGAGAACCTCATGGTCCGACGGGACGAGGACGGGCGCCTCGCGCTCAAGGTGGTCGATTTCGGGCTCGCGAAGATCCTCGAGAACACCGCGTCGCTGCTGACCAACGCTTCCGAGATCATGGGCACGCCGAAGTACATGTCGCCCGAGCAGTTCCAGGGCATGCCGGTCGACGGGCGCGCGGACGTGTACGCCCTGGGGTGTGTGCTCTTCGAGCTCCTGAGCGGTCAGACCCCGTACGAAGGCACGATTCTCGAAATCGTCGGCCAGCACGTTCACGCCGAGATCCCGCTCGTCACGTGCGAAGGCACCGAGATACCTTCGTCCATCCAGGCAGTCGTTCGTCGGGCACTCGCGAAGGACCCGGATTCCCGGACCGCGTCGGCGGAGGCGTTCGCACGCGAGCTCGAGGAAGCAGTCTCCGGGCTGGATCAGTCAATTGAATCGATTGTGATTCCCGGACGGGAGAGTCTCAGTCCTGCGGACAGCTCCGGCCCGTCGGATGTCACGGCAATGCCGGAAGCGTTGTCAATTCGCGCCAGGACGCCACGCTCCGCTTCCAGCGACACTCTGGCCGGGGCGTACGCCACGAGCTCAGTCGGTACCACCAACGCGACGGTCTTCGTCGAGGCCCCGCCACCGGCCCGCCGCAGTTGGCCGGTCCCCGTAACGCTCGCCGTCGCCGGCGCAATGGTGCTCTCGGTGGCTATGTGGCCAACCCTTGGAGCAAGGGTCGACTCGGTAGAACAGGTGCAGCCGCCGGATGAGGCGCCAGCTCCGGTCGAACAGGTCCCTGCAGCCTCTCCAATGCCCGAACGGACGCCGGAATCCCGTATCGGACCTCATTCCGTGCCCTCGCACGAGGCACCCAGGAATGCACCTCCGGCCGTTTCCCCTGATCCCGAGCCTGCAAAGAAAGACAACCGCGGCGTCTTCCCGACCGTCGGAGCAAAGACGAAAGAAGCGGTAGTCGGAACCGGACGACAGTTCAAACGTTTGGGCGGGAAGATCCGTCGCGGCATTCCGGGACTGAAGCCGAAGAAAAACGACCGCAGATGACACAGATACAACAGATATTCACGGATCAGATCGTCTCGATTGATCTGTGTAAATCTGTCTGATCTGTGTGATCTGTGGACAGAGCTTGTCCATCCGCCTTACCGTCATGGAAACAATGGCATCGAGTGAATCCATCATCGGATCCGTCCTCGACGGAAAGTACAAGGTCGAGAGACTGCTCGGCCGCGGGGGCATGGGAGAGGTCTATGCCGGCACCCACCTTCGCCTCGAGCGCGCTGTCGCGATCAAGATCCTGCACGGCGATCTGAACGACAACGCCTCGTTCGTGGCGCGGTTCGCCCGTGAAGCCCGGACTGCCGCGAAGCTCGAACACCCGAATGCGGTCCACGTCTACGATTTCGGTTCGCTCGAGGACGGCTCGACCTACCTCGTCATGGAGTTCATCGAAGGCGTCACCCTTCGCGAAGTCCTTCGTGCCAACGGCACACTCAATCCGGGAATCGCCATCGATCTCATTCGTCAGGCCGCAGGCGCCGTTGGCGCCGCACACGCTCGCGGCATCGTCCATCGTGACCTGAAGCCCGAGAACATGATGGTGCGACAGGACGAAACCGGTCGCCTCGTACTGAAGGTCGTCGATTTCGGGCTCGCCAAGATTCTAGAAAACTCGACGTCGCAGCTGACGAACAAGTCGGAGCTGATGGGAACGCCAAAATACATGGCGCCGGAGCAGTTCCAGGCGACGACCGTCGACGGCCGCGCGGACGTCTATGCGCTCGGCTGCGTGCTCTTCGAGTTGCTCGCCGGTCGAACTCCGTTTGAGGGAACGTTCATCGAGATCGTCGGCAAGCACGTATATGCGGACGTCCCTATGGTGGCAGACTTCGGTATCGAGCTTCCTGAGGCCATCGAGTCCGTCATCCGCAGGGCCCTGGCGAAAGACCCCGAGCAGCGGCTGGCGACGGCCGGCGATTTCGTCCGCGAGCTCGACGCGGCCTTCGGCACCGCAGCTTTCGAGTCGGCGGGTGTGACGATTCCGCTGCGTGCCGCCGATACCGTTGCTCCCGTGACCGTACCGACGCCGGATGAAAGTGAAACCCTGCGCGCGCCGGACGGAATCGCGGCAGACGACGACCCGTTGCGGACGCAGCGTGATCCGCGGCTGTCAACTCCGGTGACCGGACAGGATGCCGGGCAGCGAGCGACGGTCGTCGTTCCGACGGGCGGCGACGCTACCGGGACAGTCGGTCGCTCGAAGGTTACGAAGCCCTCCACGAAAGCAGTGGGAACGAAGCTGGTGGGAAGTGACGCGGAAACGGCGGCCTTTCCGACCCGCGTCGTCGCCGCCCCGCCGATCGCGCGCCGGGCGTGGATCGTGCCCGCGACGCTTGCGATGTCGGCAGTGGTCGCAGTTGCGGCCTGGCAGGGATTCGGGAGAGGCGCGGCCGAGCCGGCGCCGGCGAATTCCGCGTCTCCTGTGGCGCCGGCATTCGTGCCGCGCGAAACGACAACCAGTGCACCGGTGAACAACGCCGCGGACGAGGAGCCGGCCATCGAGGAACCTGCGGCTGCCGTCGACGCCGAGGTTGCTCCGGCGGAAGATCCGGCAGCTTCCGATTCGGCGCCTACGCCCGGAAATCCGCGTTCGGCAAAACCACCGGCCCCGCCCAGGACGTCGGTCTCCGTGGAGGCGCCGGAGCCTGTCCCGGAAGTCCAAGAGATGCGACCTACGCCGGAGCAGCCAGGCGAGGGTCTGACGCCCGCCGAGCGGCGACGATTGCGGAAGATCGCAGACCGGATCGAGCGCGAGCGCCGCAGGCGCGAAGCGATGAGGCAGAACCCGGACTACCGGCAGCCCTAGAGCAACGTCTGTCGTCGCCTTCTTCGTGCCTCTGTGCCTCCGAGTCTCTGTGCGCGAAGCGTCTTCAGAGCTACGCACACAGAGACCCGGAGGCACAAAGACTCAGAGTCACGAAGGCCTTCTGGTGCAGTCGGCTATCCTCTGAAAAACCCGGGAAACCGCTTCGGCAGCTCCCTCGCCATCAGCTCGTCGACGTCCCCTGCCGTCCGGCACGCCAGCGCCTCACCTGCGAGCTCAACTGCCTGCCCCCTGTCGATCGCCGAGATCACGCGCTTGATCAGCGGAATCGACGTCGGCGTCATGCTGAGCCGGTCGTAACCGAGCCCGACGAGCATCGCGACGTGCACCGGATCCGACGCCATTTCTCCGCACACGATCGACGGAATGCCGGCCGCGTCGGATGCCTCGATCACTCGCCTGAGTGCCCTGAGCACCGACGGATGCAGAGGCGCGAACATCGGCGCAACGTGCTGGTTCGATCGATCGACTGCCAGAAGGTACTGGATCAGGTCGTTCGTTCCGATCGAAAAGAAATCGCACTCCGACGCGAGCTGGTCGGCCACGAGAACCGCCGACGGCACCTCGATCATCGCGCCGACGGCGATCCTTCGATCGAATGGAACGCCTTCGGCATCCAGTTCCGCCATGCACGACGCCACTACGGCTCGCGCCGAGCGCATTTCCTCGACGTGAGCGACCATCGGAAAGAGGATGCGGACGCTTCCGCGCGCGCTCGCACGAAGGATCGCCCGAACGTGTGTTCGAAAGACGTCCGGCGACCCGAGCGCCAATCGCAGAGCGCGCTGACCCAGCGCAGGATTCTGCTCCGATTCGTATCGGCCGAGTGGCAGCTTGTCGCCGCCAAGATCGAACGTCCGAATCGTGGCACCGTGCTTGCCGGCAGCGTCCGCGACCTGCTCGAAAACGCGCGTCTGCTCGTCTTCGCTCGGCAAGGCCGGAAGCGAGTTCAGAAACAGGAACTCGGAGCGGTAGAGACCGATGCCCCGGGCGCCGTGGCGTCGCACCAGGTCGAGCTCGGCCGTCAGCTCGACGTTCGCACGAAGAATGCAGAGGTGTCCGTCGGTGGTTCGGGCGCGTGCCGGCGGATCGTCCATCTCGGCGAGCCGGCGCTGCAGCCCGTGCTGCCTGAGGTATCGCCGGATGACAGGTTTGGATGGACGCACGATGACGCATCCGTCGGAGCCGTCCACCACGAGCGCCTCGCCCGACGTCACGCGAAGGGCGACGTCCGACAACCCGACGACCGCAGGAATTCCCAGTGAGCGCGCGATGATCGCAGTGTGACTCGTGAAGCCGCCGTCGCCGGTCGCAAAACCGAGAACGTGGCCGAGATCGAGCTCGGCAGCAGTCGACGGCGGAAGCGTGTTCGCCACCACGACGACATCGTGCTGGAGCCGCGCGAGACCACTCGTTGCCGGTCGTCCGGCAAGAGCCCGGATGACGCGGCGCGCGACGTCTTCGATGTCGGATCCGCGCTCGCGCAGATAGTCATCCTTGACCGCGGCATAGACGACCAGCATCCGGTCGAGCACCGCCTTCACGGCCCATTCGGCCTTCACACGACGTGTCCGGATGACGCGCTCGACATCGGCAAGCAGCTCCGAGTCATCGAGCATCAACAGGTGCGCTTCGAAGAAGTAGGCATGGCCACGACCTAGCTCAGTCGCGACGCGCTCCTTGAGCGCGAGGACCTGCTTGCGCGCCCGACTTACGGCAAGCTTCAGCCGCTCGATCTCCTCCGCGGGATCGTCGGCGTCGACATCGGCCGGGAGTCCCGATGCGATGTCGCGCTGATCGAGACGCAGGACCCGGCCGACGGAAGCACCAGAGCTCACGCCGATGCCGTCCACGCGAACGTCGCGCGGTTCGAGCGGCTCGGGAGTCCGCACAGGACTGTCAGAAGAGGGCATCGCCCTCCTCTTCGAAGCGGCGCTCGATGAGATCGCAGAGCGCTTCGACCGCCCGGTGCTCGTCGTCGCCGTCGGCCATGACGCGAAGCTCGGTACCACGGGAAGCGGTGAGCAGCAGGACGCCGTAGATGCCCTTCCCGTCGGCCGACTGGCCGGTATCGGCACGCTCGATTCGGACGTGGCTCGTGTACTGTCGCGCGACGTTCACCAACCGTGCCGCGGCCCGGGCGTGAAGGCCGAGGCGGTTCGCGACGACGACGTGTCGGGTCAGCATTCGGTCAACCCTTCTTCCTCGGTGAAAGCACGTCGCTCGCCAGGTAGATATCGCGCTGTCCCTGGTCGCGCACGCGTTGCGCCAGCGTGGCCAGGTCGTCGTCGTGCTGCTGGTCGGCGAGGCAGATGATCATCGGCAGGTTCGCGCCGGTGATGATCTCGACCGGGCGCTCGGTGCCGAGAAACGTCGCCGCGATGTTCGTCGGCGTTCCGCCGAACATGTCGGTGAGGATGAGGACGCCGCCGCCGCGATCGACGCGGTCGATGGAACGGGCGATCTCTTCGCGGGCAATGTCCACGTCATCGTGCCAACCGATCGAGACCGCCGTGATGTGGTCGATCGATCCGACGATGGTCTCTGCGGCGCTCAACAACTCGGTAGCGAGCTGGCCGTGCGAGACGATGACGCCGCCGATGGGTCGTACGTGTGCTGTCATCACGCCTCGAAGTGTAGCAAACGCAGTCGTGGAGAGTTGACAGGATTCTCGGGATTTTCCGAGCATTGCCGGGATTCGCTTCGATGATTTTTCAAGAATCCTGCCAGTCCTCGGAAAATCCCGAGATTCCTGACCACTCTCCCGCTTATGATCGGCGTCATGGTGACGAAACACGACATTGCACGGCTCATCGACCACACGCTGCTCGCCCCGACGGCAACGCGCGACCGGATCCGGCAACTCTGCCTCGAGGCCGTCGAGTTCGGGTTTGGCGCCGTCTGTGTAAACGGGGTCTGGGTGCTCGAGGCAGCGCGACTGCTCGCCGAATCCGAGGTGAAGGTCTGCTCGGTCGTCGGCTTTCCGCTTGGTGCATCGGCAACGGCGGCAAAACGCGCCGAGGCGGAGGCGGCCCTTTCGGATGGCGCCGTGGAGATCGACATGGTGATGGATCTTGGTGGGTTCGAGAGCGAGGACGACGATCGGGTTCGCGCCGACATCGCCGCCGTCGCGGATACGGTTGCAGCGCACAACGGCCTGCTGAAGGTCATCCTCGAGACGGCGTTGCACGACGACGAAGACATCGTCAGGGCGTGCCGGCTGGCGGTGGAAAGTGGCGCGCAGTTCGTCAAGACCTCGACGGGTTTCGGCGCCGGAGGTGCGACGGTGGATGCGGTCCGGCTGATGCGCAAGACCGTGGGGCCGGAGGTCGGCGTCAAGGCGTCCGGTGGCATCCGCACGTTCGAGGACGCAGTCGCAATGTTCGACGCCGGGGCGAATCGCATCGGAACGAGCCAGGGCGTTGCCATAGTAGGGGGAGCCGACGCGCTGTAGGTCGTCGACGTTTCTGACTTTGCGCCTTTGCGAGTCCTTGGCGTCTTTGCGAGAAACACGGCGTGAGGGCGCGTTTCTCGCAAAGACGCAAAGGACTCGCAAAGACGCAAAGCACTCGCAGAGTCGCAGAGCAGAAAACTCACTCCTCGACCCGCACCCGCACCTCTCCGACCGTCGGCACCTCGAGCACCGTCTCGTCCCGGCTCAGGCGTTTCACCACCGGCAGCGCCTTCCTCCGCACAACGAGCGCCGCAAGCAGACCGGCCAGCCCCACCACGATGGAGGCCACGGCCGGAAACCAGTCCCTCGAAACGACCGACACGACAACGCCAACGACCGCCGCGGCAAACGCTACTCCCGTCGCTACGAACACGACCGAGCGCGTCGACTCGTGCAGACGCCAGCACCTCGGACAGAACGGGACGTCCACGTGCCGGACCCGACTGCGGCCGACGAACAACGGCTGCCTCGTAAGTCCGTAAGGCGTTCCGCATCGGACGCACGCCATCGGAACGTCGGGCGCCTTCAACGATCCGGTCCGCTGCATGGGGCGGGATTCTTCCCCAGTACTCACGCGACCCGCAACAGCTCCCGGAAATCGCCCGCTGGTGGAATCCGGGTCGGTCGGCACCTGGCGCCGGGGGTTCACGGGCTTCACCCGACCGTGATAGAACACGCGACCGATGAAGCTGCTCGTAGCAACAACTAACCGCGGCAAAGTCCGCGAACTGGCCGAAGCGCTCGACGGCGTCGGCTTCGAGATCCTCGATCTCGCGAGTGCCAACCTTGCCGATCAGCCGGCGCCGAACGAGACGGGCTCGACGTTCGCCGAGAACGCACTGCTTAAGGCGACCGCCTGGTTCGAGAAGTCGGGAATGCTCACGGTCGCCGACGACTCGGGCCTCGTCGTAGACATTCTCGGCGGGCGTCCGGGACTCCATTCGGCCCGCTACGGCGATTCGGACTCGGAGCGCATTCGAAAGCTGCTGGCGGAAATGGATGGGGTGCCCTCGACCGAGAGGACGGCGCGGTTCGTGTGTTCGCTCGCGCTCGTCGGCGAGAATCTGGCGGAGATCTTCTCGGGCGAGTGCGAGGGACGGATCCGGCACACGTCACACGGGAGCGCGGGCTTCGGCTTCGATCCCATATTCACGCCGGAAGGTGAAGCGCGGACGTTTGCCGAAATGTCGCCAGCCGAGAAGTCGGCGATCAGCCATCGCGGACGGGCCATACGCAAACTGCGGGAGTTCATCGTCGGCCGCTGACTCGGTGTTCTCCGTGCCTCTGTGCTCTCTGTATGCCCACGGCACAGGCGTTGCCATACAGAGTTCACAGAGTCACAAAGAGCCCAGGTAGATCCGTCCAACATCGACATCCGTCCGCCAAATCCTGCACCCGTCTTTCTACCGATCCTCGAAAACCCCTGATTCTCCGCTGGCACGCCGCTCGCAATGGGGTTTAGTCTCGGAGGATTACCGATGACCAGCCCGGTTTCACAATCGCGTCGCCTGCAACCATGGCAGATCGTCGTCTGCCTCGGGGTCGCAGCCTTTCTGGCGCTCGGTCTGTTGACGGACACGTTTCGCATTTACCACCTCTTCCTGTTGCTGGTCGTTCCCGGAGCCCTGGTCGCCGCGGATGCCGGGCGACGGTTCTTCTTCGATTGGGGCCCGCTCTTCGGGACCTGGATCACCTACGACCGGCTGCGGCTAGCTCAACCGTGGCTGCTCGAGCGCGTCGGCGTCGCCTGGCCTCACCACATCGAGCAGACCCTGTTCGGATGGATGACCGGTGGCGTCGCGCCACCCCACGCAGCCCGCGCCTGGCTTGCCGTGCACTCCGCTTCGCCGATCTGGGCCGGTGCCGCCTGGTCGCTCGAGGTCGTCTACCTCTCGCACGTCTTCGCTTATCCCGCGCTTCTGCTGGGATTGTGGCTTCGAGGAAGGACTTCGACGGACTGGCGAGATCGGTTCGTCAGGTACACGCGAGCCTTCGTGATCCTGAACCTGATCGGCTTCGCCATCTACATACTGTTGCCCGCGGCTCCGCCCTGGTGGGTGTCGGCCCACGGATTTGCACAGCCGACCGCGGAGCTCGTGGCGGCCACGGACCTCGCCGCCGGCATGGACGGTTCCATCATTCGCGAGACCATCAAGACCGCGCCGAACTGGTTTGCGGCAGTGCCGTCGCTCCACGGTGGATACCCGGTGCTCCTGCTGCTGTTGCTCTGGCGCGAGCGCTCTCGTCGGGCAATCCTGGCTGCACTGACGTACGGATTCGTAATGTGGATCGCGACCGTCGCTCTCAACCAGCACTACGTCATCGACCTGCTGGCCGGCGCCGCCGTCGCGTTCGTTGCTTTCCGGCTGTCCGAACGGATTGGATCCTGGGACTCGGATCCCTCGGTCGCAGCCGCCGCCTGACGGCTGTCACTCGAGCTTCACCACACCCGCCTTCTCGAGTGCTCGCAGATACTCGATGACCGACGACACGTCGACCGGTCCATAGGCCCCGGCCAGGATGTTCCGGATCTCGCGTATGCTCCGCTTTCCGTCCACGAGGTTCAGCGTCTCGTACTGGATGCGGCCGTCACCCGGCGGGCTCGATCCAAGCGTCTCCTCGAGATAGTCGAAGTAGTACACGCCCATCGGACCAACGACAGACGCGGAGCGCTTCGGAATCAGACTCGCTTCGGCCGGCTCCGACTTCTGGTCCGCGGGGATGGGAACATAGCGCTGGACCACATCGATGTCGGCGCGCGTCCGGGCTTCGACGCCGGCAACCAGCTTCCCGAGCATCGTCGTGACGACGCCGTCGTCGAATGCGATCGATCGTACCGACAGCAACGCTTCCCGTTCGACACGCCCCGCCTGTTCGACGATATTCCGCGCGTCCTCGAACCGTTCGATGGTGACTGGGCCGCCGGTTCCGAAGGCAAGAGCCCGTCGCAAGGCTTCGCCCTGGCGCATCGCACCGCGCGCATACACCTCGAGCGCGAGCGCCTGCGCCTCGTCGCGCCCCGCGCTTGCGAGACAGTACCCCGTCGCGGCGCCGATGACGGCGACGCGTTGCAGCTTCGTCGGATCGATGTTCGCGGGCGTGTCGTTGTTCGTGTGGATGAACACGTCAGGCCAGTCGTTGAGGTAAACGGTAGGCACGCGATAGCTGCCCTCCTGCAGTACGTCGTGGTCCGACCCCATCGAATGCGGCGCGGCAACCTCCGCGACGAGCTGCGCCTTCGACCCCTCGGCGGACAACAGGGCGTCCGCGGCACCTTCGCCGGCTGCGAACCTGGCGCTGCCTCCGATCACGTAGTCGCCGAAGACTGCCGCCACGTCGTTGACGGCGCTCGGAAGCGACGCCGGGGTTCGCGTAACGTGAAATACGGCCTTCGTGCGCTCGAAATCGCCGCCGACCATGTCCATGTGAATCGCTGCCCGCATCCGCGACACGATCTCGGGATGCCGCGCCATGTAACACGCGGTTCCGGCGATCTCGGGCGGCCAGAGGAACCGGATGGTTCGCCTCGGCTGCGCGAGTTTCCCTTCACGAATCAGCCGGGCGAGAAGACGTGCATCCTCGAGGATCGTCGCGGCGCCGCTCGCGTTGTCGTTCGCGCCGGGCTTCTGGTGACAGAGGTGGCACGTGTAGACGATCTCGCCTGCAGCCGGATCGGTACCGGGAATGATTGCGGAGACGACCTCGAAGCTCGACGGCTTCATGCGAGCGCCCACAAGAGCCCGCAACCGGATCGTTTCGCCCGCGCCAAGTCGGGATTGGAGCTCGCGGGCCTGTCGAAGCGACACCATGAACGCGAACGCGTTCTTCAGGTTGTAGGGCGACAGGTGGCCCCAACGCACATTGTCGAGGTAGTCGCCGCTCCATCCGGTCGTCTGGTTCTGCTGATAGCTGACGATGCCTGCCGCGCCGCGCTTCTCGACGGCTTCACGGTGCACGGCAGCGACACCCCCGCCAGCAAGGACGAGCTTTCCAGCGACGGTTCGCCCGGCGTAGTCCTTCTCCGAGGTTCCCGCGCCGACGTCTACGAGTTCGGCGGTTACGTCGGCGTCGTTGCTGTAGTCGGCAAGCGCCACGCGCATGGTCGAGTAGTCGGCGATCGTCGTCGATCGCGGCGCGACTTCGGTCAGGACGCCCGACTCGACCTCCCATCCGTAGTAGGAGCGAAACGTCCCGTACGTCGTCTTGCCGTCGGCGGGAAACTGCTCGATCGCCACCTCGGAGAGTCCGTAGGCCCGCGCACGGGCGGCGATGAACTCCGCGGCTTCGTGAAAGCCGGCCGAGCCCTGCACGCGATGCATTGTCGACAACGCGATGACGGTGTCTTTGGCGAGCGACCCGGAGGCTTCCGAAACGATTGCGTCGAGGTGCGCGTTGGACAGCAGCGTCGTCTTTCGCGTCTCCTGTGCGGACGCGACCGAAGTGAATGGAGCCATCAGAACGAGAAGCGTCAACGAAGCGACGGCAGAACGACGCATACGGTACCTCCGGAGCAAGTTGCGCCGTAGAGTACTCCAGTTTGCGGTCGACGACGTCAGGCCGGGTCAACATCGGGAGCGCCAGGACCGCACGGGGCGGAGGCAGGGTCGCCTCCGGGCATCTACGTGAGCTATTGACCTCTGCACTCGAGGAGAGTCGTCGTTCCGTCTGCCAGCGCGCTACGTTGCGTCGACCGTTCATGGGATGATCGCGGCGGTGGAGGAACCTCAATGTTCGGAGCCGGTAGCCTTTCTGTCGCCCTGGTCGGCGTCCTGCTCTTCCCCTCGACCGTGATCGCCGAACCGCCTCTGTCAGGTGGTCGCGTTCTTCGGGGCATCCGGTCTCCTGCACTCTCGGCTGTCGTCGTCTCGGTCAGGCCGATCGTGGAGCAACTGCCTCCGGTTCGCAGCGAGGATTCGGGGAAGCTTCGTGTGGTTGTCCAGCCTGTATCGACCGGACCCGCCGTCACCGGCGGTTCCGGGCTCGCTCGCTTCGGTGTCCGGACGTTCGTGGCACAGGACGACAGCACGCTTCTCGCAGCAATCACCGACGATGGTCGCATCGAGCATCTGCGACTCTTCGACTCCGACGAAGGCCACGACCGCTTCCATCCGGCAATTGGTAACAAGAACCGGAAACCCGATCTCGAGGCGATCGTCCTCGTCCGTGTGAGCGCCGCGTTCGTTCGCCGCATCGGTGGAGACCCGGGCCGGGCGAAGATGGTTCCAGTCCTGATCCTGTTCGGCTCCGGTTCGGTCCGCGGACCTCGCGATCGTATCGCCGTCGTCGTGCCGCGCGAGCCACTCTCGTCGTCGTTCGTGCGAGTTGTCACGGCTACGAGCCTCTACGATCGCCTGCGGGCAACGACCCAGCTGACGGGACCTGCCGGACAGCTGAACGTCGAGGCAGTTGCCGCCGTCGACGGGACGGCGGCCGTCCGGATCTACAACCGCGGCAACAGCGGGCCCGATTCGGTAACGGCAAGCGTCGACTTGTCGACGTACGATCTTCTCGAGTACCTCGCCGCGGCGCGCGCCGACGCGACCGCAAAGTTCTCCGCCAGGCTGCGGAATCCCTGCCGCTACGATCTTGGAATGAGCGACAACTACGCGATCTCGGTTGGAGAGGCCATAGCGCTTCCATCGCGGCCGGAGCTCGAGGGAGCCGGAGCGATCCTTCTCGCAGGCATAGCAGAGGCGACGACGAACGCAATGGATGATGGCAAGACGTCGGGAACCGCCCTCGGCCTGCAGCTTCCCGGAAGCCATCGACTCTTGTTCACCCCTGTCATGCAGGACGGAAAACCGGCATCCCTGACAATAGAGGGGCTTGCGGTCCAGTCGGTTAGCACGGTCGGTCGCGGCCGGCTGCGGCGACTCGTAATGCGCGTGCTCGGCGTCGTTGACTCCGATGACGCGGACCCGCTCGTGCCTTCAAGCCTGGTTGAGCTCGAAGTCACGGTGGGCAACACCAGAACCCCGACCGGTCGCGAGCGGCCGGTCTGGAAGTC
>CAZQBW010000128.1:0-13718 GCA_964591515.1 uncultured Clostridia bacterium
CATGCGACCGCTCCGCGGTCGGCACGCTCCGGGTGGAGGTACCGCGGGTCGCGCGCAGGCTCGCTGCGCTCGCCCCCGCGCGACCAACGGCTATTTCCTTCGACCGCTCCGCGGTCGTTCAGTAGGCCAAATTCCAAAGCGGCGATTCACGCCGCACTCCAAGGCGCTTCGCGCATTGCTCTCAGCGGCGTCCAGCCGGCCGGCCGGCATCCGCGCCGCCGTTGAGCGCGGTATAGGCGGCGTTGATCTCCTTCATCCGCTGGTCGGCGAGATCCTGAAACTCGGGCGCAAGCGACGCAACCTTGTCCGGATGGTAGAGCTGCGCCAGCTCGCGGTACGCCTCGGCGACGTCGGCTTTCGTGGCGTTCTCGGACACGCCGAGGATCTCGTGCGGCTCGAGCGTCCGGCTCCGCCCGCGACGGACCGCCGTCCTGCGAGCCTTCCTGTTCTTTCCGTCACCGTTCCGCCCCGCCGAGGCACGGTCCAGGAGCTCGACGTAACGCCTCGCAGACCCCCGAACCTCGCGTCGACCGTCGGCGCGCGGCGGGCCGACGAATCCTTCGAGCTCGAGCGTGGCGACTATCCTCGCGGCGCGTCCGAAAGACACGCCGAAACGCTCCACTAACGCACCAACGTCGCAGGCCCCTGCATCGATCAGGAACCGCAGAGCATCCTCGAAGATCTCGTCGTCGACGCCGTCGGTCGTCTGCTCGTCGGCCGTCGTATCTCGAGCCTCGTCGCCCGGCGAGCCGGCATCGAAATCGATGTCGTTGCCGTAAGCCATCAGCTCGATGGCGGCGGCGAACGCTTCGAGCGCCGCCGGCACCGAGCCGTGGAAGAGCTCGGAGGCTCCTATCGGTCCCGCCAGTTCGAGCGCCCCGTACAGCACGATCGGATAGCGGCGGTTGTTCGCAACGGCCGGGTCAGGGCCTCCGTCCGCGTCGAGGTGCAGCCAGGTGGTCTCGACGACTCGGGCGTCTGCGGGCACGTCCTCGTCCTCGACGACGAGCACTTCCGACGTGCGCACGGCGAGACGATCGTAGGCCAGCGCCCTGACACCCCGATCGTCATAGACGAGCACGCGATCCGGCAGGAAGAAATACTTGCGCGATTCGCCGTATATCGTCGGAACCCGAAGGTTCATCGCCGTACCCGCGGGTATCGACAGGCCCGGACGGATCCGATAGCGCCGCAGGAAGCGCCGGGCTCCGTACTTCTGCCTGGGATCCAGAAGCCTCCCCTCCGACGCCACGTGCCACATTCGCCCAGCCAGGGCGAGTCTCTGCGCGGCGAGCTGCAGCGCCGCGAAACGCTCGGCCGACGCTTCATCCAGGCTGTAGACGAGGAGCGACGAGCCGGAGGCCGTGTCCACTCGCTTCGCGATTCGATAGGCGATCCACGTTGCAAGAACCGAAACACCCACTGCTCCGGCCATGAGCAAGCCGGGTCCGCGGACAAGCATGACTGCGGCGATGACGATCCAGACGATGAATACCCCGACCAGTGGCAGCCACGGAGCGATCTCGCGTCGCCGGAATGCGCGGTCGAGCTCTCGAAGGACGATGGCGCCGTCGCACGGCAGTGCGTCGGGAAGGTCAATCTCGACGGGCGCCGGCGTCGGAACTGTCGCGCCTGTCGTGTCGCGTGGGTCGACACAGCCGAGCTTGACCGGATCGGGCCGGGCCACGCGCGCGTACGAGACCCCGTCTTCCCTGACAGAGACGGTGAATCCGATCATTGGACGTCGGGGATCGTACGTGTTCACTACAGGCCTGCAGTCGTTGCTGCGCGCCGGGGACGCCGGGACGCGCCGTCACTCCAACAGTTTCGCCCGAACCGCCGCAATCTCGCCATCATCGTCCGGCTCCGCTCCCCGTGTCACGAGCGGCCCCGAGAGTCCGCCGCGCCGCCGGCGAAGGTTGATGAGCGCGATGCCGAAGATGATGCAGAGGCCGCCGGCGAGCAATCGCCAGGTGACTTCCTCGCTCAGGAAGATCACGCCAACGGCAACGGCTATGAGGGGCGTCACGAGCGCGATGAGCATTGTCTTCGTGACGTCCATGTTCCGTACCAGCCAGTAGAAGAGCATGAACGCGACCGATGACCCGACGACGGCCAGGTAGACGAGACACGCTACAGCTGACCACGTCCAGTTGAACAAGAGCGGATTGCCTTCGAAAACCGCGCCTGCCACGAGCAGAGGCACGAGTCCGCAGATCATCTGTCCGCCCGCGAGCACTGCCGGATCCAGGTGTCCACAGCGGGCCTTCACCAGCACGTTCGCGTACGCGCATGCTATGGCGCCGAGTACGATCGCGGCGCTGCCCCAGAAGGCCATTCCGCCTTCGACCGTCAGCTGATTCGAGAAGATCACACCGACACCCGCGATGCCGAGAATCACACCTGCCACCTTGCCGGGTGTGACACGTTCACCCGGCAGATAGAAGTGGGCGACGACGAATCCGAACGCGGGAATCGTCGCCTGCAGCAGCGCGGCAAGGCCCGACGAAATGTACTGCTCTCCCCAGAACAGCAGTCCGTAATTCACCGTGAACGCGAGGACGCCGGTGAGCCCGATGATCAGCCAGTCGCGGCGGTTCCTAGGCAGCGCGATCCCGCGCGCTCGCACGATGGCGTAGAGAATCAGTACGGCCAGGACGAAGCGAAGTCCTGCGAACGTCATGGGCGGCAGGTCCCGAAGCCCGACCTTGATTGCCAACCACGTGGAGCCCCAGATTCCGCAGAGGATCAGCCAGACAATACGCGCCTTCATGCGGTCGCAGTCTACAGGACCGCCGAACCTGCGGCCCAAGGAGGCAACAAGAGTGGCCACGGATTGAACGGATCCTACGGATGAACACGGATCTGAGCTACGTATCAGATCCGTCCTCATCCGTCAGATCCGTTGGATCCGTGGTCCCTCTTACTCCACGACGAAGAACCCCATGTCACTCGACGCAAACCGATTGAGGTTCGGCAGCACCGTCGGCAGGTCGGCAGTCGATACGCCATACCACTGCGCAATCGTAGCCGCGTACTGATCCACGGCCGTCGTCGGAATCCACCGCCCTTCCGATCCCGAGTCGTCCGGTCCCCCAAGCGCGAGGGTCGGCCACGCGCCGTAAACGTCACCGCCGCGCACCGCGCCGCCCATCACGAGCTGATGCGAGCCCCACGCGTGATCCGTACCCGCTCCGGCCGCCGGCTGCAGCGTCCTGCCAAAGTCCGAAAGCGTGAATGTCGTCACCCGCGACGCGACGCCGAGCTTCTCGGTCGCGTCATAGAACGTCTTCATCCCGAGGCTGAGCTGCTGCAGGAGCGACGCCTGTGCTGTCGCCTGTCCGTTGTGGGTGTCGAAGCCGCCGATGGAGCAGAAGAAGATCTGCCGCTTGAGTCCGAGAGTCTCGCGTCGCTCGATGATCTTCGCGACGCGCAGCAGTTGCCGGCTCAGCGATGCGCTCTGCTTCGCGAACATCCTCTCGATCGTCGACGTCGTCGAGTTAACGATCGGATCGATCACCGTGCTGTAGTCGATCGCCTGATCTATCGTCGCGGCCGACCGCGCGACGAGAGTCTTGTCGGCATCCTGCGTCAGCAGCGACTGCATCGCGTTGTATCGAGCCATCTGCGCGGTGGAAGTCCCGAATCCCCGCAGTCCAAAAGTGCCAGTCGACGGCACGTTGAGCATTTCGTGCGCCGCGCTCGTTGCGAACAGATTGTTGCCGGCGACCGACAGCACCATCGGAAAGTTCACCCCGCCGTTCTGTGGCCAGGTGACGTCCGCCATCCGCCCGCCCCAGCCCGTACCCGGCAGTCCTTCGGAGATCGATGCCTGCCACTGGTTCTGCTGATCCGAGTGCGAGAACAGACTCGCCGGCTTGAGCCCCGTCCCGGCCAGATACTGCGCCCTCGTCAACGGTTCGACGAGCGTGCCGACGTTCGACACGATCGCCACGTTGCCGCGATTCCAGAGCCTGTGCAGATGCGGCATGCTCGGATGGAACCCGAGCTGTTTGTTGAGGCTCGGCGGACGGATCTGCAGCAGCGTGTCGCGGGCGATGTTGATGCCCGACGCCGGCGTCCGGACCGCAGCGTACGCGTCGTACTCCGCCTGCTCGTGCGGAATGATCATGTTGTTGGCGTCGTTGCCGCCGAACATGAAGATGCACACGAGCGCCTTGTAGTCCGTCGCCGTCTGCGCCGACGCCGTCGTCGCGAAGTTCAGCATTCCGAGACTGCGCGCAAAGGCTGCCATCGCAAGTGCGTCGCACCCGCGCTTCAGGAATCCCCGTCGGTTCAGAATGATCATGGCGGTTACCTCTGCACCTGGAACTGCGCCGACGTGGCGACGAGATATGCCGCGCATCGCGCCCTAGCCAACGTGTCGGTCGAGCTCTGCGCGTTTACGGCCGTGATGATTGCGTCCTTCATCGCCTGCGACATCGAGCCGTTCATCATCACCTCGTTGAGTTTCTCGACCATCGCCGGCGGATCGCCCGCGAGCGACTGCAGGGTTGTGAAGTTCAGCGACGTGCCGGTCGCGCCGAGGACCGAAGCGTCAGGCGCGACGAGCGTCGTATAGACGACCGTGTTCACGAAGTTCGACCGGCTGATGGCCGTCGACGAATTCATGATCGCGAACTCGGGGGCCAGCAGAGTCGTTCCGGCAAGCTGGTAGTCCGGCGGGTAGTAGTTGAATACCGACGGTGAGTAGAAGAGGTTCTGGCTGAGCGTCGACGCCTGCGAGCGCAGGTACACGCCATCCGACTGCCCGTTGAGTCCGCGCATTATGTTGAGCATCAGGAGCACGGGCTCCTTCAGTTTCCCGGACTGCGCGGTCAGCAGAGTCGCATCGCGGGCCTCAGGGTCGGTCAGAATCGCGCGAACCACGGCCGAGAGGTCGCCCTTCACGCCGGAGCCGTTGTTGACGAACACGGCAGCGACGCGGGCCACGTAGGCCGGCGACGGATTGCTCGTCACGAGATGCTGGATGAGCCGCTGGCTCATGAACGGCGCGATGTTCTGGTGAAGGAAGATGTTGTCGAGAGCGTCGTTCAGGTCTGCCACGGCGTCGTCACGGGCGGGAAGTACCGCGCCGCCGAGCAGGATCTTCGGCGCCGTGTCGTGGTTGCCGGGGAAAGCCTCCATCGGCCCGCGGTAGTTCGTCGGGTTGTGGCGAATGAGGGTGCCGCCCGGAAGCGTAGGGTACGTCCAGCCCGTGAAGACGTGCGCGAATCCCTCGATCTCATCCTGACCATACGTAGGCACGGGTGCCCCGTTGACGAGCATCCGAGTGCCGTCCATGTTCAGCTTGTAGGTGCCGAGGGTGAAGAGCTGAAGCAGCTCCCGCGAGTAATTCTCATTCGGCTGGATCGAGCCGTTCGCCGTCGGCTTGTCGTTGTTCACCATGTCGAGGTATCGACCCATCACCGGGTTGAGCGTCACTTCCTCTATGAGGTCTCGATAGTTCCCGAACGCGTTGACCGTGAGCATCTGCTGCCAGTCGCCGCCGGCGTAGGCCATCGCGACCTCCGTTCCAGAAACAACGATGATCTGACCGAGCGCGAAGGCGACTCGCTGCCGCAACTGGTCCTCGCCATTCATCGCGTTCTGGAAGAACTTCAGCTGCACCTGGAAGAGCGAGTAGTTGTCGCGCTGGCACTGTTGGTTCGGATCGCCCGAGACGTTGATGCAATCGGCCGGGGTCGTCGGCGGATAGTAGGGGTAGACCGGATAGCCGGTTGCCGGCTTGGCGAGCTGCTCGTCGATCCACGCCGTGACTCCGATCTGCTGGACGTGATCGAGAAGCGCCTCGGTTGCGCCCCACGTCGTCTGTGCTAGGACTCGTCCGGCTTCGGCGCGCGTCGCCGGGAAGAGCGCGGTCTGGGGGATGACCGCCTTCTCGACTCCCGGACGCGACCACGAGAGTCGAATGACCGCGGGACCGCTCTGCTCGAAGTACTCGAGCTTGAGGTCGTACACCTTTCCGGTCGCGAGCGCGATCGTCCCGAGGTTCTCCGTAGCCGTATGGATCGTGTAGTTGTCGATCACGAGTACGCCGTTCACCCAGAGACGAACGCCGTCGTCAGACAGCGTGTAGAACGTGTAGGTGGCCGTCGCATCTGCCCGGACGGCCCCCGTCCAGCGGATCGAGAACGTGTCGGCGTTGATCGACGGATCGGGCGAGCTGGCCCCGAAATCGAAGTCAACGGTCGGGTCGATCCGCGTGACCTTCAGGTCGTTGAAGTTCTTCGTGTCGAAGTACTGCGCCTGAAGTCCGGTGCCCGGAAGCGGTCCGCCCTGCGCCTTCGCTGTGTGCGTTCCCCACCCGAGCCCGAAAGGATGCGCAACGACGGCAATGCCGAGCAGCGCTTTCAAGAGTCTTCCCTTCATGTCGATTCCCCCACCAGATGCCGGCCGCGGCCGCTCGCGGCCCGGCTGCTACTGACCGTCCCAGTCACCGGCGAGCGGCGTCGCGCCGCCTCCGCCAAACGTGAACACGAGGTCGGCAGCGCCGTTCGTGTTCGAGTTTCGAAGGAAGAACGCGCCCGTCGCCGGTGCGCAAAGTCCGATGGAGTCGGCGCCGTCGGCGTTCCAGTCGCCAGCGAGAGGCACGAAGCCCTGCCCTCCCGCACCGAATGTCAGCACGACGTCGGCCGCGCCACCTGCGTTCGCGTTGCGCAGGAAGAACGCGCCCGAGGACTGCAGATAGAGGCCGATCGTGTCCGTGCCGTTGCCGTCCCAGTCGCCGTCGATCGGCGTGAACCCCTGACCGCCAGCTCCGAACGTGAACACCAGGTCGGCGCTCCCGTTGGAGTTAGAGTTTCGAAGAAAGAACGCCCCGGTCGACGGCAGGTAGAGCCCGACCGTGTCCGTCCCGTCGCCGTTCCAGTCGCCTGTGATCGCGACGAAGCCCTGGCCTCCGGCGCCGAAGGTAAACACGACGTCTGCGGCACCATTCGAATTCGAGTTCCGGAGAAAGAACGCGCCGGTCGTCGGGCTGTACAGTCCCGGCGTGTCAATGCCGTCACCGTTCCAGTCGCCGGTGAGCGGGACGAGCCCTGCTCCTCCGGCACCGAACGTGAACACCACGTCCGCAGCCCCGTTCGAATTCGAGTTTCGAAGGAAGAACGCCCCCGAGGCCGGGATGTACAGGCCCGGTCCGTCTGCGCCGGGACCCGTTCCGCCGCCTCCGCCGCCGATCTGACAGTTCTTCGCAATCGAGAGCAGGTAGTCGCCGGCTGCCGTGGTCGTCGACGCCGAGCCGGCCGAGACCCGGACGAAGTACGTCCCGGACGTCGTCACCCGATACACGATCGACTCGCCTGGCGAGCGCGGCGACGTCGCCGAGAGCGAGCCGGCACCCGGCGTCGTGTTCGAGCTCGAGTTGCCGTCGTTGACGGACATGAGCACCGCGCCACTGCCGTCGAGCAGTTCGAGTCGGACGTTGAGCGGCGAATTCGTGCGGGTGGGATCGCCATCGACCGCGACGAAGAGCAGATCACCCGCAACGGCCGGAGTTCGGAAGACGTCGACATCGGTCGATGGAGAGGCACCGGAGAGCGCTCCCGAGAAGTAGTTGCCGACGGCGGAGGATGCCTGCGCCGTCGTACCATTCGGCTCCGATTCGGCCGCTGCCGTAGCACTCGTCGGCTGGACGACCGCATACAGCCGGTACGGCTCTGCCTGCGTGCTCGGGTTGACATGGCTGACGCGAACGAACGACGAGGCAGCGGTCAGCGGCGTTCCCGATACGTTGGGCGAGAAGGGGCCGAGCGGCGCATCGTTGTCGGCATCGTCGTACTCGAGCGTGTCGGTCGCGGTCGTGACTCGAAGATCGAAGTCGGACGAGTTGCCTGCAACGCCATCCACCGTCGCGAAAACCCGCTGACCGGAAGAGGTCGCCCCGAGCGAATAGAAGTCCGCGTCCGCTGCCGGAGTGAGCGAGCCCTCGAGTCCGCACGTGAGGGCGTTCGACGTCGCGGCCGTGCCGTTCGGTTCCGCCTCGCGCGTGCAGGTGGTCACCTCGATCGTGAACGCCGTTCCGACGGTGAGAGTCGACTCGTCAACGAAGACGAAGACGGGAACACCGGCCGCAAGCGACGCGCACATCGACTCTTCCGAGGTGCCGCCGGGCGTGCGGTTCGCGGCGTTCGCGCAAGTCGTGACCGTCCCGGGACTCCCGGGTGACGAGGCCGGGCACACCGTGGACAGGTAGATGACGGCGTTCGACGATGGATTGACGTTCGTGATCCGGAACGAGTACGCAGCAGAGCTCGGAGGAGTGAACGTGTAGACGACGTCGCGACCGACGGAAGACGAAACCGTCTGGCCGACACCCGTGAAGCACGTCGCCGCAGGAGCCAGTACGTAATCGTTCGCTGCCGAGAGGGTGGAACCGGCGATCGGCTGTGAGAGCGTCAGCGGCGCGGCACCGGCGCAGACGTCCGAGGAAGGCACCGGCGCCTGAGAGATCTCGAGCTGCACGGCGGTGTTTCCGGCCGTCGGCGCGGCACTTCCGAACAGCCATACGACGATGTAGTAAGTGGTGCCGGCCGCGAGCTCCGTTACGACTTCCGCCTGGTTCTCCTCGTTCGCGCACGAGTCGTCGTCGCAGCCGTTCGTGTTCGCCGTGGTCGGAACGACCGTAAAGGGCCCCGTGCAGCCTGCGGTCGAGGTGTAGACCGCGAGGACCGTGTCGTCGACGGTGGTTGCCGTGCCCGCATCCGTGCAGGTCGAGAGCGTGTAGACCGCAGTCGCTGCCGGCGTGAACGAGTACCAGATGGAGCGCGAGACGCTCGTCTGACACGCCGGGACCCCCGGGTCGCCGGTCGTCGTCGCCTCGGTGATGTCCGCCGTTACCGTAGAGAGCGCCGGAAACGGACCGGAGCCCGGAACCACTTCGGCGCCGGCGCATGTGTCGTTGGCTGGGACGGCAGCGGGCTCTCGGGGAGTGGCGACCTTCTCGGCGGCCTCGCGCTCGGCGAGGAGCCGCATTTTCTGGTCGAGAATCGCCGACGAGCGGCGCAACGTCGAGAGCTCGTAGGCTTCGAGAATTTTCGCGTCGGCATCCGACAGTTGCGCTCGTTCGACATAGGAGCGATACAGGACGCGAGAGCGCAGAACCTCGAGCTCGAGCTCACCGAGCGCCGCGCCGGACGCCCACCGTCGGAGAAGGACGCCCTCTTCCAGGGCGAAGGCCTCGCCGGCCGAGAGGCGCAGATACAGATCCGTTAGCCAGCGATGCGTTTCGCCGTCGCTCGGGCGGTCGTCCACCGTGATGGCTTCGACACGCCGCGGAGCAAGCCGGGTCTCGTGCTGGCCGAATGCCACGACGGGAAGGCCGCATGAGACGACGAGGAGTAACGCTCCCAGGGTGACAGGGCGAGACGATCGATGCATTGGGATTGAACTCGAGATCAGGGGCGGACTGCGTCGCCGCACTGGGGTGCGGTCATTCGCTTGCGCTCTTCATCAGCAGGGGCTGTCAGTTGTGGGGACCGTCATCGACGTGGGGAGCCTTGATGGTACAGGCGACTGACTTGGACCGCTACGATTTTTTTCACTGCCTGATTCTGACTTCGAGTCTCCGTGTCTCCGTGCCTCTGTGTGCGCAGCTCTCTTGAGCATTGGAGAGCTTCGCACACAGAGCACGGAGGCACGGAGACACATTGCCCTCCGCACACGTTTCGTCGCAGACTCCAACTCGCCTTGCCCCGGACTTTCAAGTGCCCGTCATGCACCGCGCCACTCGACGTCCCGTCTTCGACGTCGGAGGCCGTCCCGTGCTCTTACTGCGGCTCGTCGGTGCTCATTCACGACGTCACCGGCGATGGCGTGGACTGGGACGTCGAGACCGGCGAGCCGCCGTCAGTCGACGAGTTCCGGCTCCTCAGGCACATCGCCGAAATCGTCAGGCGCGGCAACAAGATTCACGCGATCAAGGTCTACCGACTCGGTTTCGGGACCGGGCTGAAGGACGCAAAGGACGCCGTCGAGCGCCTCGAGCGCGGCGATCGCATCGTCTTCACCGAGCAGCTTCACGTGGTCGACACGTCGCGATTGCAGGAGGCACTTGTCGATGCTGCGCGCGCCCTCGAAGACAACCTGCCTTCGGCGCGATCCGCCGGCATCTTCTTCCTCGCTCTCGCCGCCGTCGTGGTTCTGGTGCTTGGCGGAATTGCTGTCGCCGTCGTTTACGTACTCCGGGCTTCGGTAGCGTCACAAGAGGCGCAGCGCATCGAGCCCGTGCGATCCGATCAGCCGTCGAGCGGCGCCACCGGCGGGGTTACCAGCACGAATCCGGCTGTCGCCGACGTCGTCCTCGCCTTCGGCACCGACGGCATCGGTCCCGGACAGTTCAGGGACGCCCGCTCGGTGGCTGTCGACCGGACCGGTCGCATCTACGCCGCCGACTACATTGGCGGCCGAGTCCAGATATTCGATCCCTCCGGCGGCTTTGTCGGCCAGTGGATGATGAATCCGAGAACCGCGCTTCACCGGCTGGCCACCGACGATGCGAGCGTATGCGTTCTGCAGGCTGGAAAGGTGTCACGGCACGAGCCCGGCACCGGCAGGCAGATCGCAACGTTGCCGTGGCAAACATCGGAATGGATCGACGACCTTGCATTCGGCCTGGACGGATCCGTCTCGTTGATCGGCCGGTCCGAGACCATCGTGCGACTGCGACCTGACGGCAGCCGCGTCCTCGAAGTCCGTGACGCGATCTCGCAGATCACGGACCGTACCGAGCTGTCCGTCAGGATTGCGGTCGACGGCAACGGCGACATCTACCTTCTCGCAGGATTCCAGAAGGCCGTCTTCCGTTTCTCGGCGAGCGGGAAGTTTCTCAACCGGTTCGGCAGTGGCGGCGATGGCCCCGGTCAGCTTCGCTCACCGAATGACATCGCCGTGGACGGGCAGGGCCGAGTCTATGTGTCGGACTCGAGCGGAATTCACGTTTTCTCGGGGGACGGCCGGTATCTGTACGATTTTGCGCCGGGCAATGAAGTCGTGTTCGGTCTGGCGTTTGACGACCGTGGCGACCTCTATGCTGCGTGTCGGACCCGCATCGTGAAGTTCCGGCTCAGGCCGTCGGTCTGATCGCCTTTGCCGAAACTGGCTCGACGATGCCGGGCCGGTCGACGAGTGCGATCATCGTGGCCTGCATGGAGGCGACGATCGTGTAGTCCTGCTCGTCGCCACGTACCGAATGGACGTCGGCCGTGCAGACGGTCAGCGTCCGACCCGCTCGGATGACGCGAGCCGATGCCCGAAACAGCTGACCCGCAGCCGGCGCAAGAAGGTTAATCTTGAACTCGACGCTGAGAACCGCGGCTTCGGCCGGCATCAGCGTCAACGCCGCATACCCGCACGCGCTGTCTGCGATGGCCGCAACCACGCCGGCGTGGATGAATCCATGTTGCTGCGTGAGGTCGCGGTGAAAGGGAAACTCGATGACGACCTTGCCCGGTTCGATCGAAACGAGATCGGCACGGCATGTGGCCATGAACGCCTGTTCGGCGAAGCTCGCGCGAACACGTGCGGCGAAGTCTGGATCCGTGGGTGTGTGTGTCACCCCGCAAATATACCGAAGCTACGCATGCAGAGTCGCGGAGGCACGGAGGCACCGAGACACAATAGCTATGGGGCTCTTCTCAGCTTTACGTCACGCGTCGTGCGGTTGCCCGACGCATCCTCCGCGAAGACGCGCAATGTGTAGTCCCCAGGCGCAAGCGTCGACACGTCGAGGAACTCTTCCCTCGCCTCGCCATCCCGCACGATGTTCGTCACCGGGTAGATGAACACCGTCGGCCCGCTGAACCACGATCGGCTGCCGCTCGCATAGGCCAGCATTCCGCCTCGCGAATCGCGCGGCAACCTGTCGAAGGCTATCGTCGGACGCTCGACGCCCTCGCCTGCAACCCGTGCTCCGGCAACGTCGAGGACCTCGTACCCCAGTCGATAGAGTCCGAGCCGCCGGCGCTCGGCGTTGGCGTCTGTCCGGTCCCACGCACGAACGAGCACCCGCAGGCGGCCCGACACTTCGATCGGCGCTGCAGCGCCGGCGGCGGCTATTGGCACCCGGGCATCGGTCTGCACCGTTACTTCTTCGATCGTCGGCGCCACGGTATCGACGAAGCCAGGCAGCCGCAGCACGAGAAGCGGGTTCACCTCAGCGCCCGGAGCGCCCATCGTCAGGTGGACGTGGCCGTATTTGTTGAGCGTCCCTATCGCCTGTCCGGCGGCGATACGAGTCCCACGACGCACCGTGACGTGGCGGACGGTCCCGTCTTCCGCAAGTGCCACCTCGAACGGCGAGTTCGAAAGCGGACGGTCGTTCGTATCGCGACCCACCCGCAGGTGCACGTAAGCGAACAGAGGCATCCGCAGGAATTCGCTCCGGTCACCGGGTCTGATTGCCGCGACCGGTCGCGTGACGCGCTCGTCGACCATCGCGCGGACGACCTCCCCAACCGGGCCGGGAATGTCGATAGCGTTGTGGAGCCAGACGCCGTCGTCGGCGTTCTCGGTTCGTGCCTCCCCGTAGGTGGCCGCGATCTCGCGCGTGCGGTCGGGCGGAGCGTAGGGCCAGCGGGCCGGAATCGCGGCGCGAAGCTCGTCGACGTCGTACTGTGATACCGGGTCGCTGACCTCGCGGCCGCCGGCGAAGTCGGCCGTGACGGCCGCGCGAACCGCTCCGTTCACGCTGTCGGCGACGACGACGTACCCATCCGGTGCGAAAGCGACGCCGGTCGGGCGATTGAAACGCGCATTCGCGATCGCTCCGTCCACTCGTCCGAGGTAGCCGTCGCCGGCAAGGCGCTTCGGTCCGCCGGAGTCGAGCGACCAGATGCTGGCGTCTCCCGCGTCGGCAACGAGGATAGTACCGTCGGCGCCGATCGCGACGCCGGTCGGTTCGCTGAATCCGTCTGGACCGGCAAGGACGCTGTTCGAGCCGTCGCGGTCGATGCGGACGACTCGTGAGTTCGCCGTGTCGGCAACGATGAGGGCTCCGTCGGCGGCGACGGCAACGCCGCACGGCGTGTCGAATTCGCCGTTTCCGCCGGCGACGGTCGTCACGGACCCGTCGGTCGCGATGGTCCGGATTCGATGGTTGTAGGTGTCGGCCACGACGATCGTGCCGTCGGACGCCGCCGCGACTCCGATCGGCGCGTCGAACCGGGCGGCCGCGGCGGGACCGTCGGCGAAGCCACGTTCGCCGGGCGCTCCCGCGACGATTGTGCCCGCGCCGCTTGCCGGGTCGACTCGGACGATCGTGTGCATGCCGGTGTTCGCGACGACGAGGCCGCCGTCGGGAAGGATTGCGATCGCCGATGGCATGTCGAGTCCCTCGGCCACTTGGGTAAGGGCGCCATCCGCGCCGATTCGGAAGACGCGCCCGCCGGTTCCGTCCGTGACGAATATCGCGCTGTTCCGGTCTACCGCGACGCCGAACGGGTCCGAAAGACCCGTCGAGGCGATGCGAGGGCCCTCGCCGGCGAGGGTGACGACCTTCGTGAGGGGAACGGGCGTCTTCGGGCCGAACCAGGGCCAGGCTCGCCAGCCGAGGTAGGTGACGGCGATGACGAGGAGGACTGCGGCGACGGCCGGGATCCACCGGGTGAATGTGCGGCGGCGATTGGAAGTGACGGGAGGCTTGGGCACGTGAGATGAATGATAGTCGGGCTCGCAAGAACCCTGCTGTTGATGTCTTT
>CAZQBW010000129.1:0-13649 GCA_964591515.1 uncultured Clostridia bacterium
AGGGACTCGGTTGTCCCGCCGCCGGCGTCTATGTATTCGGTCGGTAAGGAACCGTCCGAACTACAGACCGTCGAGCTCGATCGTGACGAAGGCCAGCGTTCCGCGCCGCTCCACCTGGAGGACGATCTGGCTCCCTGGCGCTGCCGCATCGACAGCCTGCGAGAGATCCGCCGCGCTGGTGATCGTCGTCTTTCCGAACCGATGAATGACGTCGCCGGACTGGAGGCCCGCCTGCGCCGCGACGCCCGACGGGTCGACGCCCGTGATGACCGCTCCCTTTGCCTCGCGGAGCTTCAGCTGCGACGCGATCTCCGGCGTCACGTCAGCAATTCCTACACCGAGCTTCGCCCGGCTGGCCTTCGAGGCATTCTCGTCGCCGGCCGGAGGCTCTTCGTCGGACTGGGCGCCGAGTCCGATGTTTCGCGGCCGCTCGGCCACGGTGACCGACGCCGACTGACGCTTTCCTTCCCTGAGGAACTCGACGGTCACGGTGGAGCCGGGAGTGACATCGGCGACTGTCGACGTCAGTCCGCGAGCCGACTCGATCGGCTTGCCGTCGATCGCCGTGATGACGTCACCGGACCGGATACCGGCCTTGGCTGCCGGGCTCGAGTCGGAAGCAACGTCCGCGACGACTGCACCCTTCGTTCCCTGCGGGACGAGGAGCGAGTCCGCCAGCGCATCGTCGAGGTCGCGCACGTTCACGCCGAAGTAACCGCGCGTGATCTTGCCGTCGCCCGTCGTGAGCGCCGTGTAGATCTTCTTTGCCATGTTCGAGGGAATTGCAAAGCCGATCCCCTGACTGCCACCGGATTCCGAGAAGATGAGCGTGTTGATGCCTACGACTTCGCCGCGAAGATTGACGAGCGGACCGCCGGAGTTGCCGGGATTGATCGACGCGTCCGTCTGGATGTAACTCTCGTAGGGCGAGCCGGCCGGGAGCTGGCGACCCGTTGCCGAGACGATCCCGGCCGTGATGGTCTGTTCGAGGCCGAACGGGCTGCCGACTGCAACCACCCACTCGCCCTGCTGGATCACGTCCGAATCACCGAGCGACGCGTACGGGAGGCCCGTTGCGTCGATCTTCACCACCGCGAGATCGGTCTGCGGATCGGTTCCGACCACGGTGCCCTTCAAGCGACGGCCGTCGGCGAGCTTCACCTCGATCGACGAGGTGTTTCCGACCACGTGGTTGTTGGTGAGGATGTAGCCGTTCGGGTTGACGATGACGCCCGACCCGGAGCCGCGCTGTCGCATCGTTCCGCCCTCGCTGCCACCGAACGGGAAGCCGGAAACGCCACGGCGCACTTCCTTCACGATGTTCATGTGAACGACTGCCGGGCTGACCGTCTTCGCGACCGACGCGAACGCAAGCGAAAGCGACTCCGGCCCCGCCACAGAAACATCGCCAAGCGGAGCCCCGGCCTCCGGAAGCGCGGCATCGCCGCCCAGCGAGAACGCCGCGGCGGCGCCACCGTTCAGCGCCTTTGCCCCGAACACGAGCGCAAGTGCCACGAGGACAACGCCAACGATTCCGACCAGGGCCTGACGCGCCTTCTGCCGCTCCGGCGAGATTGCGTTTGTCACGGGTATTTCAGACATCGATGCTCACTCCTCCCGATCTCTGCAGTACTTCCTTCCAGCTACGGCCTCTGCAACTTGCGGGCCGCGATTCCGAATTCGCTAAGTTCAAGTATTCAAGTAGCTTGTGCAAGCGATGCTTCGCGCATCGCCGTGGCGAACCGGTCCAACCGTGGCAAAGTGTCACACTTTGGACTCGTCTCAGCCCTGTCACTGAGTTATGAGCGTGAGATCGATCAGCTCGAAGCGACACGGCCGCGTGTTCGGGTCTATCCGGAAGCGGTCGATCGTGTCCCCGATCCAGAAAGTGACGGTACGCTCGGTTGGTCCATCCGCATCGATGCGAATCGTCTGATTGCGCACGCCCGGGTCGAACTCGTTGCGCGACGTCTGGGCCCAGAATGCCTGCAGCATTGCCGGTGCGGCGTTCTCTACCGGCTCGGACATCCGGAACCGGACGCGGACGGCGCACACCTTTACCGGCGCGTCCAGCGCGAAGACCGTGAACGGGTCCTCGCCGGAACATTCGGCCGACTGACCGTTCCAGTTCATCGTGTTCGTATGCTCGATGCGCGGTGCGATCTTCACCTCGTTGCCACAAGGTCGCTGGCCGCGCGTGCGGCTGCCCACCGCCCCGCCCCCGGACGCGGAGAGCGCTCGGAAAAACGTCGTCAGGCCGTCGCCGTTCGGGTACAGCTCGGTACCTTCCTTATGTGCAACTACCTCGATGGGAACACCATCCGCGAGGTCGCTCAGGATCTTGTCCGAGACCGTCGCCATTGTGTGCCCGTATTCTCGACCCACTAAGACGGCTTGAGGTTGAACAGCGATGGCGGTCAAGAGGATGACGACGGCGAAGGACCTGGCCGACCGCCGTTGCCATTCCATCGAGAGGACGATGAGCGCGGAGCAGACAAGCACCGCCGAGAAGACCGAATACCGGCTGGCGAAGCCTGCAGTCGGGCCGAGCCCCGCCCGGCCATAACCGATGGCACAAACCAGCGCGCCGAATCCGACCAGAATGGCCGCCATGGCTTCTGCGACTCGCCGTCTGGCGTTCGACGACCGCGGAATCAGGAGCAGCGCTCCGAGTGCGATGGTGGCGAGTGCTCCGACGGCGATGCCGGACGCAGGCCACGTGGGGATACCCGCCGGGCCGAGTCCTACTGCCAGCACCTCGCTGATTCCCGCGATCACCTCGGCAATGCTGTCCGCTGGCGGATGGTGGTCGATGTGATGGTATCCCGAGAGGTTCAGTACTATCGTTCCGGCCGTCGTGACGGCCGATATGCCGAGGAGAGTGGCATCCCGCCTTGAATATCCATCGCGGGCCAAGGCTCGCTCAAGAGCCGTCCTGATTGCGAGGAGCACGAACGGCGCCGCAAACAGGACACCGAAGATTCCGTTGAGCGGCAGCAGAGGCAGTGCGATGAGGACGACGCACAGCTCGGGTAGGCGCCACGTCTCGCGCGCCCGCACGAACGCCCAGAGACACCCGCAAGCCAGTGCGACCGCCCACGCGAAGAAAAACTGAAGCGGAAAGATCAGACTCTGGTAGTGGCCCCAGTTGAGAAGCAGGAGCGGGATGACGGCGTCTGTCCAGACCGCTCGACCCCGGACCATTCGCGCCGTCTCGAGCAGCAACGCTGTCGACAGGACCAGTCCGGCACAGACCAGGAACATCATTACCCGTGTGTCCCCGGTCGTGTGCCAGACGACGTAGAAGACGAACCGCACCATCGCTACCAGGTGCTCATTCTGCCAGGCGAAGAACCAGCCAACGTTTGTCGGCTGCTGTCCGGTGAGACCCAGGACCAGTTCGTAATCGTCCCAATAGAAGAGGTTGCGGCCGTACCTGACGACGTAGGCGAGCAAGCCGAGGCCCAGAATGGCCGCGAGAACGGCGAGGCCGATCCTCACGGATCGGTCAGACGTCGCAAATAGCGCATCGCGCGACGACGTTGACTCCGAGTCATCGGGCTCGAGTCCGGACGGCCGGACACCGATCGAGTCGCCAAGTCGGCTCATTGGCGACACCCTCGGCTTCGACCGTTGACGTTGATGCAGAGACATTCACGTCTGATAACTATTAACACGCATTCCCTTTCCCTATCTGAATCCTTGGAGTCGCCGCGGACTCGAAACAACGCACGGCCCGGAACCCCGAGCGGCAGCGAGGGGCCGGCCATCCGTCTCGCCGTCCTAAGGCTAGTGTGATCAGCAAACTCGAAAGATGCTATTCGTGGTCGGATCCACCGGCGTAACGCCGGCCCCTCGCTACCGCTCGGGGTTCTGGTGGCCAGCAGCCGGTGACGAGCCTCACGAGCGCCGCCAGGGCACCTTCGATTAGCCAGGCCGCTAACGGAACCAATGTAAACGTTATCAGACGTACGTTTCACGAAACTCGAATCCTTGTTCCCGCGACCTGAGGTCTCCCCAGCAGTGCGCGCAGTGTTTCCGGTCCTTCCCGTGGACTCACCAGACAACCTCTGGTAACTCGTATTCGAACTTCTTCCTCCCGGACCGCCGATCCTTTCACGGGATACCGGTCGATCTCTCTCCCACCAAGCCGCTCCATGACCGCGATCGATGCCGCGTTGCTTACGTCGGCCGTCCAGTCGACAGCCCCGAGAAGCAGCCCGTCGAACGCAACCAACAGCATCGCGTAGTTCGCCATCGTCATCGTTCCACGACCGCGCGCCTTGCGACGCTGCCAATAGCCAATGTGCCCCTGCACTGCATCCGGCCTGAGCTCGATGACACCCGCGAATTCGCCGTCGCGCGCGACCAGATACCTGTAGGCCCGACGCGTGCGGGCGAGGCCGTCGGCTTCATACGCCCACACTGCAGTCCCCAATCGCATCTCGTCCGCACTTTCAATCTTCAACCAGCGGGCAATCTCGTTGGTAATGGCCCGACGCACCCGTCCAGTGTGGGTTGAATTCACCGGCTCGAGGGCGAGCCCCCAGGCCGGCCACTCCAGCGGACGCCACCACGCCGGTCCAACCGCTTCCGATGCCTCTGTCGCCACAAATACCCCTTGCACTTCGACTTCCGGGTGGGTCGGGTATAATAGCGCACTTTTTCACGGAGGCTCGCGAATGACTTCGGAAGATCTTGACGCGCAGGACGCTGCCTTGACGGAAGAGGAGTCTCGACTCCGCGCCGAGCTCGGATCGCTCCACGATGAACTTCTCGGCGGACTCCGGCGCGACCTGCATCATCACGCGGACGCGATCGCCGTCATCGAGAAGCGGATTCGCGCAATCGTACTCAGGCTCTCCCAGATCGAGCGGGATCGCATCGAGCTAAACATCGCTCGAGCGCTCTAGCCCCGCGCCGGCCGCATCCAGCGCCAGCCCGCCGTCAGGAAGACTCCGAGCGCCATCACGATCTGCACCGCAAGAATCAGCACCGAGACGCCGTGCAGCCGGCCAAATTCGACGCGCCTCGGATCGTCACGGCTCACCTCATCGATGACTCCCATCAGCGTCCGCAGCGCATCGAGCCGGGCTGACACCACGGCGTGCGCGACGAAGGACATTACGCCGAGCAGAATGATAAGCACTGCGATCACGACTGTCGCGCGAACCCGCACCTTCGGCTCTGCGAGATAGAGCAGAACCAGCGTCACGACGGCCATAGCGACGCCTGACTGATTCAGCGTTCCGAGCGCGAGCCGGACTACGCTGCCCGCAAGCTGCCTTCCGGGGAGTCCTGGCTGGTCCGCCAGCGCCGCAAACGCAGCCGGAGCCGCGACCGAGGCAAAGTAGACCATCGATCCGACCCAGAGTCCGACGACGAGGAGAAACGCGACTCGGGCGGCAACGCGTCCCGAGTCGATTGGTTCACCCGGCATTCGCGGCTACTCCGAAACCGGCGCAGCGAGCTCTACGAGCGTCGGCACGCCGAAACCCGACGCGCCGCGTGCAATGTTCGGCCGGTCGTCCTCGATCCACGCCGTGCCGGCGATGTCGAGATGCGCCCATGGCGTCGAGCCGACGAATTCGCGCAGGAAGTAACCCGCCGTGATCGTGCCGGCCGCTCGGCCACCGAGATTCTTGATGTCGGCGATGTCCGATTTCACCTGTTCCCTGTAGGCCTTGTCCATCGGCAGCTGCCAGAGCTTTTCGCCAACTCGACCGCCGGCAGCAAGGATGTCGTCCGCCCACGCCTGATCGTTCGTCATCAGGCCTGCGTAGACGTGCCCGAGCGCGATCACGCATGCGCCCGTGAGCGTCGCGAGATCCACCAGCCTCGTTGCACCGAGCTCCTGCGCGTAGGTCAGCGCGTCAGAGAGAACCAGTCGACCCTCGGCGTCAGTGTTGAGGACCTCGATCGTCTTGCCCGAGTAGCCGCGCAAAACGTCGCCCGGTTTAATTGCCCGTCCGGACGGCATGTTCTCCGCCGCAGCGATCACACCGATGACACGACGCTTCGGGCGGATCCTGGCAATTGCACTCATCGCACCCACGACAGCGCCAGCGCCGCACATGTCGTACTTCATCCACTCCATGCCCTCGCGGGGCTTGATGGAGATACCACCCGAATCGAACGTGATTCCCTTCCCGACGAAACCCCACGTCTCGCCTTCGGCCTCACCTTCAGGCTCATAACGGACGACGATGAGCCTCGCCGGCTCCTCGCTTCCGCGGGCAACGCCAAGCAGCGCGCCCATTCCCATCTCCTTTAGTTTCGACTCATCGAGGATCTCGCACTTCATTCCATTGGCGGCAGCCATTTCGGCGGTGCGCTCGGCGAGCATCGGCGGAGTCATGTGGTCGCCCGGCTCGTTCCCGAGGGAACGCGTCAGGTTCATTCCGTCTGCCACGATGCGGCCGCGCTCGGCGCCGCGCCGCACTTCGGCTTCGCGCTCAACAGAGGTCTGGATGGTGACGGACTCGACGTGCAGGTCGTTGCGATCCTCGGTCTTGTAGGCCGAAAGGTCCACAGCCGCGACGGCAACCGCTTCCGCGGCCATCTCTCCGAAGCGGAAGGCCGAGCCTTCACCGCGGTCCGCGACGGCAACGGTGCCGTGCCGCTTTCCTCTCATGAACCGCACACCGGTCATGAACGCCCGGCGAATCTGGTTCAGGGGCGAAGACGTCGCCTCGCCCATGCCCACGAGCACGAGGCGCCTGGCTGCGATGCCTGAAGGAGCGTGCAGGTACGTCACCTCGTCGCGCCGGCCGTGAAGGTCACCCGAATCGACGAGCTCGGCCAGCGACCCGGCGAGCGCCGCGTTGAGAGGGGCGAGCGGCCCGTCGGAAACCGATTCGTTGCGGTACACCGGGACGATCAGAACGTCGGCCGGCGTTTCGTTGAGCGAGGCTGCGAGGATATCGGTTTTCACCGCGTCGGGCTCCTTGACCTGTCGTGTCGAAAGTTTGTCAGTCTACCGGTTTTGCCAGATCGCTCCAAGGCGCCCTTTCGTCACGCCGCGCCGGACTCAGACATCGACGGCCGGCGAACCGTCATCGTCGGAGACGCCGTCGACATCGAGGTGGAAATGCAGGGTCGCCCTTCGCTGACGCTCATCGAGCAGAAGAAAGAGCTTCTTGTCGACGGCATCGCAGAACGCCTCGACGAGCGGACGCGACTTCCCTGTCCGCTCCTCGAGCTTCTTGATTTCAGCCTCGCTCCAACCGTTGCGGCGCATCAGGGCTCGTCCTGCCTGCCGGTGGCGTTCCCGGAGATCAGCCCGGAAAGCGCCGAGACGATGGCCGATCGAGGCAGGATCACGTCACAGCCTGCCGCCTTTGCGGCGTCCCGGATGTCCAGCCGCACGTGCGAAAAGAACCCGACGACTCGAGTAGACGACAGCGAGGGCTCGGCCTTCAGCTTCCGGATCAGGTCGAACGGCTCGATCCGCTCGTCGCCGAGGTCCACGACGACGATGTCAGGCCGTGTCTCGCGCGCCCGCTCCAGGACAACGCCGGGGCTCGAGGCTGATGAAGTGTCCGCGCCGGCGTCTCGCGCCGCGTCGCGCAGTTTCGACCGGAACAGCAGGTCCGGCACGGCAATGAGCACTCGTTCCGCCATCATGAAGAAAGGGCCTCGCCGCGCACGACGAGGCCCAGATCTCGTAAGCCGGCGACTAGGCGCCGCGCGTCACGTTCGCGGCCGCAAGGCCCTTCGGTCCCTGCGTCACTTCGAACTCGACGGTGTCGCCCTCGCCGAGTGTTCGGAACCCCTCGGCTTCGATTGCCGTGTGGTGAACGAACACGTCGCCACCGCCCTCGCGCTCGATGAAACCGAATCCCTTCGCGTCATTGAACCACTTCACGGTTCCTCGTTCCTTCATCGTGTCTGGTCTCCTTTCTGACGTCACTTGATCGTGTGCGATTTTGAACTGAGGCTGGCTGGGGTGGATTGAAGCGAAACTGCGGGAGCGCCATCCGTGGGGAACGGACGCTGGCGCGAAAAGGGTCGTTACCACTTCCGAATCCTGCCGTCCTGCCGATGAACGGCGCGTACTCTAGCAAGTAGGCCAAAGGCTGTCAACGACACGGTTTTCAGCATTTTCCGGGTGCGCATTCCGCCGTCTGGCGGTACTATCCGCGACTGTGAGAATCGCCACCTGGAACGTGAACTCGATCGGCGCGCGCTTGCCTTCCGTCCTGCGCTGGACGGAGTACGAACGTCCCGATGTCCTCTGCCTGCAGGAGATCAAGTGCATCGACGCGAAGTTTCCCGCTGCCGACTTCGAAGCGCTCGGTTACACATCGATCACCCATGGGCAGCCGACGTACAACGGCGTGGCCATTCTGGCCCTCGCGCCAGTAACCGGCATCGTCAAGGGACTGCCGGGCGACGAAGGTCCGGGCCACTCTCGCCTCGTTGCGGGGACGGTCGGAGGGATCACGGTCGTCAACGTCTACATCCCGAACGGCTCCGAGGTCGGGTCCGACAAATACGCCTTCAAGCTCGATTGGCTGGCCCGCCTTCGCCAATTCCTGGACGCGCGCTTTTCAGCCGCGGATCCGGTGCTGATCTGCGGTGACTTCAACGTCGCGCCCGACGATCGCGACGTGCACGATCCGATGCTTTGGGATGGGAAGATCCTCTGCAGTCCCGCAGAACGCGAGGCCCTCGAGCACGTCCGCGTATGGGGATTCGAAGACGCCTTCCGTCTTCACACGACCGACGGCGGCCATTTCTCGTGGTGGGATTACCGCTCCGGTGCTTTTCGCCGGAATGCGGGACTCCGGATCGACCACATCTGGATCACGTCGTCCCTCGTGAAGCGCTGCGTCTCGGTCCGCATCGACAAGGAGCCGCGGATGTGGGACCGGCCGTCGGATCACGCTCCGGTAGTCGCCGAGTTCACGACGCAGTGAGAGTGGGCAGAATTTACGGGATTTGAAGAGGATTCACAGGAACCAGTTGAGGAATGGGTAGACTTTCCATCACTCCATGAACTTCGTGTGAATCCTCTTCAAATCCCGTAAATTCCGCCCACTCTCTCACTCTCAGCCCGAACTGCATTCCATTGTGCCGTTCCGTGCGTATTCCGCATTGCGCACCGCGAACGCACACGCAGACTGGGAGATTCGGAAGGTCCTGAAACCTATTCAGCCCGCCGATCACCTACCCCCGAAACCGATCGGAACATTTCCGTCGTCTCCACTCGTACTTGGCGACGGAATCATTCGAAGTCGAGGTGACGAGGTATGGCAGCTCCAAAGTCTGGCCGACGGCGTCTGCGTTGGATCATCCTGGCGACGGTCGTGATCGTGATTGCGGGAGGAGGCGTCGTCGCCGTCCGCTCGATGGGAAGCAGTCCCGAGATCAGTTCCGAGAAGCTCGCCAAGGTCGAGAGGGGAGATCTCGCGAAGTCGGTTGTCGCGACCGGCAAGATCGAGCCGCTTACGAAGGTCGAGGTCAAGTCGAAGGCGAGTGGGCTCGTGAAGAGCGTCCTCGTCGACTACGGGCAGGCGGTGCGTCGGGGACAGATCCTCGCCGAGCTCGACAAGGAACAGCTCCACGCTCAACTCCGCGAGCAGAAGGCCGCCCTCCAGGCATCGCAGGCCGCGCTCGCAAGCGCACAGGCCTCGGTCGAGCGCGGGAAGGTCGACGCCGCGAACCCGGACCTTCCGTTCCTTAAATCCAACCTCGATCGCTCGCAGAGCCTCTTCGATCGCGGCATCATCTCGCGGACCGACCTCGAGAACGCCGAAAAGGCCTACCAGATCGCCCTCAACAAGCAGCTCTCGGCCGAACGTGGCGTCACCGTCACGCGCGCCGACGTCGAGCGCGCACGGGCGGAGGTCGCACGCGCTCAGGCGGGGCTCGAAAGAGCGGAAGAGGACCTCAGGAACTCGACGATCGTCAGTCCGATGGATGGTGTCGTCCTCTCGCGGGACGTCGAGCCCGGCGATGCCGTCAGCTCGATCCTCGTGCTCGGTTCGCAGGCGACGCTCGTCTTCACGCTGGGCGACACGAGCCAGCTCTACGTGAAGGGCAAGGTCGACGAGGCCGACATCGGCAAGGTCTATGAGGGACAGCCATCGCGAATCACGGTCGAATCGCACAAGGACAAGGCCTTCAGCGGAGTCGTCGACAAGATCTCTCCGCTCGGCGCCGAGAAGGACAACGTGACGACGTTCGAGGTCCGCGTGACGATCACCGAGAACGCCGACGTCCTGCGGGCCAACATGACCGCGAACGCCGAGATCATCCTCGAAGAGAAGAAGGGGCTGTTGCTGATCCCCGAGTCGGCGGTCATCTATGACAAGGAGCGCAACACCTCGGTCGAGATTCCGGATGCGGCTTCCGAGACCGGCAAGCGCAAGGTTCCGGTGAAGCTCGGCCTCTCGAATGGCGTGAAGACCGAAGTCCTCGAAGGCCTCGAAGAAGGCCAGCAGATCGTTCTGCAGTAGGAGCCGGCCATGGTCTTCAAGGACCTCTTCCTCGACACCATCCGAACCCTCTGGGCGCACAAGCTGCGCACGGCGCTCACGATGTTCGGCATCGCCTGGGGCATTGTGTCGATCACGCTGATGGTGGCGGCCGGAGAAGGTCTTCGCGTCGGTCAGGCGAAGGTCTCTGAGTCGTTCGGGAAGAACATCATGATCGTCTTCTCGGGTCGCACGAGCATGCAGGCGGGCGGCACCCGCGCCGGACGGCGCCTGGAGTGGAGCGCCAACGACTACAAGGTCATCATGGCGCAGTCGCCCGACATCGAATGGGCGCTGCCGGAGCTTGGCCAGGGCGGGATCAGCGTTCGAAGTCCTTACAACGCCGGCTCTTTCCGCGTCACCGGTTCGCTCCCGCCTTTCGCTGACGTGCGGAGCATCGACATCGCGAGCGGCCGCTACTGCAACTGGGAGGACGAGCGCGACGAGCGGCGGGTCTGCGTTCTCGGGAGCGAAGTGAACGAGCAACTCTTCGCCGGCCGTGACGCGATGAACGAGACCGTGCTCGTCGGCGGATACCCGTACACGGTCGTCGGGATCATGAGGAAAAAGGAGCAGGACTCGAGCTACGACGGTCAGGACGTTTCTAAGGTCTTCATTCCCTTCGCGCTGTCGCTGCGGGACTTCCCCAATACGGCGCCGTCGAAGTCCGACTCGGTGGATCGAATCATCGTCGTTCCGAAATCGATCGAGGTCAGCGAGTCGGCGAAGAGGCAGGTGCGAAAGGCGCTGTCGCAGATCTACGAGTTCGATCCCCGCGACGAGGAGGCCGCTCCGATCTGGGACACGGTCGAGAATGCGAAGCAGTTCCAGAGCATGACGGACGGCATGAAGAACTTCCTCGGCGCCGTCGGCCTGACGACTTTGTTTCTGGGCGGCATCGGCGTGATGAACGTGATGATGGTCGCCGTTCGCGAGCGCACTCGCGAGATCGGCGTTCGCAAGGCTGTCGGCGCGACGTCGCGGCAGATCCTCTGGCAGTTCTTCTGCGAGACGCTGATCGTCGTGTTCCTGAGCGGAGGCATTGGAATGGCGATCGCTTACGGATTCTGCGGCCTGGTGAACCTTCTGCCGATGCCGCCGTTTTTCGCCGGCCTGCTTCCGACGCTCGAGTCAACCCTGTTGTCGTTCGGACTGCTCGGCACGGTCGCGTTGCTTGCTGCGATGTATCCGGCCAGCCGGGCCGCGGCCGTGGACCCCATCGTCGCGTTGCGCCACGAGGCGGGAGGCTGATCCGATGTTGCGCGAGATTCTCATGCAGGCCTGGATCGCACTCATCCGGCAACCGTTCCGCAGCGCGCTCACGATGCTGGGAATCGTCTGGGGGATCGTATCGGTCACGGTGCTGTTCGCGTACGGCAGCGGTTTCCGTTCGGTGCTCGTGTCGGGATTCGATGCCTTCGGAAAAAGCGCTGTCGTATGCTGGCCGGGCCAGACGAGCGAGCAGGCTGGCGGCCAGCGCGCCGGCAAGAAGATCCGGTTCGAGGAGGCCGATCTCGACGCGGTGCTGACCGAAGCGCCGCTCGTTCGCGGAGGCAGTCTCGAAACCGTGAAGTGGCTCTCGATCTCGTACGGAGACCGGCTGGCCAACACGGCGATTCGCGGCGTGTATCCGATCTACGGCGAGATCCGGAACGAAGTGCCGAGCGACGGCCGGTGGATCAGTGAGGAGGACTTTGCCGAGCGTCGGCGTGTCGTCGTGCTAGGCGGCAGGCTCCGGGAGCAGCTGTTTGCCGGGCGCCCGGCGATCGATCAGACCGTACTGATCAGCGGCGTGCGGTTTACGGTGATCGGCACGCTGGATCGCAAACTCCAGTTCAGCAACTACTTCACGAGCGACGACGAGTCGGCGTTCATTCCGTACACGGCCGCGGGCGACATGTGGAATGCGAAATACGCCAGCGTGATGGTTTTCGCGGCCGTTGCTCCGCAGTTCGAGAAGCAGGCCATCGACCAGGTCCGCTCGACGATCGGGAAGCGGCAGCGGTTCTCCCCGACGGACGAAAAGGCGTTCAGCGCCGACGGGCGCGAGGCGTTTCGGCCGATCATCGACGGGCTGACGATCGGACTCCAGGGTTTGCTCGTGTTCATCGGCACATTGACGCTGGGGATCGGCGGTGTCGGAGTCATGAACATCATGCTGGTGTCGGTAGACGAGCGGATTCGCGAAATCGGGCTGCGGCGCGCGCTGGGAGCGAAGAAACGCCACATCCGGCTGCAGTTCCTGGCGGAAGCGATGGCGCTGACGCTCGTCGGCGGGGCGATCGGGATTCTGCTGTCGTACGTCGTCGCGGCCGCCGCCGGGCAGTTGCCGCTGATGGGGGCGCTGTTCGAGGACACGACGGGCAAGGGCGACATCACGCTCGTGATCTCGCCGCTGAGCATCATCGTCTCGACGATCATCCTGGTCTTCGTGGGGCTGCTCAGCGGTTTCATCCCCGCGAGCCGCGCCGCCAAGCTCGACCCGTCGAGCGCGCTGCGTTACGAGTAGGCCCACCGTCGGTCGGCCATGAAGCGGAAGGGCCACGGATCAAACGGATCTGACGGATGAAGACGGATCTGAAATCGAGTTCAGATCCGTCTTCATCCGTCAGATCCGTTTGATCCGTGGCCCTTCTTCAGGCCGCCGCTAGAGGTCGCGTGTCCTCAGCAGTCGCAGTGCGATGAGCAGGACGACCACCAGGTAACACGCGGCCCAGACGATCATCGCGCCGCTCGGTACCGAGGCCGGCGAGAACGGCGTCAGGTTCACATCGCGCATGATCGACGGCTGCATGTTGTAGGCCGCAAGCTGCCACAGCGCCTCGCTCGGCACCAGCAGACTCGCCACGATCCCGACGTTGCGCGTCGTTCCGTTCCCGAGGAGCGTCCCGATCTGTTCCATCCAGCCACCGATGAACGCTAGACCAAAGAGCCCGAAACCGAAGACGCCCGTCGCAAGCGTGCTCAGCCGCGCTCCCACCGCAAGCGTGATCGTCACGAACAGCGCGCCTTCCATCAACATCAGTGCGAGCCCCAGCGCGGCGTGCGGCACCATGAATCCGCTGATGAGCTTCGTCACCGAAAGAACGCCGCCGGCCATCACCGCAAGGTAGAACGCGAGCACGGCCACGAACCCGATCCACTTTCCGAACAGGATGTGCCATCGCG
>CAZQBW010000130.1:0-13621 GCA_964591515.1 uncultured Clostridia bacterium
TTGCACTCGCCCCCGCGACCCACGGCTATTTCCTTCGACCGCTCCGCGGTCGAACCCACGGCTTACGCCGTGAGCTCTGGTTCATTCGCGCCTGAGGCGCTTCCCGGAAGCTCGATCGTCCTACTCCTGCAACATCACAGCCTGAAACCTTCATGCCGCGTTCGACCTCTCCCGCTTCCTAGCGCGCATCGGTTTCGTTCACCGAACCGGCCGTGGGTCGAGATGGCTAGTCGCACCGCTCCTGCAGACCAGCGAGCCGTAGCATCGAACCTGATCCGATGGGATCCGCGGGCGTTCCACACGTCGTAGAATCCCCTGAATCGCACCAGTTTCCGGGAAACTTTTCGAGCGGGTGCGCGTGTCAGTGTGGTACTTTCGAGACACCGGTCGCGGTCGTCGCCAAGGAGCCAGAATCGACGTGATCACGAGCGCAGCGAAACTCGAGCAGCTACAGGATCGCATCGAGTCCGTCATCCGCGGCAAGTCCGATGTGGTCCGGCTTTCGATCGCGGCGTTGATCGCCGGCGGCCACTTGCTCATCGAGGACGTGCCGGGAGTCGGCAAGACGACGCTCGCTCAGGCGCTTGCGCGATCGTTCGACTGTTCGTTCCGCCGCATTCAGTTCACGAGCGATCTGCTGCCGTCGGACGTCATCGGGCTGACGATTTTCAATCAGGTCGACGCGATGTTCGAGTATCGTCGCGGACCTATTTTCGCGAACTTCATCCTTGCCGACGAGATCAACCGTACGACCCCGAAGACGCAGAGCTGTCTGCTCGAGGCGATGGCCGAAGGGCACGTGACGGTCGAGAACGAGACCTACGGGCTGCCGCGTCCGTTCATGGTGATCGCCACGCAGAACCCGGTCGAGTACCACGGCACGTATCCCTTGCCGGAGTCGCAACTCGATCGTTTTCTGATGCGCCTCCGCATGGGCTATCCGGCCCTGGAGGACGAACGCGACATCCTGCGCCGCCAGACGTCGATGGAGCACGTCGTGGACCTCGAGCCGGTGATGAACGCGGCGGATGTCAGCGAGATGCAGGCCGACGCGCGAAAGGTACGGGTGGACGACTCGCTTGCAGACTACCTGCTCCGCATAGTGAAGGCGACGCGCGATTCTGAAATCCTCGACCTCGGCATAAGTCCTCGCGGCACACTCGCGCTATTCCACACCGCTCAGGCCGTGGCCTACCTCGAGGGGCGTGACTACTGCATCGCAGACGACATCAAGGGAGTCGCCGTGCCAGTACTGGCCCATCGCATCGTCGTGAACTCGCGATACTCGACGGGCCTGCGTCGCACCAACGAGAACGAAACGGCACTCGGAGAGATTCTCCGCGGCGTCGACGTTCCAATCTGACGCGGGGCGCAGCCGTGGCGCTCAATATTCGATTCGACCGTCGGGCGTGGATAGATTTCGCGCTGACGTCTGCGCTGCTTGGCGCGGCCTTCGTGCTCGCTTTCCTGTCGTCGACCATCTCGAAAACCGGCGACTGGGCGATGGGAGCGTTCGCTGCTTTCATGTCGCTCGTGCTCGCGGTCGGCGGCGGACTATACATAGTGCCAAAGCTGGCGAAGCGGGTGCGCTGGGAATTGTGGGGACTCGGGATCCGCACCTCGGTGACGACCGACGGCATGCTCTTCGCCGTGATCGTTGTCGTTGTGGGTGTGGCGGCCCTCAACACAGAGAACAACCTGCTCTATCTCGTGCTCGCGGCGATGCTCGCTTTTGTCATCGTTTCCGGAAACGTGGCGCGAATCATGTTGCACGACGTCGGCGTGCAATTGAGGTTTCCCGATCACATCAGGGCCGGGCAGCCCGCACATCTGTCGATCGCGCTCGTGAATCGGAAGTTCCTGCTTCCGTCCTGCTCGATCTCGGTCGAGGCCCTTCCGCAACTTGTGGGTGCAGTTCCAACGGCGAAGCCCAAGGGCTTTTTCCGATTCCGCAACCGTATGAAAGAGGCGTCGATCGCGCATTTCATCGTCGTGCCGCCTCGATCGACCGTGAAGCAGATCGTCGAGCACACGTTCGAGCGCCGCGGGCGCTATCGCTTCGAAACACTGACGCTGGCGACCAAGTTCCCATCGGGATTTCTGAGGAAATGGCGTGAAGTGAAATCTTCCGGGGACATCGTCGTCTTTCCGACGACGGAGCCCGTCGACGACTTTTTCCATACGCTGCCGATTCTCACCGGTTCCGCAGCAAGTCACATGCGGGGTGACGGCGTGGACCTGTTCGCAATTCGCGACTACAACGAAGGCGACCACATCCGGCTGATCGACTGGAAGGCAACTGCACGCGCCCGGCGGGTCATGGTTCGCGAGACGGTGCGCGAGGAGGATTTCCGCCTATCGATCTTCTTCGATCCGCGCCGACCTGCGGCCGATGCTCCGGACGATTTCGCCGAGCGCTTCGAGCGCGCCGTGGTCCTTGCAGCGTCCCTCGCGGAGCACTTCATCCGAGAGGGCGCCGAGGTCGAGCTCGTGACGACGGAGGCGCGAGTGCAACCGGGACAGGGAATCGGACAGCTGTACAAGATACTGTCGGAGCTTGCGGTCATCGAATCGCAGTTGCCGGGGGACGAGTCACCAGGCCTAGTGTCCTGGGATCTTGCCGATACACTGCCGGGACTTGCCGACGTGCATCGGTTCAAGGTGCTCTTCACTGCGGCGCCACGAGGGACGATTCCCGCGACGATATGGCGGGCCGCACACGTGATCTACACGGACGAGATGTCCTGACTTCAGTTCTGCCATGAAGTTTCGCAACTACTTTCTGTTCACGTCCTTCCTGTTCGTCTCCACGGGATTCCTCGCGCTCGTTCTGACGGGCCGTCTCGATCTCGTGACACCGGTGTTGTATGCGGCTGCAGTGGCTGGGGCCTGGTGGATCGAGCAAAATCGCCCCGAGTTGCTCATTTCGCGAAAGCGTGCAGCGCTCATCTCCGCGATTGCCATTCCGCTCGCCGCAGCCGACATCCTCCTCATCTCGCGCAATCCTTTTCTCGGACTGGCCCGCTTCGCGCTCTTTCTCGCTGTAGTGAAGATGTACCAGAAGAAGGACGACAGCGACTGGGTCTGGCTCTACGGACTTTCGTTCGGACAGCTACTGTTGGCTGCCACGCTCACGGTCGACGCGCTCTTTCTCGTCTCGCTCGGACTCTTCCTGTTCTTTCTCGTGACGACACTGTCGGCATTCGAAATCGAGCGTTCGCACCGCAAGCTGCATCGCGTAGAAGAGGAGCAGCACGCAATCCGGGGCGACCGCCCGCGACCGCTACGTCGTGGATGGTACGTGTCGGGAATCGGAATCGGGCAGATCGTCATGGTTGCGCTTATCGCAGTGCCGATATTCTTCGTGCTGCCCAGGTTCGGCGGCGGGTACATGGGGAGCGCATACAGTCAGACGCAGACACTGTCCGGATTCAGCGAGAAAGTCCGCCTCGGCGACCTCGAGAACATCAAGCTGAACAGGACCGTCGTGATGTACGTGAAGCTCGATCGTCCTCCGACTCGGCCTCTTCGCTGGCGCGGACTGGCCCTCGACGAGTTCGACGGCCCGCGAGGCACGTGGAGGGCCGTGCGCCCATTTCGCCGGACACTGGTGGATCGGGTGCCGGGTGTTCCGGCCTTCTTCGACATCGAACCGCTGTCGCCCGGAACGGTGGCCACGGACTTGCTGGAACAGACGATCTACCTCGAGCCGATGAGCAACCTGACACTCTTTGCGGCGTCGCGGGCGAAGCGGATAAACAATGCCCCGCGAGAGGTGAGCGTCGACGGCTCGGGAAGCCTTCGCGGCCCGCGCCACGATGCCTCGCGACTCTCCTACGTCGTGATGTCGGATGTAAGCGGAGCATCCGAAGCGGAACTGGCGAGGGACGTCTCGACGGACTATTCCGATGAGATTCGTAGCCTCAATCTGCAACGGCCGGAAGTCGACCCGCGCGTGCCCGCGCTTGCAAAGCAGATCGTCGGCGATGCCACGACGCCGTACGAAAAGGCCAGACGTATCGAGTCGTACCTGAAGAACCAGTTCGGGTACACGCTCTCGCTGACGCGACAGGATCTGACGATCGATCCCGTGGCGGACTTCCTCATCAACGTGCGGGAAGGGCACTGCGAGTACTTTGCGACCTCGATGGCCGTGATGTTGAGAAGCGTCGGCGTTCCGGCTCGAGTGGTGAATGGTTTTCAGGTGGGCGAGTACAATCCCACGAGCGAGACCTACACGGTGCGACAGGCGGACGCGCATTCCTGGGTCGAGGTCTACTTTGCGGGAGTGGACGAGTGGGTGGAGTTCGATCCCACGCCGGCTGCCGGCATCAACACGTACAGCTCCGACTTCGCGAGCGGATTCCGGCAGTCCATCGAGGCACTCCAGCTGATGTGGATCCGATACGTAGTCGCGCTCGACACCAACGAGCAACTCTCCATCTTCAGGTCGATTCAGGGCGGACTGATGGAAGCCAAGGCGTGGGTAACTTCGAAGGTGGCGTCCATCCGTCGATGGATCGCCGGACTCTTCGAGAGCCGTCCGTCCTCGATGCCGATGTCGGGTCTTCTGACCGGAATCGTGGTCGCGATGCTTGGAATCGGTGCGTTGTCGTTTGCGGGAATGCTGCTTCACAATCGCGGTTGGCGACTTGGCGGACTCGTGCTGCCGATGTGGAGGTGGCACGGCTGGTGGCGCCGGGGAGCTCGGCCTCCGGAAAGGACTGCTGTCCTCTTCTACGAGCAGATGGCTGCCATGCTGGCACGCAACGGCATAAGACGGGAGCCATCGATGACACCACGCGAGTTCGCTGGAGAATGCGACCTGGACGAGGTCCGGAAGGTCACTGAGCACTACCACCGCGTGCGATTCGGCGGGGCAACGGTCCGCAGCGTTGAACGAGACGTGGCGGACGCGCTTGCAAGCCTGGCCGCGACACTCCGCAAACGTCCGCCGACGTCAGGGTCGACACCTGCCGGCGGATCGTGAAATCGCAGGCACTGCGCGTCGGTTCCAGGCGCTGTAGCGAAAAGGGTGGATCTGGAACCGGATGGCTCGCGAAACGACCGAGGAGCGGTCGATTCTGGCCGTTCAGTAGGCCAAACTCCAGGCCCACGGCGTAAGCCGTGCGAATACTCAAGAGTGACGCGAAAGCCCCCACAGGGGCGATACATCCGCGCTGTTGGCCCTCAGAACGCGAACGTATTGGACGCGAGCCCTCGAACAGTGACTACGACAGCGTTTGGTGCGCCCGTCCGCACGTTCAGCTCTCCCGTCGACCCGCTGACGGTCAGTCGTCCCTTCGACGCCTTGAACTTGACGGTGCGCGGAGGCGCGATCTGAATGCCGTTGATCGAGATCTCCGCCGTTTCGTCGACATTGAGTGCCGTGATGGTCAGCTTTCCGGTCGCGCTGCTGTACTTGACCGACGCAATGAACGGCGCGGGTGTGCCCGTGCAACGGAACTGCAGCGACCGCGTGAGCGCGAAGTTGGCGTTGTCCCGAACGGAAACCGTGAAGGTAGCCGACGCATCGACGGTAGCCGTTCCGGCGATTCTGCCCCCGGCGGAGAGGGACAGACCGTCGGGCAGCTGGCCTTCGACAATCGACCATGTGAATGGACCCGAACCTGTCGCCTTGAGATCGAACGCATAGGGTGCTCCGGTTCGAGCGTCGGGCAGGGCATCGGTCGCGATGGCAAGGGGGTCGGTGGATGGTGCCGCCCGATACAGAAACCGCGCCCCGTCCATGTCGTCCGTTCGCAAAGATGCGCCCCGGCCATCGAGGTGCGCAATCAGGAACAGGGTGGCGTCCCGCAACAGCTCGCTCGTCTCGTTGACCTGCTCCGACGAGTGACCGAATCCGAGGGTATGGCCCATCTCGTGGGTCATAATCTCGGCGAGAGCCGCAGAATCGCCAAGGAGACAGGCGAATCCCGGATTGAAGATGATGTCGGCGTCCTGGATCCGGGCAAACGTCCGGCCTCCGATGGAAACGCTCTGATTCGTCACCGCCTGGGCGACGCCGCCAACGGCGACGACTCCGGAACAATTGACCGGTGTGTCGAATCGACCGGTGCAGTCGTTGAACGAGATCGCGTTCGCACCGTCCACACGGAGGCCGCACGCGTCGGTCTGTCCCGAGATCTCGACACGAAGACTGCTTCCCGGCACCGCCGACCAGGCATTGGCAGCGGCCCTGGCTTCGTCGAATCCTCCCGATGGATTCGGAGCCCGGCTGCGATTGACGCTGAAACGGATCCGGTCACCGGTATCCGGCTCGAACCACCGGAATCCAGGCGAAAGGAACCGGAAGTCGCTCGTGGGGCTGCCCGACTTCCGCCGAAGGCCGGCCGTGACTGGCTCAGTCGCCGCGACAGCCGTCGAGTCCTTGTGCCCGCCAGCGGCTGCAAGCAACTCGATTCGCGTGACGAAGGCGTCGAGAGGCTCGTATCGCTCGTACGGCCGATCGCCGAGAATACGCACGTTCGGTCCGGGAAGCGCTCGGGCAACGAACTTCGTGCCTGTCGTCTGGTCACGCAACACGCGGAAGTAACCGAGCGAAAGATGCGCGACACGAAGCCCCTCCTCGGGTTCAGGGTTGAGGAAGAGCAGCATCTCCCAGTCCTTCTGCCAGTACGGTGCTCCCCAGATGATTGTGGCTCCGTCCGCTACCTGACCCCCAAGTTGCTTGATGACGATAGTACCGGGTTGTACGTCCCCCTTGATGACCTTCGTCACGAGAAAAGTGATTCGCGTGAAGATCGCGGTGCGATCGGCATTCCATTCAGACCGAATCCTAAGGCAACGTCCTTCGACGATCACCTGTGAAGACGCGACGAGGTCTTCGTCCGACATCGGAATGATGGTAGTGGCAGGCGTCGTATCGGCCAGCAGGAAGCAGGCGACAAGTACGCAGAAGCCGAGGAGGCGCGCGCGACGATCTTGCATGTGGCACCTGTCGGGGAAAATGGCCCGAACTCGCCAGATTGGGAGGCCGTGTCACCGGCTAGACGCCGGGACGTCAGATCGCGGTTGCGACCTGGCTCGAATTCGACACGAACCGCACGTTACGCCTATTGACCCGAATCCGCAAACGCCGAAATGCCAACGAAAAAGGCGCCGCGGATGCGGCGCCTTCGAGAGAACAGGAGACAAAAGGGCTGCGGACTACCTGGGCTGAGGCGTCGACACGACGACGAAGTCGTCATCACCCGTCACAACCGTTACGGGAACGATGACCGCCGCCGCTCCACCGATGAGCAGGAGCAGCAGTGCCGTCGGGAAAGCCGCCGCCACCGGTGGAAGGACTATCGGTGCCGCACAGAGGCAGGAGCAGAGCAGCGACGAAGCCTCAAATGAAGCCGGTCCCGTACTCGTCAGGCGCACGCCGCCATTGAACGTCTGTGACTGATTGGCAATGAGCTCGAAAGTCCGGCCCTCAGCCTCGACCTTGAGGATTCCAGTCTGACAGTAGATGCTCGTGTCACCGTGGGTAATGAGCTCGAAAGGAGCACCCGCGGCGGGTGTTGCGGTCACGGAGCCGCACACGAGATCGGCGCGCATGAAGCCGCCAGCGTGCGACACAATCGCGTCGGAATCGTTGTTGATCGTCAGACGCGTGCCGCCGTTGGCGACCACTCCCTGGGCGCCGGACGACGTGGTGACGCGACTTCCGGAATAGACCGTCGCACCAGTAGCTGCCTGGACTCCGTCAATACGGACCGAGCCATTGCCGACAACCGTCATTTGAGCGCCGCCAGACTGGGCAGCGACCGTGACCGGGCGCGCGAAGCCGAGACTGAAAAGCGTCACGGCGACGATCACGGATACAGGGCGCAAGAAATTGAGGAAGCTCATTCGGTTGTCCTCCACTAACAGTTGCAGTGGCAGTTGGCCTTGGACTTTACAACGACGACGGAGTCCGAAGTCGGCACCGTCACGGTATCGGCATCGTCAAAGTCCTTCGACTTGCCCTTCTTGACCGTCGTCGACTTGCCGGACCGGGATACAGTCGCTTTCCCGATCTCTGGCTCGACGCGGCCACCGCCCTGAGCCACGACGGTCGCCGGAACCGTGCTCGTGACCGAAATCTCACCGCAGATCAACTGAATGTGCGGCCCCGACACGCCAGGCGTAATTGCCATGTCGGCTTGACCGGTGATCTTGATCTCGCCACCTTTCGCGAGGCGCAGCGTCAAGGTCGAGTCCTTGCCGGTCGAAATCCGCGAGACCATTCCGACAGGAACGGATCCCGTCGCGACCTGGCCATCAATGCGAACCGTCCCGCTGACAACGGCCATACCGAGCGGACTCTGCGCCGACGTCGACGCTACTGCGAAAGCGAAAACTGCAGGCAAGGCCAGAATGGTAAGACTGCGCTTCCAACTGAAAGTCATGGTCACTCCTGATTGTCAGGTGACTGAGGGACACAGGCCGCGCGCTCAGGCGCGATCTTGAACGGACAGAACCGCCCCGACGGTAGCCGAGCCACGGATTGATGTCAAGCTCTGAAGGATGATGACGTTACGCTTGATCTGAACCAAACTCATGTGGTACCAACACCGTGTTTCGGTGATCGTTTGAGACGCCGAGACTCCCCATAGAAGTGCTACCCGCCCAGGAGGCCCCAATGTCGACGATCTTCCGCGCCGGAATGATGACGCTGACGCTCTTTGCCGCCCTCGGATTCTGTGCCGTCGCCGCGACGGCTCAACAGAATTCCGGTCAGACCGAGACCGGCATTGGGCGAAACTGCGACGACCCTGACAAGGACAAGCCGAGCGTTGCTCTCGATGCGGACTCCGTCGCGGTCCTTTCTGGCACCAAGGTCAAGCTGACGGCGTCCGGACGCGGGTCGAAGGGCGAGCCGCTCGAGTACATGTGGCGCGCCGATCGCGGCCGGATCTTCGGAAAGGGCGCTGCGGTCGAGTTCGATACTGCCGGGCTCGCTCCCGGAAAGTATGACGTTCTCCTGATGGGACGCGGTGGCAAGTGCAATCCGATGACGGTGGTGAAGACCATCGAGGTCATCGGGTGCCCGCCGGATCTTCGCCTGGTTGCGAACAATGTGCGCGTGAATGCCGGAGAGGTCGTCTCGATCTCGGCTGCCGGCCTCCCGAACGGATTCGGACTCCGCTGGTCGGCAAGCGAGGGTCGCGTCAGCGGCGACGGCGGTGCCATTCGAGTCGACACGGCCGGCGTTGCCGCGGATACGATTACCGTGAGCGCCTCGTCGTTCGACGTGCCCGACTGCTCGCGAGAGATCACGATTGCGGTCGTCAAGCCGCCGGTTATCCTCCCCGACATTCTCAACTTCCCGATGACGGGGGGTCGTCTGAACAATGCCAACAAGGCCGTGCTCGACGACGTCACGTTGCGCGGTGAGCGTGACATCCAGGCTCGCATCGTCGTGACCGGCAAGTCGACGGCGAAGGAGCGTCCAGGCCTCGCCAAGGTTCGTGCCGAGAATGCCCGTAACTACCTCGTTAGCGAGAAGGGTGTCGACGCGTCGCGCGTCGAGATCCGGACGCAGGAAGGAACCGCGGCCGAGGGTGGCATCGAGATCGCCATCGTTCCGCCGGGCGCCAGAATGCCGTAACGAGCGACTCCACGCGGCGCTTCCAAGGGAGCGCGGGCCGCGCCGCGGCTCGCGCTCCCTTTCGTTTCCGGACTTCGCCATGACCCGCCAACCGTCACTTCTCGACAATCTGTTCGAAGAGCCACCAAAGGCGATTACCGTCTCGGAACTCACCGGCCAGATCAGGCAGCTGCTCGAGCGGCGCTTCGGCGACGTCTGGGTCGAGGGCGAGATCTCGAACTTCAAGAGTCATTCGTCCGGGCATTGGTACTTCACGCTCAAGGACGCCGGCGCCCAGGTACGATGCGCAAGCTTCAAGAACGCGAACAGGTCGATCCGCTTCCGGCCGGAGGACGGGCTGGCGGTGCGCGTTCGGGGGCGCGTGTCTGTTTACGAGCCGCGCGGCGACTATCAGATCCTCGTCTCCTCGATGGAGCCCGTCGGCCTTGGCGCGCTCCAGCTCGCGTTCGAGCAGCTCAAGGCCAGACTCGCGGCCGAGGGTCTTTTCGCCACGGAGCGGAAGCGACCGATTCCGGTCGTCCCGCGGCGTGTGGGCCTCGTCACCTCTCGAACGGGTGCGGCATTGCAGGACATGCTCCGCGTGCTCCGTCGCCGGAACGCCGCGGTCTCGGTCCTGCTTGCGCCGGCACGCGTCCAGGGTGAGGGTGCGGTTGCAGAGATTGTGAACGCAATTCGTCGGCTCTCGGAGTGCGGGCTTGTCGACGTGATGATCGTCGGACGCGGCGGCGGGTCGCTCGAGGACCTGTGGGCCTTCAATGACGAGCGCGTGGCCCGGGCAATTGCCTCGTCGAGCGTGCCGGTGATCTCGGCCGTGGGGCACGAGACGGACGTGACGATTGCCGACTTCGTGGCGGATCTCAGGGCACCCACGCCATCGGCAGCGGCAGAGCTCGTCGCCTCGGCGTCCGGGGAGCTCAGAACGGCAATCGACCGCCGCATACGCGAGGCTGCCGCGGCGGTCCGATACCGGCTGCTCGACGCCAGGTCGGACCTGCGCGACCTGGTCGCCTCGCGCGCGCTCAACGGAGTGCCGGCACTGGTCGAGCGACGAATTCAGGCGCTCGACGATGCGAGTGAAGTCATCCTTCGCATTACCACCGATCGGATCGAGGCTTCCAGAAAGCAAGTCGCCGCCGACGTGCGGATGCTTGCCGAGAGAGATCCCCGTCGCCGCGTTCTAGTCGAACGCGCCCGCCTGGCGCGCGCGAGCACCGCGATTCCCGCCCACGCGCAGCGATCGCTCGAGTCGCGCCGCCATGCATTCGCCGACTTTCGGGGCCGGCTCAGTTCACTCGATCCGCTCGGTGTGCTTGCTCGGGGCTTCGCGGTCGTACGAAACGCTGCCGGTCGAATCGTCCGGGCTCCATCGGACGTGATCCCTGGCGAGACGATTGACATTCGAGTGGCTGGCGGCGCATTCAGCGCCGTGAGATCACGTGACACAACTGAACAGGAGACTGGAAACCTAGAATGACGACCACCGATTCGACGACGAAACAGGGCCCTGATCTGGGCCTCATTGCCGATCATCTCTGGGCTTTCGGACGAACCCGGGCCCTGCACGCTGCCATCGAGCTCGGTGTTTTCGATGCCCTTGCCGACGGCCCGCAGCCTGCCGGCGCGCTGGCCAGGACGCTGCGGGTGAAGGAGCGCGGTGTCCGAATGCTCTGCGATGCGCTCTGCGCACTCGACGTGCTCGCCAAGTCGAAGTCCGGCTACATGCTGACGGAAACCGCGCGCGCCTTTCTCGTCAGCTCGAGTCCCGCGTTCATGGGGCCGATGATCCTTCACACGCGAATGCATGATCTCGCCTGGGCGGGTCTTGCCGAGACGGTACGTTCCGGGAAGCCGGCCCGTACCGTCGACGTCGAGTCGGGGGGACGAGAGTTCTTTCCCACGCTCGTCGCATCGATTTTCGCGCCGAGCTTCGGCGCCTCCACAATGGCGCGCGCACTTCTGGGTCCGAAGGTATCGAAGAACGTGGTGGACGTGCTCGATGTTGCCGGCGGTTCCGGTGCCTGGTCGCTGCCGTGGGCGATCGAGAATCCGGCAGTTCGCGTAACGCTTCTGGACTTTGAAGAAGTGTTTCCGGTCGCCCGCAGTTTCGCCGAGCGTTTTGGCGTTGCGGACAGATTCGCGTTCAAGGCCGGCAATCTCCGCAAGGTAGCGTTTGGACGTGAGAAGTACGACCTCGTGCTGCTCGGCCATATCTGCCACAGCGAAGGTCGGAAGTGGTCCGAAAAGCTGATCCGCAAGAGCGCCGAGTCACTTCGTCCCGGCGGCACGCTCCTGATCGGCGAGTTCATTCCAAACGACGCCCGGACCGGCCCGATCAACCAGATGCTCTTCGGGCTCAACATGCTAGTGAACACTGTTGAGGGCGACGTATTCACGCTCGCGGAATACCGGGGATGGATGCGCGACGCGGGATTCGAGCGAATTCGCAAGCTGGACTTCGGCGCCAGTGGTCCGGATATCGTGGTCGGGGTGAAGAAAGGATGACGAAAAAGCGAACCGACAGGACCTATGAACAGGCTTTCGCCGAGCTGACCACCGTCGTGGAAAAGCTCCAGGGGGGCGACCTTCCTCTCGAAGAGACGATTTCACTCTTCGAGAGCGGTGTCGCGCTCTCGAAGGAATGCGAGAAATTCCTCGACAACGCAGGACGTCGAATTGAAGTGCTGCTCCAGGATGCCGATGGCAACCTGGAGATTGAGGACCTGGAAGACTCTGACGACTAGGAACCCGTGAATGCGCGTGGTGGTGTCGCACCTGTCGGGCGCCTTTGCAGGCAAGCGTGAGCTCTTCGAGGGCGACAGGCTGACGATCGGGCGCGCGCGGATGAACGTCGTGCGCCTCGGTCCACACGACACGGTTTCGTCATCAAAGCACGCGGAACTCGTCGCCGAGCGGGGCCACTACGTTCTTCGGGACCTGGGATCGACGAACGGGACCTTCTCGCATGGAAAGCGGATCGAGAAACTCAAGATGGCGAGCGGCGACTCGGCGACGTTCGGGTTCGGCGGACCTCAGCTCAGGTTCGACTTCTTCGAAGAATTGCCGGACGTGCGGCCGTCCCTCGACGAGCCACACGAATTCAGCTTCAAGGCGCGCTTCGCATGGTCGATGCTGCTGGCGGCTGGATTGTTCGCTTCGTCGACGGTCGTGTTCATCTACTGGGAGTCGTTTCTGCCCGTGTTCCCGTTGGCGCTTGGCTCTGCCGCTCTCGCGTTGCTCGGCATCTCGGCGCTTCGCAAGAACATTACGCTCGGTCCGGACGGCATCGAGTACCAGGGAATGCTCCGCACCAGACTCATTGCGTGGCCTGATGTGGCGGCGCTGGAATCGGGACGCCGGACCGGGATGCTTGCCGGACAGATCTGTCGGGTGAAGGGCTGGAAGGGGACAATCGTCTTCTCGCCCGACTCGTACCGGGATGGGTTTCTCCTGGCCCGGATGATCGCCGAGGCTTCTGGAAAGGAATGGTCCTAGGAACTGGAGAGGGAATGGGAACCCGCACATGACGCCGAGGCTGACGATTCTCGACGGCGTGCCGCTTGCGCCTTTCACGACGATGGGCATCGGCGGTCCGGCGCGTCACTACACCCGAATCGGCGAGGCGGAACAGCTTGCGTGTGCGCTCGCATGGGCGCGCGAGCGCGACCTCGGTGTACTGGTGCTCGGTGGAGGAAGCAATCTACTCATCGGGGATGAAGGCTTTCCCGGACTAGTCGTCCACGTAGTCATCGACGGGGTCGAATTTGCTGTCCGTGGCGGCTCGACTGACGTGACTGCCGGCGCCGGAGAGTCCTGGGACGGCCTCGTAGCTGCGGCAGTTGGGCGCGGCCTTGCCGGGGTCGAGTGTCTGTCCGGGATTCCGGGCCTGGTCGGGGCCACACCGATCCAGAATGTCGGTGCATACGGCCAGGAAGTGGCAGAGACAATCGTATGCGTCGAGGTGGTCGAACGGAGGACTGCCGAAGTACTATCGATCACCAATGCCGAGTGCGCGTTCGGCTA
>CAZQBW010000131.1:0-13529 GCA_964591515.1 uncultured Clostridia bacterium
TCGCGCAGGACGCGAAGGGAACGCTGATTGGCTTCATCGGCGATGCGCGCAGCGGCGACCTCATCCGCGGCGCCAGCGTCGAAATCGTCGGAACTGGAAAGGTCGTGAAGACCGGGCCGGACGGCGACTTCAGCGTCGAACTGCCGGCGGGAACCTATTCCGTGCGGTTCACGTTCGACGGCTTCACCTCGCAGACCCGTGAAGCCATCGAGGTCGTTGCCGGTGACACCGTCCAGATCGACGCTGTGCTGAGTCCGGTCGGATACGGCGAGGAGGTGACGATCGTCGCCGGTGCCGGCGGCGACATCGTGGCCCAGCTCGAGGATCGGAAGACGGCCACGACCATTTCCGATGCGGTCTCGAAAGCCGAGATGGCGGCCGATACATCGTCGAGTGCCGCTGGTGTACTTCAGCGGGTCACCGGTGTCACCGTCCAGGACGACTTCGTCTACGTTCGCGGTCTCGGCGAGCGCTACTCGAACACTGTCATCAACGACGCACTCGTGCCGACGCCCCAGCCGGACCGCAAGGTCGTTCCGATGGACCTGATCCCGACGAACCTCCTGCAGGGCGTGAAGATACTGAAGACGTTCACGCCGGACCAGCCCGGCGAATTCGCCGGAGGACTCGTCCGGCTGGAAACCGTCGAACTGCCCAAGGCGGCGTCTCTTAACGTCGGTTATTCACTTGGATTCAACAGCCAGACGCAGTTTGGCGACCTCCCGTACCTCAGCTATCCGGGCGACGATCAGGACTTCATCGGCTTCGGTCTCAGCCGGCGCGCCCTTCCCGCGATCATTCCCACCAGCGAACGAGTGTTGCGGGGCAACATCTTCGTTCCCGGCGGATTCACGCCCGATGAGCTGCAGGCCTTCGGACGGTCTTTCGAGAACGTCTGGTCGCCGTCGGCCCAGGGTACTCGCCCGGACTTCAGCGGGACCATCTCGGGCGGAAACACCTTCGGCAAGCTCGGCGTCGTCGGGGCGATCGGACTCAAGAACGAGCAGCGCTCGCAGCGAGAGCGGCGGATCTTCTACCAGATCGATTCGGGCGGCGAACTCACGGAGCAGGCCAACTACGACTACAACGTGAGCGACGAGACGTCGCGACTCGGCGCGACGGCGAACTTCGCCTACCAGCTCTCGACGAACCACAAGCTCTTCTTCAAGAACCTGTATTCGAACCAGTCCGTCGACGAGGCGCGGGTCTTCGAGGGGCTCAACGGCGATCGCGGCAACGTGCTGCGCAACCAGCGGCTGCGCTACGTCAACGAGCGAATCCTCACCAGCCAGGTTTCGGGCAACAGCCTGTTTTCGGCACTCGGTAACACCATTCTCGACTGGCGTTTCACCTATTCGCGCGCCCGGCTCGACGAGCCGGACCTGCGCGAGTCGCTCTACGAGCAGAGCCCGATCACTGGCGAGTTCACGTACCTCGATCAGAACCAGAGCCTCTTCCGGCTCTTCAACACGATGCGCGAGAACCTGCGCGAGCCAGCCTTCGACGTGTCGCGCTTCTGGTTCCTTTCAAAAGTCTCGTTCAGCCTGAAGGCGGGCGCAACCTACTCGAACCGCGACCGGTTCTTCGAGTCGCGCCGCTTCCGGTTCACGCCGCGCTCGCTGTTCGGCATCGACCTGACACAGACCCCCGAAGAACTGCTCTCGACGGAGAACATCGATCCGGATCGCGGCTTCGAGATTCGCGAGGAGACGCGCAACACCGACACGTTCGTCGCACGACAGGACGTGACGGCCGGCTACCTCATGGGCGACGTGACGATCGGCAAGTGGCGCTTCATCGGCGGCGCGCGCGTCGAACGTTCGATCCAGCAGGTCCGGACCTTCGAGCCGTTCAAGGCCTCGACGCCGTCGGTGAATGCGAACCTCGACAATACCGACTGGCTGCCCAGCATTGGCGCGGTCTACTCGCTGACGCCGACGCAGAACATTCGCGCCGGATACAGCCGTACGCTGTCGCGTCCGCAGTTTCGCGAGTTGAGTCCGTTCGAGTTCACGGACGTGACGGGCGGCCGGTCGTCGGTTGGCAACCCGGACCTGCTCCGCACGCTCATCACGAACTACGACGTTCGATACGAGTGGTACCTGACGCCGAACGAGATCTTCTCGGTCAGCTACTTCTACAAGGGCCTCGACGATCCGATCGAGCAGGTCGTCGAGCCTGGTGCAACGATCCGGACGTCGTTCCGGAACGCTGACCGGGCGACCAATCAGGGTCTCGAGTTCGAGTTCCGCAAGAACCTCGGGTTCGTGTGGAACCGGCTCGAGAATGCCTCCGTCAGCGTGAACTACACGTACGTCAACTCGAACGTGGAGATCGGCCAGCAGGATCTCTCGATCGTGACGTCGCTCGTGCGCCCGCTCGTTGGCCAGTCGGCTCACGTCTTCAACTCGAACATCGTCTACGAAGTGCCGAAGTGGAACTTCGACGCTCGCGTCTTCTTCAACTACACCGGAGAGCGCATCACGGACGTCGGTTCGCTCGGACTGCCGGACATTCTCGAGCACGGCTTCCCCGCGCTCGACATGCGCTTCTCGAAGCGGTTCGGAGGAGGCGACGTGAAGCGCTGGAGCGTCGACTTCGAAATGCAGAATCTGCTCAATCGCCAGCACGACGAGCGCCAGGGCAATCTGCCCTTCCGGGTCTTCCGATCGGGCCGGGACTTTCAGGTCGGCGTTTCCTACACCATCTTCTGAATCTTGGAGAGTTCACATGAATCGCATCCTTACTGCTCTCGTCCTGACGGCGGCCTTTGCGGTCCCGTTCGTCGGGACGTCCCATGAGCCGGTCCTCGCGCAGGGCGGCAACGTCGTCGTCCTGTCGGGCGACATCACGCAGAACGTCACGCTGAAGAAGAAGAAGACGTACCTCCTGCAGGGCGGTGTCTTCGTCCGATCGGGCGCAACGCTGAAGATCCAGAAGGGCACGACGATCTTTGGCGACACGGGCTCGTTCCTCTGCATCGACCGTGGCGGCAAGATCGTCGCGAAGGGAACTGCCGCAAAGCCGATCGTCTTCACGAGCGCGCAGCCAGCCAACCAGCGCCGTCGCGGCGACTGGGGTGGCATCATCTTCAATGGCAATGCACCCTTGAACATTCCCGGTGGCGTTGCGCAAGGCGAGGGCGGCACTGGCGAGTACGGCGGCACGAACGGCGAAGACAATCAGGGCACGCTCCGGTACGTCCGTGTCGAGTTCGGCGGCTTCCCGATCAGCCCGGACAACGAGCTGAACTGCGTCGCGTTCCAGGGCACCGGAAGCGGAACGACGGTCGAGTTCGTCGAAGCGCTCAACGGCGGTGACGACGGCTTCGAGTGGTTCGGTGGTACGGTGAATTGCCGCAACATCGTCTCGATCGGTTCGCAGGACGACAGCTTCGACTGGACGTTCGGCTGGAACGGGATGGTGCAGTTTGCGGTCGTCCAGCAGCGCGCGGACGGTTCGGGAGTCGGAGATCGCGGCATCGAAGCCGATAACAACGAGACGGACTTCAACCTGACGCCACGCTCGGAACCGCTTTGGTCGAACGTGACGCTCGTCGGTGATACGGATCCGACGTTCGCCGGCAGCACGCAGGGAATGGAGCTTCGGCGAGGTACGGGCGGTCAGTTCCGGAACTTCATCGTGATGAACTTCAAGAACAACGGCACCCGGATCACGGATCAGGCGACGTACGATCAGTACTCGGCCAGCGCTCTCGACCTGCAGGGGTTCATCTACTTCAACAACAAGAACGGTGCGAATCTCGAAGGCACGACGCTGGCGGCAATCTCGGCCAAGGGTTTGCCGGAACTGAAGATTCTCAATCAGACTGATCCTCTGCTGGCGAATCCGGCTTCGAAGACGGCGCCGGACTTCCGTCCGACGGCGGCCTCGCCGGCGCTGGACGCGGCGAACATTGCACCGAAGTTCGCGGATTCGTTCTTCGTCACGGCGAATTACGTGGGTGCGTTCGACAGCACGAACGACTGGTTGGCCGGATGGACGAGCTTCGCCAGTCCGGCGCAGTAATGCGTAACGGACGCGGATCGATGGGGGCTGCCGCAACGTGTGCGGCGGCCCTCGTCGTCTTGTTGACGACGTTATTGACGGCCGGTTGCGGGACGTCGGTGTACTCAGCACGTGGACCGCGACCGCTGTCGGGTGCAGCGTCCAGTCCGGAGGAGTTGATGATCCGGTTGCTCGATGCCACGTCGCGAGACGACGTCGCGGCGCTCAGGGAACTGCGGATCACGAAGGACGAGTTCTGCCGATACGTCTGGCCCGAGCTGCCCGGCAGCAAGGTGCCAAACGTCTCGTGCGACTTTGCCTGGGATCAGGCAACGCTCAGGAGTCTCAGCGGACTGACACGCGTGCTGGATCAGCACCGGGGCCGAAAGTACGAGTTCGTTGCGCTGCGCTTTCCGGGAGCCGCCGAACATCACGATTCGATCGTGGTGCACAAGGCGCCAGCGGTATCGGTGCGCGACGAGACTGGCGCCTTGCACGAAGTGCGGATCTCGGGATCGATTCTCGAGATGGACGGGCAGTACAAGCTGTTCAGCTTCGTCGTGGACTAGAGGGACGCGGTTCCAGCTCCTTGCCGTAGGCGTACAGAGAGCACAGAGTCACGGAGAACACAAAGAGCCAGCTGATTCACTGGCTCTCTGTGTTCTCCGTGACTCTGTGCTCTCTGTACGCCTACGGCAATCTCGTGTGCTCGTGTAACACCCTGTTCACAGAAAGTTAACTCCATGCCAACGACCGTCGCGTGCTAGTCTGCGAACAAGACTGGAGGTCCCCGCATTCGCTGAACAATTCGTGTCGGGAGGTGGGCAATGCTGCTTCGCACGCCGTTGTGTGTCATCGCGGGCCTCGTACTCGCCCTCGCTGGAATCGAGGGGACACCTGTTCAAGGCGGAAGCGCCAAAGTCACGGTCCTTCGCGGCAGGATTGAACGCAGTGTCACGCTCAAACCAACGAGAACGAACGTCATCGACGGCGTCGTCGTCGTCGCTTCGGGAGCCACGCTTCGCCTGCGACCTGGAACGACGGTTGTTGCCGCAGCCGCGTCGGCCCTCGTCGTGGAGCGCGGCGGAAGGCTGATCGCCGATGGAACGTCGGACCTTCCCATCGTCTTCACGAGTGCCCAGCCGGAGGCCGAGCGGCGTCGCGGCGACTGGGGTGGAATCGTCATCAACGGCGCCGCGCCCGTTGGTGCTTCCGGGCTCACGACGGAACCGTATGACGGCACTGGCGCATTCGGCGGGGTCGATTACACCGATTCGAGCGGTGTCCTTCGCTGCGTGCGCGTCGAGTACGCCGGTTTCCCGACGTTCGGGCCCGATCGGTTGGCGGCAATCGGACTGCGAGGCGTCGGAAGTGGAACCGTCGTTGACCGGGTTCAGGCCATCAACGGCGACGGCGACGGCATCGCGGTCGTTGGCGGCAGCGCCGACGCCAAACGACTTGCCGCAGTCGGCTGTTCCGGCAACGGTTTAACTGCAACACAGGGCTGGACGGGCACGGCTCAGTTCGTCCTGACGCTGGTCCGAGGAGACCTGGCCTCGCACACGAATGCCGGCATCGACCTGCGCGACTGCCCGGCGACGGTAGCCAATGCGACGATCGTCGGAGGCGGAATCGGAGTGCGCGTCGGTGGGACGTCGGGCCGCGTGAACAATCTGATTGCAGCTCGATGCCGCCGCGGAGGAATCGAGTCACGCGATGACGCAACTACCGAGGCCGTCGCGCGAGGTAGCGTCTCGATCGATGGCGTGATGCTCTTCGAGAACGGAGACGGTTCGAACCTCGACACCAACTTGCGCCGGGCACTCGTTTCGGCCGGTTCGACGGTTCTGGAAGTTGAACCCGGGCTCGTGAATGCCTACGACGAGACCGTGCCGGACCTCAGGCCACGCGCCGATTCGGCCGCGATCTCAGGCGCGTTCCGGACCCCGGACGATGGCTCGCTCGAACCGGCTCCCTACGCGGGCGCCTTCGCCCCAGGCGACGGTCCGTTCTGGACCGACGGGTGGGCGAGCTTCCGAATCCCGCCCGTGCCGCGCTATCTGGCGCACGCAGCCGAGAGTCCCGAAGCGCTCGCGCGGAACTTCCTCGCGGCGCTGGCCGTCACCGACATCCCGGCGCTGAAACGGACGCGCATCACGAAGGACGAGTTCACCTGGTACGTGTGGCCCGAGCTCCCGGCCAGCCGGCTGCCCAACGTGACGAGCGACTTTGCGTGGAGTCAGGCCACGCTGAACAGCCTTTCCGGGCTCGCAGGACTGTTGAACCAGTACTCGGGCCGGCGATTCGAGCTCGTCGGAATTCGCTTCGCCGGGGGGACGAAGGACCTCCCGAGCTATCGCGTTCACTACGATTCGCGGGTCAGGGTAAGGGATGAGTCCGGCGACGAATACGAGCTCAAGCTATTCGGCTCGATGCTCGAGATGGATGGTCGCTTCAAGCTCTTCAGCCACGTAATCGACTGAACAGGTGGTACGGAAGTTGCACCGATTTCACATGATGTATCGTCGAGCGCAACGAATTGTCGGGCGAGTGATGGCACTGTTCTTCGGTGCGTCGCTGGCGGTCGGAATGGCGGGTGTGGCGGTGGCGAGACCTGGCGACTGCGTGCGTCCTCCGACAAAGGGAACGCTCTGGACGTGGGCCCCCGGGGCTCGCGTCAGCGTGACGATCGATGCGGAATTCATCGACGTTCCTGGGGGATGTCAAGCACTCGTCGAGGCGCTCCGCCGCTGGGAACTCAGCGGCGGCAGCGAGGGGAACGGGTCGGGCGTGACATTCGACGTAATGGACTTCGATCAGGCGCCGCCGGTCGGTCCGACGATGCGAATCTCGCGCGGCGTTTTGCGGACGGGAGGGCAGGCCCGCACGGCCCTGTGGAGCGCTTCGGGATCGATCGTGCGCGCCTCGTGCGTGATCGACGCCAGGGTTACGGATGCACTCGCTCTCCTGCAGGTGGCCGTCCACGAAATCGGCCACACGTTCGGACTCGCGGAATGTGACGAGTGCGCACACGGATCGTCCGTGATGACGCGATCGTCGGGCGTTGACTACAACGACACCACGAGCGGGGCCGGATGGCCCTCCGAGTGCGACAACATCGCGGTCCGGCAGAACGGCGGGTACTGAACGTCCCGGGCGTTCCGCCTCCGCGACTCTGTGCCTCAATGCCTCCGTGTGCGAAGCTGTGAAGAAGGCTTTGCATACAGAGAGCACAGAGGCACGAATGATCGTCAACGATTCAACCACGCGCACCCTTCTGTTCACCGGCAAGGGAGGCGTGGGCAAGACGTCCGTTGCGTGCGCGGCTGCCATCGCACTCGCGGACGCCGGGAAGCGCGTCCTGCTCGTCAGCACCGACCCTGCGTCGAACCTGTCGGACGTTCTCGCAACTCCCATCGGTTCCTCGCCGGCTCCAGTCGACGGCGTCCCCGGCCTCGTCGCATTCAACATCGACCCGGCTGCCGCGGCGGCGGCATACCGAAACCGGGTCGTCGATCCCTATCGCGGAAAGGCCGATGACGCCGAGATCTCGCGGATCGAGGAGCAGCTCTCGGGCGCATGCACGGTCGAGATTGCAGCATTCGATGCGTTTGCGGGAATGCTCGCGGGAGGCGACTCAGAATACGACCACGTCGTTTTCGACACGGCGCCGACCGGTCACACGCTCCGTCTTCTCGCTCTGCCAACGGCGTGGTCGACTTTTCTCGAGACGAACACGAGCGGTGCGTCGTGCCTCGGGCCGCATTCCGGACTGACCGTTCAGAAGTCCCTGTACGCCGATGCGGTCCGCGCCCTCAGCGATTCGCGGCAGACCACGCTAGTTCTAGTTGCGCGTCCGGACACCGGGTCGCTCGGCGAGGCGGCCCGTTCGAGTGCAGAGCTTGCCGAGCTCGGTCTTCGGAATCAGATGCTCGTGATCAATGCCGTCTTTCATGCGCGAGATGCGAGCGACCCGATCGCGACGGCGCTCGAGGCTCGCGGAGCGGCGGCGATGGCAGCTGCGCCTGCGAGCCTCCGAAAGCTGCCTCGCGTCGAGATTCCGCTGCGGGAACACAACATCCTGGGCTGCGATGCGCTGCGATCGTTTCTCGACGGTAACGAGACCGTTGCTGCGTCGCCGTCCGCCGTTGAATCGATGCCGGACCTGCCTCCGTTGTCGACGCTCGTCGACGAGATCGGCGCTGGTGGACACGGACTCGTTCTCGTGACCGGAAAGGGCGGGGTCGGCAAGACAACGATCGCGGCGGCCATTGCCGTGGAGCTATCGGCTCGTGGCCTGCCGGTGCATCTCACCACGACTGATCCGGCTTCCCACCTGACCGAGACGCTTGGGCAGGCTGTTCCGGGACTCCGGGTCAGCCGAATCGATCCGAGAGCCGAGACCGATGCGTACATCGCGCGTGCTCTCGAGGTGGCGCGGCCGCACAGCGACGCATTGGCCCTCGAGACGCTTGCGGAGGACCTCCGGTCGCCGTGCACCGAGGAAGTCGCCGTCTTTCATGCCTTCTCACGGCTCATAACGAGCGCAAGACGCGAGATCGTGATTATGGATACCGCCCCGACCGGCCATACGCTTCTGCTGCTGGACGCCACGGGCGCCTACCATCGCGAGATGGTTCGCAAGCTCGGGAATCGGGCGATCGGCACCCCGATGCTGCGACTTCGCGATCCCGAGCTGACGCGAGTCCTGATCGTGACCCTGCCCGAGACCACTCCGGTGCATGAGGCTGCGCAATTGCAGGACGATCTGCGACGCGCCGGGATCGAGCCTTTTGCGTGGATCGTGAACGCGAGTCTCGCAGCGGCTCGTCCGACGGATCCGCTGCTGGCCGCGAGAGCGCGCGAGGAGCTCGTGCAGATCAGGGCTGTTCAGGCCACACACGCCGCGCGGCTGGCGGTTGTCGGGTGGTTCAAGGATGAGCTGACCGGGCCCGAGAGTCTGCGGAACTTCGCCGTCGGAGGCCCTTCACCCTCGTGAGCTCTGGGTCTCTGTGCTCTCCGTATGGCAACGCCATCACCGTTGGCATACGGAGAGCACAGAGAAACAGAGGGCACAAAGTCGCTACGTCAACGTCAACTGCCGCTCGCGCAGGATCTTCAGCTTGTCGCGAAGCTCGGCCGCCAGTTCGAACTTGAGCCCGGCAGCCGCCTGCCGCATCTCCAGGTCGAGCCTTTCGATCGCCTCGCTCAACTGCTTCGGCGAAGAGTACTCGGCAAGATCGATCTCGGGCGCCACCTTGAAGTAGTCCGCCTCCGCCGCCGTCACGAGCGTCGACTCGATCGACTTGATGATCGTCCGCGGCACGATCCCGAACTCCTCGTTGTATGCCGATTGCACCTGCCGGCGTCGATCCGTCTCAGAGATCGCCCTCCGCATCGAGTCCGTGATTCGATCGGCGTAGAGGATGGCCGTGCCGTTCAGGTTCCGCGCCGCGCGCCCGATCGTCTGGATGAGAGAGATGTCACTGCGGAGGAATCCCTCCTTGTCGGCATCAAGGATCGCGACCAGAGAGACTTCGGGCAGGTCGAGTCCTTCGCGCAACAGGTTTATTCCCACGAGCACGTCGAACTCACCGCGTCGCAGGTCGCGGAGGATCTTCACGCGCTCGAGGGTCTCGATCTCGGAGTGCAGGTACCGCACCTTCACGCCGAGGTCCGAGTAGTACTCGGTCAGATCCTCGGACATCTTCTTGGTGAGCGTCGTCACGAGAACACGCTCGCCGCGCTCCGTGCGCAGCCGGATCTCGTTGAGCAGGTCGTCGATCTGGCCGCGGACCGGTCGAACCTCGACGCGCGGGTCGATCAGTCCCGTCGGCCGGATGAGCTGTTCGACAACCTCGCCGCCCGTTCGCGTGAGCTCGTAGGGTCCCGGGGTCGCGCTGACGAAGATGCGCTGATTGGGACGAGACTCCCACTCCTGAAAGGTGAGCGGACGGTTGTCGAGCGCCGACGGAAGCCGGAATCCGTACTTGACCAGGTTGTCCTTCCGCGACCGGTCGCCGGCGAACATACCCCGAATCTGCGGAACGCTCTGATGCGACTCGTCCACGATGACGATGGCGTCGCGCGGCAGGTAATCGAAAAGCGTTGGCGGCGGCTGGCCCGGCGCGCGTCCCGTCAGGTGGCGCGAATAGTTCTCGATGCCGCGGCAGAAGCCGAGCTCCTTCATCATCTCGATGTCGTACATCGTCCGCTGATGCAGCCGCTGCGACTCGAGGATCAACCCCTCGTCGATCATCTTCGGCTCGACCTCGTCGAGCTCCTTGCGGATCGTCCGGATCGCCTGCTTGAGCCGTTCCTGCGGCAGCACGTAGTGCGAGCGCGGGTAGATCGGGACCCGGTCGTGCGTGGCGATGACCTCGCCGAGCAGCGGATCGATCGTCGAGATCGAGTCGACCTCGTCGCCCCAGAACTCGATCCTGATCGCCTGCTCCTGGTAGATCGGGTAGACCTCGACAATGTCGCCTCGAACGCGAAACGTGCCGCGCTGGAACTCGACGTCGTTGCGCGAGTACTGGACCTCGACGAGGCGCTTGAGAAGGTGGGTGCGCGACAACGTCTGCCCCTTCTCGACGAAGATGAGCATCCCGTAGTACGCGTCGGGGTCGCCGAGACCGTAGATCGCCGACACCGAGGCCACGATCACGCAGTCACGCCGCTCGAACAGGGCTCGTGTCGCCGACATCCGAAGTCGGTCGATCTCTTCGTTGACCGTGGCTTCCTTCTCGATGAAGGTGTCGGTCGATGCGATGTACGCCTCGGGCTGGTAGTAATCGTAGTAACTGACGAAGTACTCGACGGCATTGTCGGGAAAGAACGACTTGAACTCCTGGTAGAGCTGTGCCGCGAGCGTCTTGTTGTGCGCCATCACGAGCGCAGGCCGGTCGAGCCGCGCGATGACGTTGGCGAGGGTGAAGGTCTTGCCGCTGCCCGTGACACCGAGCAGGACCTGCGCGGGCTCTCCCGCGTCGAGGCCGGCGACGAGCTTGTCGATTGCCTGTGGCTGATCACCCTCTGGCGCGAAATCGGATGCAATACGAAACGGCATAAGCCGCCAAGTATACCAGCGGCGGGAATGCCAACGGCTCGGCCGGCCGAGGTTGCCGTGACGGGGAGCCGGTCCGAATGGAAGCTCGATATCCATGCCGGCGAGCCGTCGCGGTCATAGCTGAACGCCCATTTCCGCCAGATTTGTCCTGGTCCCCTCGAGAAGTCGGGCGACAAGCCCGACGACGCGCTTGCGCCCTTGCCGCGAGACGCGTGATGGGGTACGAACTGTCAACCTGCAGTTCATTCACATCGACGAGGACGCTTGCTGATGTACAACCCGAATCCATCGAACTATCCACCCGGAGGATTTGTCCCAGGCTACGGCGGGGCTCCTCCTCCGTCCTCGGGCACACCCCCGGTCGTGACGTGGTTCAAGGTCTACGCGGCGCTGATGGCTCTCGTGTACCTGTTGCTGATGGGACTCGGAATCTTCATGGTCGTCGCCGGCGCCGCTGTGGCTGGAATGGAGGAGTTCCAGGGTGGAGCCGAGCCGGTCGTTGTGGGCGTCCTGTACGCCGTCATGGGACTCGTCTTTTTCGTCGCGTATGCGTTCGGGCTCTTTCTGCCCCGCAAGCCGTGGGGCTGGATCGTAGGCATCGTGCTGATCGCACTCGGCATGACGAGCATCTGTTGCCTGCCCGCGACGATTCCGTTGCTCATCTTCTGGCTGAAGCCCGAGGCGAAAGCCTATTTCGGACGAGTCTAGGACCTCGGCAGGAGAATCATCATCACGACACCGGTACAAGAAACGTCACTCGTCGCCGACGGCGTCCGACTGCTGCACCGCGGCAAGGTTCGTGACGTCTACGAAGTCGGCGATCGGTTGCTCATCGTCGCCACCGATCGTCTGTCGGCATTCGACTGCATTCTCCCGACGCCGATCCCGCACAAGGGCCGCGTCCTGACGTCACTGTCGAAGTTCTGGTTCGGGTTGCTCGGTGACGTAGTCGAGAATCACCTCATCGCCACCGACGTCTCTGAATTCCCCGACGTGCTCAGGCCATTTGCCGAAACGCTCGAGGGACGTTCGATGCTCTGCCGTCGTGCGGACGTCGTACCTGTCGAGTGTGTCGTACGCGGGTATCTGATCGGATCCGGGTGGAAGGACTATCTGGAAACTGGCGCGGTCTGCGGGGTCGGCCTGCCCGCCGGCCTGCAGCTCGCGGAGCGGCTTCCCGAGCCGATCTTCACGCCGGCAACGAAGGAAGCGATGGGCGCGCACGATGTGAACATCCCCGAGGCCCGAATGGCCGAGCTCGTCGGACCGGAGCTGACTCGGTCGCTGCGTGAGACCTCGCTCGAGATCTACCGGCGTGCGTACGGATATGCGGCCGAGCGGGGCATCATCATCGCGGACACGAAGTTCGAGTTCGGCAAGGTCGGTGATTCGATCATTCTTGTCGACGAATGCCTGACGCCGGACTCGTCGCGTTTCTGGCCGGCCGCATCGTACGAGCCGGGCCGATCACCCGATTCTTTCGACAAGCAGTTCGTGCGGGACTACCTCGAGACTCTCGACTGGGACAAGCGACCGCCTGCACCGCCTCTTCCCGACGAGATCGTGGCTCGAACGAGCGCCAAGTATCTCGAAGCGCATCGACTGTTGACCGGACGCGACCTCGAAACCCTCTGAACCATTCTCTCGCGACTCGAGTTTCATCGCCCCCTCGCCCTTCAGCCGGGCGCGTACCCGGCTGGTTTCATTTCTGATAACGCCAGGCTCCAGGTCGGACCATAGCCAGGTGTAAACGAGGGGGCCGAAGCCGCGCATACCCATGACCGAGCGAGAATCACTACGCGACCGTTTGGCGGCGCTTGTCGAAGAGATGGTGGAGAGGGGAATTCTCTTCGAGGACGCCTGTCTTCAGTTCGAGACACGTTTCGTTCACGTCGTGCTCGATCGACACGGCGGGAATCTCTCGAAGGCCGCGGAGGAGCTCCGGCTGCACCGGAACACGTTGTCGAAGCGGATCAAGGCCGCCGAGGAGAGGAAGGCTGCTTCGAGGGTGAAGGCGAAGAGCAAGTCGAAGGCGTTGGTTGCCCGACCGAAGGCAACCCGAGCCCGGTAGGTGCGCTGGGGCGGCAACAGACGAGGATCACCGCCAGTCCTGGGTCGCGGCGCCAGTCGTGCCTCGCGTATCACGCTTACAGAACCGCGAGCGGTAGCGAAGAGGGTAGTGCTGAAACCGGATGGCTCGCGACTCCACGTCCACCAGGTCGCTGATCGAAACCGTTACGCGGATCTGTTCTGAAGAGCGCCGCAGGCGCGAAAGAACCAGAGCCCACGGCATAAGCCGTGGGCCAAATGACCGCGGAGCGGTCGAAGGAAATAGCCGTGGGTCGCGCGCGGGCGAGCGCAGCGAGCCTTCGCGCGACCCGCGGTACCTCCACCCATAGCGCGCCGACCGCGGAGCGGTCGCATTGTCTCGAGAATGGTAAGCAACACGACG
>CAZQBW010000132.1:0-1468 GCA_964591515.1 uncultured Clostridia bacterium
GCCGGAATCGATGATGTGACGCTCGTCGGCCACAGCATGGGCGGGACCGTGTCGTTGATCGCCACCGACGCGCTCTCTGAAAAGGTGTCGAGCCTCGTGCTGGCGGAAGCCATCCTCGTGTTCGACGAGACACTTTGGAGCGAGCGAATCTCGGCAGTTTCGCTCGACGATTGGCGAGAAGAGTATGACTACATCTGCCGCCGTCCCGAGATTTATGCGCGTGGCAGCTTGCTGCGGCGGCGAAAGGAAGCGGTCGAAAGAATCACGCCTTGCATCGCGCAGACTTCGGCCGAGGCGATGCACGCTTCTGCCACTGACCTTCAGGCGGTGACGCGCGATCCGGCGCTGTACGAGCGGTTTCTGACGATGCGCCCGTCGCCGGTCTACGTCTTCGGCGAGTTGCACGACACAACGCGATTCTGCCGGATGGTCCGCGCGGACGGGGCGCGCGTCGCCGTGATACCTAGGGCCGGACACCTGATGATGCTCGACAATCCGGACGGGTTCTATGCGGTCGTAGCCGAGTGAACCTGACCTGCTCCACGCGCACATAGTCACGGCTCAAACTCGTCAAAGTGGACAGCGCGAGCTCCCGCGCCGTGCTCTGAACGCGAGCGCCGCGTGCCCGCAAGCGTCGTGGAATCCGGTAATTGCCTCGGTTCTGGGCGCTATGCTATCTTCACGAAGCTCTGTCCTTATTACCACTCGGACGCTGACAGGAGTCGGTTCGCTCATCGGATTTCCGAATGGCGAAACAGATCAAAGCCTATGTCGACGTCGATCCGTACGTTCAGGTAAGTCATGGACGTTCGGCCGATCCGGCTTCGCTGCTGTCGTCGGTGCTTGCGGTCGACGACGTCGGAAACACGCTTGCGCACCTCTCCGAGGCCGCGACGGGTATTGCCGCGCCCGCCCGCATCCTCTCCGGTCCTCACGGAGCCGGTAAGAGCACGTCGCTCGCCGTCATCCACGCGCTGGCCGCGAACCACGATCTGCGGTCCCGTTCCCAGCACCACCAGATTCGAAGTGCGGCGTCGGTCCTGGCCGGAACGAAGCTCATTCCGGTGTTCGTGGACCCCTCCGAGACGCCTGTCGAGGACTTCAAGGCAGCGCTCCGCGAGGGTTTTGCGGCGGCCACGACCGTAGCCGCCGCCCTCGGCATTCCGGCGGCTGAATGGAACGCCGCCTCCGTTTCCGAGGAACCGCTCCAGGCCATCCTGGATCTGGTACCGTCCGAAAGTCGGCTGCTCCTGATCGTCGATGGACTTTCGACGTGGCTGCCAACCGCCGACCGGGAAGCGGCGCGAGGGGCAGTCAGCACGCTGGCCACTCTCGGCGAGCGGGCGTCGTCCGAACCGATCTCGATACTTGTCGCGCTCGACGAGGAGAGTCTCGACGGAAATACCGCGTGTCTCCCGCTGCTCAAGACCTTCCAGGTCGAGTACCTGCCCATTTCGACGCTCGCGAA
>CAZQBW010000132.1:1568-13511 GCA_964591515.1 uncultured Clostridia bacterium
GCAAAGGGCCGCCGCGAGTTGTCTCTCGTCGTTCTCGACGAGCTCTTCGACTCGTGCGAGTACGAGTTGCGAAAGGCGCCCGAACTGGCCAGCGGCTTCGAGCTCTACGACGATCTAGTCAATTCCGTCGTCCCCAGATTCACCGAGAGCCAGCAGCGCTTCTGGTCGAAGCTCGTTCTCAAGGGCCTGTTCCTCGAATCGCTCGCGGGGCGTGCCGTAACGGCGCGTGACCTGGCCGACACGATGATGCTCTACGAGGAAGGCGACGCGGACGCCGGCGGGCGAATCGTCGAGACAATCCTGCAGGCCTTCGCCGCGCACGCTCCGCGCCAGCTCGTGGTCGAATCCACCGGAACGGCGCCGACCTACAGGCTGCCGGTAGCCGAAACCGGCTCCGGCACGCGCGTCGTCAACGAGATCGCGAGCTCGATTCGCGCGGACGACCCGCGTCTCGGCGACGTTCTTGTCGGACTGGGCGCGGCCCGATTCCCGGATTGGCCAGTGGACCTATCGGACGCGGCCGGCTACGCCCATCTCGACGTCCCGTGGAGAGGCACCTGGAGACTGGGACGGCTCGGATTCCGTGTCGAGACGGAGCTCGTCGAGATACCACCGCTCGACGCCGTGGTTCCACTCGCCGCTGTCGAGCCGACGGGCGATTCGGCGGGCGACGGCTCGTCGACGGCGACGGCAGCTGCCCAGGCCGGAACTAGCTCGTCCGTTACGTTCGCGCCGGCGACCGAACTGTGCGAACTGGATTGGGAGGTCTCGCTCGTCCCGATCGGGTCGCCCATCGATCTGCGCGAAGGACCATCGTCGCTCGTGCTCTGGGTGCCGGGCGAGCCGGACGAGAGCGACCTGCAGATCCTCCGCCGCCTCGCGGCGCTCCGTGCTCCCGACCCTCGGCTCGATGCACCCGGGCTGGACCGCGACGCCGTGCTCGCCGAGGCCGAGGCCGAGGGTGGACTCGTCTTCCATCATCTCTACCTCGAGAAGGGGCGATTCCTCGGACCGTCGTGGGAAGTCGCGGGTGCAGAGCAGGCTGTTCGTGAAACGCTCGGGGGGCTGCTTGCCCGCGTTCTGGATGCGCCACTCGCCGAACGCTATCCGCAGCATCCAGTTTTTGCCGGCGAGCTCGATGATTCTGCCACCAGGTTGTTGATCGAGAAGTTCTTCATCGGCGGCGCCGGCACGCCGAACGTGCAGCAGGCTGCCGCAGCGCTAGCTGCGCCGCTCGAGCTTGCCGAAGCCTCCGAACACGGCCACTACCGCTTCAATCCGAGCAGCGAATCCGTGCTGTCGTTGCCGTGCAACATCGAGCCGCTTCGTCTGGCCGAGGCTGCCGGCGATGCGGGAGTGCCGATGGCCGCGGTATACCAGGAGCTGCGACGGGAGCCGTACGGCCTGCAGCGTTCGGCACAGCGGTTGATCCTCGCCGCGATGGTGGCGAGCGGCCGTCTGAAACTCGTCGGACCGAACGGCGAATTGACGGCAGCCGGTCTCGAGACCGCTGGCGACCTGGACGAATACACCCACGTGATGCGTTCGGGGCTCACGCTCTATCCCAATGAAACGCTGCTGGAATGGAGTCGGCTCGTGACCGATACGGACGAGCTCGACGATCTCGTGACGGCCGAGGGTCGACAGGCCGTCCGTCGTGCGCTCGAGGGCTGGCTCGAGCGCTGGCACGACATGGACCTGAAGGCGCGTTTCTCCGACGTGCCGCCGGAAGCAGCGACGCGCCGCACGTGGCAGCTGATTGCAGCGTCGAAGCAGTACTTCGATTCCAGCGCACGGCAGGTGCAGTCGATCCTCGCCGAGGAAGTGACTCTCGAGGACGGGCTCGGCCGCATAGTCACGGCGTTTGCGGCGAATCCGACGATCTACCAGCGTGCGCTGAGAGATCTGAAGATGCTCACGAGCTTCATCGACTGGACTCCGTATTTCTCGAGCGCCAAGGAATACGTGCTTAGCGCGGACCGCACGTCCGAGGCGCGGATCGAGGCCGCGCGCGTCGAGTTGCTCGATTTCATCGCTTCGCCTCATCGTCTGCTCGACGAGAACAAGCGCCGGCGATTCGAGACGGTATACGAGTCCTTCCAGAAGGATTACGCCGAGTACTACGTGGCCGCGCACGATGTGCATGTCGGATCGCGTTCGGACTTCGAGGCGCTCGACTCGTATCTGGACAGCAGTCAGTGGATGAGCTTTCAGTTGCTGTCGCACGTCCGCGTGGTGAACGAGCGCTACTACACACTGGCCATGGAAATGGTCCAGAACATCAGGGATCTGTCGTGCGAGTTGCCCACGCGCGAGCTGCTCATCGAGCGACCCTCGTGCGTGTGCGGCTTCAGACTCGGCAACGCGGACGGGGTCGCGAGAATGATGGAACGGCTGCGTCTCGTCGTCGACCGCGGCACCGCGCACCACATTCTGACGGTGCGGCAGTTCCGCTCCTCGATCCTCGTCGGACTGCGCCAGGTGCAGTCGGATTCCGCCTACGCGGATGCTTCAGTGCCGCTGATCGCCTTGCTGTCGAGCACCGAAGCGGCAACGGTCGAGATCACGCCGTCCACGATCGACCTGATCAATCGTTGCGTCATCGATACGCCGCTGCCGCTTTCTGTGGCCGCGCCTCCGATCCTCGAGCCCGGACAGCCGATGACGCGTGAGACGATCCGCACGCGCGTCCAGGAGTGGCTCGACGGCTTGCCGGGTGACGACGGGGTGCTCATCGAGATCGGCCGGCTGCTGCCGGCGGCGTCCGATGAGTAGACAACGGCCGAGGGTCGCAATCATCGGAGCCGGTCGGGTCGGCCAGGCGATGGGGCTCAAGTTGCGTGAGGCGGGATATCCGATCGGTAGCGTCGTCTGCCGCAAGGCGGCAGCCGCTCGCAGTGCGGTGGCGTTCATCGGCGGCGGAACCGCAAGGACGATGGGACGGCTGCGCGAGATCGACGGCGACGTGGTCATCATTGCCACTCCAGACGCGGCGATCGCGACGACGGCCGAAGCTCTTGCCCGCTTGCCGGGCGCCTTTGGCGGTCGCGTCGTTCTGCACGTCAGCGGGTCGCTCTCGGCATCCGCCCTGAGCGCACTCAAGGCGCGCGGTGCCGCGACCGGCTCGTGCCACCCGCTGCAGAGTTTCGCGACGCCGGAGCTCGGCTGGTCGCGAATCTCCGGTAGTGCCTTTGCGATCGAGGGCGACAGAGCGGCAGTGGCCTCGGCGACGCGCCTCGTGCGTGATGCCGGCGGCAGGCCGGTGCGGCTGGCTGCGAAGTCGAAGTCGCTCTATCACGCCGCAGCCGTGATGGCATCGGGACACGTGACGGCGATCATCGATGCGAGCCTGGAGGCAATGCGGGCGGCGGGGCTTGGCGAGCAGGAAGCGCTAGAAGCGGTGATGCCCCTCGTCGAGGGGACGATCGGGAACATTCGGAATCGGGGAACTCGCGGCGCCCTGACGGGACCTTTCGCGAGAGGCGACGAAGCCACGATTGAACGAAATCGCGCGGCACTCATGGAGGTCAGCGAAGAATTGGCGCGACTGTACGATGAGCTCGGGGCGAGGAGCCGCGTTATTGCGAAACGCTGACGCGTGCGGCCTTGTAGCACAAACCGATCGATCGACAAGCGCCCGAGCCTGACCACAAACGACCCGAAACCCCGAGCGGTAGCGAAGCGGCCTGGTCTCGGTTCCGAGGAGCGCCGCTCTTTCGACCGCTCCGCGGTCGTTCAGCAGGCCCTTGCACTTCGTCCGACTCCTCCCGCCTCATACCGCGCAGCGGTTTCGTTCAGCGAAGACGAGCGCATCGAAGTCCGAAATTCCCCGTTAACGGTCTTCGGCCTTCTGCGGCATCCCGGCCGCTGCGGCGAACGCGGACTTCACACAATCGCCGACCGAGACGCCGTGCAGGTAGTTCCCGAGTACCCGCAACCCGAGTTTCCCGCACTCGCGCTCGATCTCCGCAACACGATCGACATGGCCGATCGTGTACTGCGGAATCGCCCGCGGCCACCGTACGACCTGCAGAACTCGCGGAGCGCCCGACGCACCGACGGTTGCGGCGAGGTCGTTCGCCACGAGCTCGACGATGTCGTCGTCGTCAAGCTCGAACGCCTTTGGATCCGTGGCGCCTCCGATGAAGCACGTATATGCATGCCATCCCTCAGGCGCCCGGCCGGCGAAGATGCTCGACGGGAATATCCCCCCGAGGATGCGGAGCCCGGCAACGCGCGGCGCGAGGAATCCGAATCCGGCGGAATCGTGTCTCACGTCCTCCTTTCTGTATCCGAGCGACACGGACACGAGCGACGGATACTCGATCCCGTCGAGCAGCTCGGCAAGTCGAGTGGAGTGCGGCCTGAGGAGCGATGCAGCGGCACTTGCTGGTGTCGCGACGACGACGTCGCGCACGCGCAGCGTCTCGTCCGCAAGCACGACGCTGAATCCCTCGTCATCGCGTTCGATTCGGTCGACTGGTGTGCCAAGGCGAAGCGATTTCCCGAGCGCTTCCCCGATTCGCGCAGGCAGCCGGTCGAGTCCGTCGGCGAACGACACGATCGTCAACGGGCGCCGCTTTCGAGGCGGCTCTGCCGCTTCGCCATTTGCCGATGCGGCCTTCGAGGCGCGGCGCTTCGCACGCAACTCCGCAATTCCACCGCGAACGACGCTGCCGTGATCGCGCTCGAGCTCGACGAGCTTCGGAAACACCGCGGCAGCGCTCAGCTTCGTCGTGTCTCCGGCGTAGATGCCTGAGATGAACGCCGACACGAGCATCTCGTGTACTTCGTTTCCGAACCGTCGCGAAATGAACTCGGCGATCGTCGGCTCTGACGTGTCACGAGAGGCGCGGAGAAAAGGCTCGGCCAGCACGCGCAGCTTGCCGCGAATCGAAAGCACCGGGGAAGTGACGAGCGAGGCCGGACCCATCGGCGCCTTGACGAGGCGTCCGTCGCGATAGACATAGCGAGCCGCTCGCGCTTCGCCCTTGACGAGCTCGTCATCGAGCCCGACGTCGGCGATGAGCTCCTCGAGCTCGTCGGTCATTCGCACGCTGTTCGGACCGCACTCGACGAGGAACCCGTCCTCGCGGTGAGTCCGAATGACGCCGCCAGCGCGGTCGCCCGACTCGAGCACGACGACGCTTCGACCCTCGCGCCGCGCGCGGTGCGCGTACGCGAGTCCTGAGATTCCGGCCCCGATCACGGCAACGTCTGCGTTCATGTCGCTCCGTTTCCGCTGCGACCGAGCCGCCGCTCGACGAGCGAAGCCAGCGACTCGATGAAGCCCGGATCGAGACCCAGGGCTTCCGTCCGCCGGAAATGCGCGATTCCGGCCTCGGCGGCCAGGTCGCGATAGAGGATGTCGATTTCGTAGAGCGTTTCGATGTGGTCTGATACGAAGCTGATCGGGATCGCGAGCACCTGCGACTCGCCGCGCTCGCCGAGAGTACGGATCTGGCTCTCCGTTGACGGAGCAAGCCACTTCACCGGGCCGACCTTGCTCTGGTACGCCAGCGAATGCTTCAAAGGCAGGCCGAGGCGCTCGCGGACCAGCTCGACCGTCCGCTCGGTGTGGCGCTGGTACGGGTCGCCGCGCTCGATGTAGCTCAATGGAATGCTGTGCGCCGTAAACAGCAGATGGACGCTTTCCGGATTGGGGAAGTTCGGGAGCTGCTCCTCGATCCGACGAGCGACGGCGTCGATGTAGCCGGGATCGTCGAACCATCGCGTGATGTATCGACGGCGCATGTCGCGCACCCCGCCACGCTTCGAAACGACGCGGTAGAGCTCCTTTGTCGAAGAGCCCGTGGTCGACACGGAAAAGTGCGGGTAGAGCGGCAGGATGACGGCCTCGCGAATGCCATCGCGTTGCATCGCATCAACGGCTTCGCCGATGAAGGGATTCCAGGCGCGCATCCCGACGTAGGTGCGGGCGGGAATGCCACGCGCGGCAAGCGCCGCCTCGAGTGCTCGCGCCTGGGACTCGGTGTCGCGGCGCAGCGGCGACCCGCCGCCGATCTTCGCGTAGTAGCCGCGCGACTTCGGACCTCGCGTCAGCGCGATGAACGCCGCGAGAGGAAGCCGGAACACCGCCGGCAGGTTGATGATCTCGCGGTCCGAAAAGAGGTTGTAGAGGAACGGCCGGACGTCCTCGAGCCGCTCGGGGCCGCCGAGATTGAACAGCAACACGCCGATCATCGATCCGCCCGTCCGGTTCCGGTCACCACTGAGTCTCCGTGCATCCTAGAGCGTCTTCGAGAAGATCGGTTTGTCGTCAGGCGACCGGCGCCTGAGATAAGCATCGAACGGCATCGCGAGGTTACGGATGAACAGCCGCCCGAGAGGCGTTACTTCGATCCGGTCGCTCGAGATTCGGACCATACCGTCGGCCTCGTAGGCCCGCAGATCCTCGATGGCGTCGGCGAACGTCGCGGCAAAGTCGATGCCGAACTCGTCCTCGAATTCCTTCATGTGAATGACGCAATGGCACAGGAACCGCTCGATTACCGCCGACCGCAGCACGTCGTCGTCCGTGAGCCACATGCCGCGCATCGTCGCAAGATCGCCTGCATCGATACGAGTGAAATAGCTCTCGGTATCGCGGTAGTTCTGCGCGAACGCGCGGCCGATCTGGCTGATCGAGCTCACTCCCATCGCGTACAGGTCGCTGCCGGCCTTCGTGGTGTAGCCCTGGAAGTTGCGACGCAGAGTCCGGTCCACCTGGGCCCGGGCCATCTCATCCTCGGGTTTGGCGAAGTGGTCGAGACCGATGAAGACGTAACCCACGTCGGTGAAGCGCTCGATTGCCGCGCGGAATATCTCGAATTTTTCGAGTCCGACGGGCATTGGCATTCGGCGGAACGCGTTCTGAGCGTGGCGAAGCGACGGCACGTGGGCGTAGTTGAACAGGGCGATGCGCTCGGGCGACAGTTCGATGACGCGCTCCACAGTCTCGCGGAACGACTCGATCGTCTGGTACGGCAGTCCGTACATCAGGTCGATGTTCACACTCGTCATTCCGTGTTCGCGCGACTGCGCAACGGTCGCGGCCGTCTGATCGAACGTCTGGTTGCGATTGACGGCTTCCTGGACCTTCGGGTCGAAGTCCTGGACGCCCATCGACACGCGGTTGAATCCGAGCTCGGCCGCGGCGGCAATGTGCTCGGACGTCGTCACCCGCGGGTCGACCTCGACGCCGATCTCGGCGTCGGGAAGGATCCGGAATCGCGAGGCCGTATGGCTGTAAAGATCGCGCATCTGCTCGGGCGACAGGTAGGTCGGCGTGCCGCCGCCCCAATGGAATTGAACGGTCGGCCGCGACGGATCGACGTTGTCGGCGAAGCGGTCGATCTCGGTCTTCAACCTGTCGAGGTACGGGTGCGCGACTTCCTTGTCCTTGTTGATGATGACGTTGCAGCCGCAGAACCAGCAGAGCTTCTCGCAGAAGGGAATGTGGAAGTAGAGCGACACCGGCCGGCGGTCCTCGGCGTTCGCGCTCGCGAACGCGCGGCGCAGGTCGTCGACCCCGAAGGTGTCAGTCCATTCCGGAGCGGTGGGATAGCTCGTGTAGCGTGGCCCGTGAACGTTGTATCGGTCGAGCACTTCGATCGGCAGGGAAACGGTCTCGCCCTGGATACGGATGTCGATGGCGTTGGCTTCGGTGCTCATGCGGCCTTTCCAGCGGCCGCGCGAACGGTCGCGATGAAGGCCTCGGCGTTCTCGACCGGTGTGGTCGGGAGGATTCCGTGGCCGAGATTGGCGACGTAGCCCGGCTCGCCGGCGCAGGCGTCGAGCATTCGCAGCGTTTCGGCGACGACGCGGTCGCGCGGCCCGAGCAGAACGCAGGGGTCAAGATTTCCCTGAAATGCGACGTTGTTCCGCGTGCGGTGGCGCGCCTCGGAAATGTCGGTCCGCCAGTCGACGCTCAGTGCATCGGTGCCAGCCGATGCGGCCGCTTCAACGAGGTGTGCGCCGTTGCCGATGTAGTGCACGGTGCGGACGCTCCCAGAGGGAAGTTGCTCGACGATGCGACGCGTGTAAGGCAGCGCGTACGCGATGTAATCGTCGAGAGACAGGTTGCCGGCCCACGAGTCGAAGATCTGAACGGCCTCGGCGCCGGCCTCGATCTGCGCTGCAAGGTAGATGGCGATCGTGTCGGCGATCTTCTCCGAGAGCCGGTGGAAGAGCGCCGGATCCGAGTACATCATCTGCTTCGTGATCGCGTAGGTCTTCGATCCACCGCCCTCGATGGCATATGACGCCAGTGTCCACGGAGCACCGGCGAATCCGATGACGGGAATCGAGTTGTCGAGCGTCTGCCTGAGTCCATGGATCGCTTCGAGTACGAAACCGGTCTCGTCCACCGGATCCGGGATCCGGAGCCGGTCGACGTCGGCAGCGGTTCGAACGGGTTCCGAGAGCACCGGCGCCGGGTTGAACTCGACCGGGATACCCATGGCCTCGATGGGAACGAGGATGTCCGAGAAGACGATCGAGGCGTCCATGCCGAATCGCCGAATGGGCTGCATCGACACTTCGATGGCAAGTTCAGGTGTCTTGCACATCGTCATGAAGTCGTTCGTCGCGCGAATGGCGCGATATTCGGGTAGGTAACGGCCGGCCTGGCGCATCATCCAGACGGGCGGCCGGTCGACGGGTTCGCGCGCAAGCGCACGCAGCAAGCGATCATTGGTTGGCATTCGGGCGGAGTATATCCCGCGATGCGAGTGCGGGCCACAGTTGCAAGGAATCGGTTGCCGACCGCTGATTGAGGTGTTCATCCGGGCCATTCTGTGGCAGTACATCTGGCGTGGAGGGATCGAACACGAAGCCGGCAGTCGCGTTTCACGACGCGTCGGTGAGGATTGGCGCGGTCACACTCGTGGCCGACCTGACGTTCGACGTGGCGCCAGGAGAGACACTCGTGCTGCTCGGGCGAAGCGGATCGGGGAAGACGACGACGCTTCGCCTCATCAATCGGCTGCTCGAGCCGTCGACTGGCGAGGTTGTCGTCGAAGGGAAACCGACGACTGCGTGGGATCCGATCCAGCTGCGTCGGGGAATTGGATACGTGATTCAGGAAGCGGGCCTACTGCCGCATTTCTCGGTAGGGCGGAACGTCGGACTCGTCCCCGAGCTCAACGGTTGGGAACGCGAGAGAATCGACCGTCGTGTGGCTGAGTTGCTCGAGCTGGTCGGGCTCGATCCAGTACGGTTTGCGGACCGGTTTCCCGGCGAGCTGTCGGGTGGGCAGCGTCAGCGAGTGGGCGTCGCCAGGGCCCTTGCGGCGGATCCGCCCATCCTCCTGATGGACGAGCCATTCGGCGCGCTCGATCCGTTGACGCGGGCCGAGATGCAGCGCGAGTTCCGTTCGCTCGCCGAGCGGCTGGGGAAGACGATCATTTTCGTGACGCACGACCTCGCCGAGGCTTTCGCGCTCGCGAGCCGCATCGGCCTGTTTCGAGAGGGACGCCTGATCGAGCTGGCGACGCCGGACGACTTTCGGCGCTCATCGGATCCGGAAGCCCTCGCATTCCTTGGCTCCGGAGTCGGATTCGCGGACGGCGGCTGACCCACGTTCATCCGGCAGCACCCATGGACCTAATCTTCGAACACCTGATGCTCGTCGCGGTCGCAGTCGCCGGCGCCGCGGCCATCGGCGTGCCGGTCGGCGTGCTCCTGACCAGGCGGCCGACGATGAGTGGGCCGGTGCTCGCACTGGCAAACGTCTTCCAGACGATCCCGAGTCTCGCGCTGTTCGGCTTCCTGATTCCGATTCTCGGCGTCTACGGCATCGGGCGCGTCCCGGCGTTGATAGCGCTGTTTCTCTATGCGCTATTGCCGATCGTGCGGAACACTTTCACGGGCATTCGAGGCGTCGACCCGGCGGTGCGCGAAGCGGCGATCGGGATGGGAATGACGGACGGCCAGCTGTTGCGGCTCGTCGAGCTGCCGCTCGCGGCGAGCGTCATCGTTGCGGGATTGCGCGTGGCCACGGTGATCTCCGTCGGAACTGCGACGATTGCGGCTGCGGTCGGCGCGGGCGGGCTTGGAACGCTGATTTTCCGCGGTCTCAGGATGAACGACAACAGCCTGATCCTTCAGGGGGCGGTACCGGCGGCCGCGATGGCGCTTGTGGCGGACGCGCTGCTCGGGTGGATTTCGGCGTCGTTCGCGCCGGGCGCGTCGCAGCTGCGGGCACGTGCCGCCAGGACGGTCGCGGCGTTGACCGCGGCCGGGTTGCTGGTCTCTTCCGGCTTCTGGGCCTGGACGGGCTCGAAGGCAACGGACGGCGCGACCGGACGGCGTCCGATCGTCGTGACGGCGAAGGACTTCACCGAGCAGGTCATACTCGGCGAGATCGTGGCCCAGGCGCTCGAGGCCGAGGGCGTGGCGGTCCAGCGTCAGTTCGAGCTTGGGGGCGATCTCTGTCATCGGGGACTCGTTTCCGGCCAACTCGACGTCTATGTCGAGTACACCGGAACGATGGACGTGGCGATCCTCAAGAACACGCCGCTGACGGATCCACGGGCCGTATACGATCGAGTGGCGGCGAGCTACGCATCGCAGTTCGGGCTCGAGGTCGGGAAGCCTCTCGGGTACGACAACACCTATGCAATTCTGGTTCGTGGCGACGATGCAAGAAGGCTGAATCTGCGGACGGTCTCGGACGCGGCGCGTTACGCGCCGACGTGGCGCGCGGGATTCGGCCAGGACTTCGTGTCGAGAGCGGATGGGTACAAGGGCTTCGCTAGGGCATATGGTTTGAAGTTCCGCGAGGCACCGGCGGAGATGGAGCTAGCGCTGACCTATCGGGCTCTTGCGTCCGGACAGGTGGACATCATCGCGGGCAACGCGACTGACGGACTGATCGAAACGCTCGGTCTCGTCCAGCTCGAGGACGATCGGCGTTACTTCCCGCCCTACGAGGCCGTGCCGGTCTATCGGCGCGACGCGCTCGAGCGCGAGCCGGCGCTGGGGCGCGCGCTCGACCGAATCGCCGGGAAGATCACGAACACCGAGATGCGGAGAATGAATCTCGCCGTCGATGACGAGAAGCGATCTCCGCACGACGTGGCGGCGGCGTTCCTGGCGAACGTCCCGCGCTGACTTGGCGTCCTGGGCACTTGTCCGGCGCCCGTGCTTCCGGGTTGGCGCTGCTCGACGGACGCACCGCGTGGCCGAGATCAGTACCGGGAGCGTCAGCGACCGGGTGGGGCTGGAATCGTGAGGCATACGATTCCAACACTACCCGGTCGCTATCGCTCCCGGTTCTGACCCGCTACCGAATGACGACATCCCGTACTACCGGCCCCTCGCTACCGCTCGGGGTTCTGGTGGTCCCTACAGGTTGTTCCAGTCTCCCCGAATCGGCACCATTCCCGACGGAGGACCATAGCCGAACACCATCGCGGCGCCTCCAGGCGAGTTTGCGTTTCGCAGGAAGAAACTCCCCCCGGCCGGCTGGTAGAGCCCGATCGTGTCCGCGCCGTCATTGTTCCAGTCGCCAACGATCGGCACGTATCCCGCCCCACCCGCGCCGAAGCTGAATACGAGGTCCGCGCCACCCGGTGCGTTCGAATTCCTGAGGAAGAACGTCGACGTGGCCGGGATGTACACCCCAGCCGAGTCCGCGCCGTTGCCGTCCCAGTCACCGACCACCGGCGTCGCGCCGGCCGGACCGTAGCCGAACGTCACGTCGGCTCCTCCCGGCGCATTCGCGTTTCGAAGGAAGAACGTTCCGGTCGTCGGGCTGTAGAGCCCGACCGTATCGGTCCCGTTCCCGTCCCAGTCACCGACGATCGGCTTCCACCCGAGTCCTGACGGTCCGAAGTTGAATGCCAGATCGGCGCCTCCGGGCGAAGTCGTGTTCTTCAGGAAGAACACCCCCGTCACCGGATCGTAGAGCCCGATCGTGTCCGATCCATCGCCGTTCCA
>CAZQBW010000133.1:0-13364 GCA_964591515.1 uncultured Clostridia bacterium
GAAGTGGCGGCGTCGCATCCGCGCGGCATTCGGGATGGCCTCATCTGGGGAGTGGCATGGTTTGGTGCCGGGGTCTTACTGGCGCGGATGCGGCTTCTACTCCGACCTTCCGTTTGCCCTCCAGTTCGCTCCGCTCGGATTTGTTGCCGGCATAATCGTCTCCGGGATCCTCGTGGGAATCGTGAGTCGTCGTGGATTTGAACGCACGTCACTTACGCGTGTTGCAGGTTGAGGCGCCGCGAGTGGCCTTCTGCTGTCCGGAATTTTCGCCGTTGGAGCGGCCCTTCGCGGGGAGGCCTGGTGGGGAGAGTTCCTGGCGTTCGGCCCTCCCCTCATCATGGCGAGCGCGGTCTGCACTGCGAGTTCGCTGTCAATTGCCGGACGGGCTGAACGGCGAAAACTCCCCGGCGACAGCAGGCATCCGGCAGAGGCCGAACTTACCGGGGACTAGTAGCGGGAACGGCTCGGGCGCGGTGACTGACATATACGCGTGGCTCCAGCCCGCCGCATGTCTACGACTGGCGCGTTGCTCGGCGTCAGCCCCGCCAGGCCCATGTACTGATCCGTCGACGGCGGCGCCGACAAATGCCGCGCCTCCTCCGTTGTAGGCGAGCGCGTCGGGTTTGCCCAGACGTTATCAGCCGAAGTGAATCCCAGGCGTACTCCATGAGTTCGGGGTGTCTGAGGTTTCCGACCCTCCAGATTGCATTCATCAACTGAGCATTCGGGCATATTCTGTCACGAGCCGATGCGTTCCACTGTCTACGCCAAAAGGAACGGTGGTGTGGGATGCCCCGGCCGAAATTCGGGGGAAAGGTAGTTATGAAAATCATTGTGATTGGCGGCAGCGGTCTGATCGGGTCACGAGTCGTGACCATTCTCAAGGAACACGGTCACGAAGCCATCGCGGCTTCGCCAAAATCGGGAGTCAATACCGTGACCGGCGAGGGTTTGGCCGAGGCACTTTCGGGCGCTTCGGTCGTCGTCGACGTGTCGAACTCGCCTTCGTGGGAAGCCGCAGCGGTGCTGGCGTTCTTTGAGACGTCAACCCGGAACCTCCTAGAAGCGGAGGCCAACGCGGGCGTTGGACATCACGTCGCACTCTCGGTCGTCGGATCCGAACGACTTCTCGACAGTGGCTATTTCCCGGCAAAGATTGCTCAGGAGAATTTGCTAAAGGAATCCTCGATTCCTTATTCGATCGTTCGGGCGACCCAGTTCTTCGAGTTCGTTCGCGGTATCGGCGACGCGGCGAGCGATGGTAAGAGCCTTCGATTGTCGCCCGACCTCATTCAACCCATCGCGGCCGACGATGTCGCGATCGCGGTCGCGAGCGTAGCCGAAGGGCCGCCATTGAACGGCACCATCGACGTCGCGGGACCGGAGGCATTCCCTCTCGACGAGCTCATCCGAATCGATCTCGCGGCTCGTAGCGACCCGCGCCCCGTCGTCACCGACCCGAACGCGCTCTATTTCGGCGCCAAGCTCAATGAGCGCACGCTTGTTCCGCACGGAGAAGCGAGACTCGGCGCTACTCGGTTCAAAGACTGGCTCGATCGTTCGCTCTCCGCTTCGGATCTCAGGGACTCGGACTCGCGAGCGAAATCGACGAATCCATAGTCGTCCGTTCTCTCGAGGTCGGCCAAGCGGTGCCGGCCTCGGGAGAACTGCAGCCCCTGACTGAGCGTCGCGTCAACCGGTACGGTCTGTCGGCTCGGCGTCCATGACGACGCGGACGCGGTGGTCGCTTCCGTCGTCCACGAGATCGATCCATTCGCCGGCGACGGCCGCTCCTTCCCGTTCGACCTGCGCAACCCCGCGACTGACGCCATCCGGACCTCGATTCGATAGACCGAACCTCCGGCGAACCTGCATCGAAAAGCCCTTCCACTAAGTCGGTACGCATTGGTACACCCGAGAGAGCGAACCCCGCATCGTGAATCCCAGCAGCGATTCGAGCGCAACACAGTACAGCCGGCTCGCGGAGCCCAAGTACCGCGACGGACTCCAGATCGACTGCCCACCGAAGTGCGTGAAGCCCGCCCGCTCCTGTGACATGTTGTAACGGGAGACTTCGAATCCGACATTGTGGATATCAGCGCCCGGCCCGAGTTCGTACCGATGCGACCAGATCCCGCCATCGTCGCGACAGCCGCGAGCAAACGAACGAGCGGCCACGGTCGCTTCGGGCCATCTTGCGACATCGGCCCCGCAATCGAGACGCGCCGAAGTAGCCCTCGTCGATCGGCAGCCGACTCCGCGAAGGCGCCTGGAGATGAATTAGGGGTACTTTCATGGATGGAAAGGAAGTAATTGTGCGTCAAGCCGGAACTGTCAATACCTGAGCCTGTGCGTCAAGACCACGACGGTCGGCGACAATGGGAAGGAACGGGCCAGTTCTATGGTCGCGAAGGACGCCTCGCGTCACCTCGAACGTCAGGTTGGCAGAGTTTTCAACGGTCTCCAGGTGAATATCATCCAGGACCGCAGATCGTTCACGGAGCATCGATTTACCGTGTTCCGGTGACGGCGAGTCCCCGAGGAGCAGCGACACAGAGAGTGATTCGTACATCGGCTTGACAGCCGCTGGCCTCGTTGCTAAAAGGAGTTGCAGATTTGCAATCGTGAATTCTTGCAGTCTTGGATCGGAGGAGCGGAATGCAGCAGAGTCAGCGACTCAGCGTGTTCAAGGCCGAGTTCTTCAAAGCGCTGGCGCACCCGCTGCGAATTGCGGTCCTCGATGCCTTGCGTGAAGGCGAATTGACCGTCAACGAGATTAGCACGCGTTTTGGGGTCGAGTCGGCGAACGCTTCGCAGCAGCTGGCGGTGCTTCGAAACAAGAACATCGTCTCGACGCGCAAGGAAGGGGCAAGCGTCTTTTACTCGGTGGTCGATCCGGCCGTCTTCAGCCTTCTCGATGTCGCAAGGGACATTTTCAACAATCACCTGGTCGGCGTTCGGACGATGCTCGAGGAGATCGAGCGCGAACGGCCGACAAGGTAGTGGTATGGCCTGTCGAGCTCCTTTTTTTTCCATTCGAATATGCAGAATCGCATAGATGCAAAGTTACAGACGCTCAGGCGAGGCGCAGGTTGACCTGGTGATACTCCGATGACGAGAAATACCCCGGATCGGATTCGGCGCTTCCACCTCGACGGCCATCTAGGTCGGTGTGCTCCAGCCCTCCACTCTAATGGAGTCATCTGCATTGGCAGCCGGGACGGCTGGCTCAATGCGGTTTCGACGCGTGGCGATCTGAAATGGAGAGTGCAGATTGGCGGAGATCTCGGCGACTCGCCGGTAGCCGTGACCGATGACGGTCACATTCTCGTCGCACCGGACCACGGCCAGCTCGTTGCGGTCGATCGCGACGGGTCGACTCTCTGGCGGGGGCCGTCCCAGGCGGGAGCCGCCACGGCGGCCGCCGTGGCCGAGGACGGGACGATCGTCATTGGACTGCGCCGAGGTGGCGCCGACGACCGTTCCGAGACCCGAATGACCGGACTCGACCCGGATGGAGTGGTCGAGTGGGAATCGGTGATCGACGGACTCGTCGTCGAGCCACCGGTAATCGGTGGCGACGGGACCGTGTATGTAGGAACTCGTGACGGACGCTTGATCGGACTTACGCCGCGAGGAATTCAGAAGGCGGTGTGTCGATTCGACAGCCGAATCGCCGCGGCGCCGGCGCTGGGGTTTGACGGCGAGATCATCTCGAGCGCTCGCGATGGCCGCGTCTATTGCCTCTCGGATCGGCTCGACCTCAAGTGGTCGTGTCCGATCGGAAAGCCGATCCACGGCTCAGCACCCGCGATTGCCGCCGATGGCACCCTCTATGTCGGATCGTGGGACCATTGTCTGTACGCCTTGTCTCGGATCGGAGTCCTGCAGTGGAGTTTTTCGGCAGCGCTTGGCGTCTGTTCGTCGCCGGCCGTTGCGTCTGACCAAACGGTCTACTTTGGTTCGCTCGACCGGCACGCATACGCCGTCCATCCGGACGGAACGCTGAAATGGGCACTTCGGGCCGATGACGCAGTCACCACTTCACCGCTCGTCACGTCCGACGGCGAGGTTGTTTTCTGCACCAGGGGCGGCGCCATCATCGTTGTCGACGACCGGAACGGGGGTCCCGCCTCGAGCCCCTGGCCCATGCACATGGCGAGCGGTCAGAGGATGGGCCGCATATGCACTGAAACACTGGCTCTGTCGGAAACGGGAGGTCATCGATGCTCGTGAGCGCCGCACGGATTCAGCGACGCGTTCGGCAATCGGAAGGCCGATGCCCGAACGGTTCTCGAAGCATTGCTCGACGCCCGTTTCGTTGCCTCGGTCGGCTTGCTCGCGCGCGTCGATGCTGGGAGCAAGGTCGGTCACGGCCAAGCCACGGGAACAACTCCAAATCGATCAGCTTCCAGGGGAACCGGGCGGGCCGTCGCCGACGCCGGGCGATCGGAGTGCGGAGTTGAAGTCTTCGGATATTAAGGCCTGCGCGACTTTCGCGATCGTCGCGGCGGTCGTCGCGGCATCGCGAGACGTCGCTCCAGAAGCGCTCTCGACCGACGATGTTTTGTTCGGTCCGGGCGCTGACGACGTGGAGAGGTTCGTCTTTCTCGTGGATCTCGAGATGGCTTTCCATTTTGGCATACCGGAAGGGACGGTCGAGCGGTGTGAGACTGTCGGCGATCTCGTTCGATTACTGAAGGAGCTCGAAGATGCGAGGTGACGGACAGTCCCGACGACCGGAAATAGCCGGGGGCTTCTCGCTTCGATTCGCGTCACCGCGTGCGGCACGTCGTCGGTGTCGATCATTGTCCGGACACACTCACATTGTCTTCGCCGTTCACGTGGACTTGGCGGGCAGCACGCCTGGGACAATTCCAGGCTGATCCGGAGGGGCCACATGTCATCACTGCTATCGAAGATCCTCAGAACCGGACTTGTGACCGAGCCGTTCACGCCTCTCGAAGCCGATGTCGAGCGCGTCCTTCAGGCCGTCGAGACCAGAACACGAAGGCTTCTCGGCCGGGCGCTTGCCATTCGCGAAGTCGACGCCGGGTCGTGCAACGGCTGTGAGATCGAGATATCGGGGCTCACGGGACCGACCTATGACGCTTCTCGCTTCGGCATTCACTTTGTCGCCTCGCCGCGGCACGCAGACATGCTGCTCGTGACCGGCCCGGTGACGCGCAATATGGAGCTCCCTCTCAGAAAGACGTACGAGGCGACGCCGGATCCGAAACTCGTCGTCGCCGTTGGAGACTGCGCCCGAACGTGCGGAGTTTTCGCCGGCAGCTATGCGATTGCCGGAAGCGTCGACACGGTGATTCCGGTTGACGTCTTTGTGGACGGCTGCCCCCCAACGCCGACCGCCATCCTGACGGGAATTCTCGCCGCCCTGGACCGACTCTGATGCGCGTTCTGCTCGTCGTATCGCTGGCCTGCTATTTGCACGGAATGATCTCGGCGCTCATATGGCGCGGCGCCGTTGGTCGGGCAGCGGTTGCGCTGTTTGCAGCTCTCGGCGCAGGGTCCGGCGCCGTCGTGGGCTGTTCGGTGCTCGTCACCGAACGCGAAGTTGATCTCGCGTCGATGCTCTCGGCGCTTCATTCGCAGCTTCATCTGCACGTGGACCCGCTCGGGGCCGTGTTCCTGGTTCTGATCGGACTCGCCGCGGTTCCCGCCGCAATCTACGGCTTCGGCTACTCGGGTTCCTACGAGGGCCGATATTCGCTCGCGGCGCTCGGCGTGGTTCTCAACACACTGCTCTTGTTCCTGACGCTTACGGTGAGCGTGACGTCGCCGATCGGGTTCCTCTTCGCCTGGGAGGGCATGACGCTTGCCGGATTCGCCGCCGTGCTCACCGAGTACGACGGACGGTCGACGATTCGCGCGGCGACCTGGTATGTGGCCATTTCGCACGTCGGTTTCCTTGCGCTCGTCGTGATGTTCCTCATTCTCTCGGGCGGCGACCTCTTTGCAACGTTTGCCGAGATTCGCGCCAACGCCGGGAGCCTGTCGCCGGCGGCGTCGAGTGCGGTATTTCTTCTGGCACTCGCGGGCTTTGGTGCAAAAGCGGGCTTCGTTCCGCTGCACGTATGGTTGCCGATGGCACACCCGGTCGCCCCAAGCCACATCAGTGCGCTGCTCTCGGGCGTCGTCGTCAAGATCGCCATATATGGGTTTCTGCGTGTCTCGATCGACCTCCTGGGCGTCGGACCGGCCTGGTGGGGAGGCGTCGCGCTTGCGATCGGCGCAGTGTCGGCGATCGGTGGTGTGCTCTACGCGCTGATGCAGAAGGACCTCAAGCGCCTGCTCGCCTTCAGCACGGTCGAGAACGTCGGCATCATTCTGATTGCGGCAGGAGCGGCGGTGTTTTTTCGCAGCTACGGTCTCGAGGAGCTCGCCGCGCTGGCCCTTCTCGGCTGTCTCTATCATGTGCTCAGTCACGGCGCGTTCAAGGCGTTGCTGTTTCTCGGCGCCGGAAGCGTTCTGCATGCGACGGGCACGCGGGACATGGAAATGATTGGCGGTCTCACGCGGCGGATGCCGTGGACGTCCGTGCTCTTTTGTCTCGGCGCGGTGTCGGCTGCGGCACTGCCGCCATTCGGCGGCTTTGCGAGCGAGTGGCTCGTCTTTCAGGCGCTGCTCGGCGGTGCCCGGATCGGCGATCCTGAGGGTGCGGCACTGATGTCGGTTGCCGCCGGAGCGCTCGCGCTTGCGGGAGGACTCGCCGCGGCGTGCTTCGTTCGGGCATTCGGAATCTCGTTTCTCGGTCTCGCGCGAAGCGAAGCGAGCGAGACCGCTCACGAGTCGCCGTTGTCGATGCGCGCCGGCATGGTACTGCTTGCAGCCGGGTCGGTCGCGATCTGTCTGCTTCCATCACTGATAGCGCCCGTGCTCTCGCGGGCGGCTTCGGGCGTCGTGGGAGAGGGGGTGTCTGTCGTGTCGATGCCCTCCGCCCATTTGCTTGCGACACCGTCGGGGCTTTCCGCGTACTCGCCAGGGGCGCTCGCGATAATTCTCCTCGTCGGCGCAGCAGGGATACTGCTCTCGATTCGGGCGCTTCACGGGCCGATCCGCTCGCGTCTGAGCAAGACGTGGGGATGTGGTCGGTACGGTCAGACGTCGCGCATGCAGTACACGGCGACGGCCTTCGCCGAGCCCCTGCGCCGCGTCTTTGCAGCCGTGTATCGGCCGCTCGAGGACGTTTCGGTCGACTACCATCCCGATTCGAAGTACTTCGTTCACCGGATCCACTACGCGAGCGACCTTCGACAGAGCTTCGCGGCCTATGTCTACGATCCGCTCCTGCTGGCCGTCAGGACCGTGGCAACTCGCGTCCGCCGGCTTCAGTCGGGATCGGTCCACGCCTACCTGCTCTATCTGTCGATCGCGGTTCTCATCTTCCTCGTTGCGGCAAGGGTGTGGCACTGACATGACTGAATACCTCCTGCAGCTCATAAACGTGGCGCTCGTGCTTGCCCTCGCGCCGGCGCTCGTCGGGCTCATCCGATGGTTGAAGGCGCGGATGCAGAATCGCCGCGGCGCGCCGATCTGGCAGCCGTACTTCGAGCTCCGGAAGCTCTTCGGCAAGGAGGTCGTCGTCTCGGACACCGCGTCGTGGGTGTTTAGGGTGACGCCCTACATCCTTTTCGCGAGCACATTGGCCGTGGCGCTTCTCGTGCCGCTCGTCCGAATTCCCGTGCCGGTCGCGCTCGGCAGCGACCTGATCGTTGTCGTCTACCTGCTGCTGCTCGGAACGTTTTTCCTCGCGCTGGCTGGACTAGATACCGGTTCGCCGTTCGGTGGCATGGGCTCGAGCCGCGAGATGACGGTCGCAGCGCTCGCCGAGCCCACGATCGCGCTTGCGATCTTCAGCCTCGCCGTCGGAGCGGGATCGACCGACCTCGGACGAATCGTCGCCGAGACGCTCAACGCCCCGACCACGGTCGCCGCGCCTGGCCACCTGCTTGGGTTCGCCGCTCTGTTCATCGTAATGCTCGCCGAGACGGGCCGGCTGCCTGTCGACAACCCGTCCACGCATCTCGAGCTGACGATGATTCACGAAGCCATGATCCTCGAATACTCGGGACGCTACCTCGCGCTCATCGAATGGGCGTCCGGGATGAAGCTGTTCATCTTTCTGTCGCTGCTTGCAAACCTCTACGTGCCGTGGGGCATTGCCACAACGAACGACCCCTTGGCCATCCTCATCGGATCGCTCACGCTACTCGGGAAAGTCGCGGTGCTCGGATGCGCGATCGCGGCACTCGAGACGCGGCTTGCGAAACTGCGCCTGTTCCGCGTCCCGGAGCTTCTGAGCGTGTCGTTCGTGCTGGCGCTACTGGCCGTCACATCCTCGTTTGTCGTGAGGTAGCCCGGATGGATTCCCTCTTCAGCCAGCTTACGGCACTTGGAGCGAGTCTCGCGCTCGTGTGCAGTTTCATGCTCCTGTGGCGTCGCAGCCTCGATTCGTTTGCGGCGGCCTTCACCGTCCAATCGGCGGTCGTGAGCGCGGTGACTGCCGTTGTCGCGTACTTCGGCAGCGATCCGGAGCTTTACTACGTCGCCGGACTGTTCCTGCTGCTCAAGGTGATTGCCATTCCGGCCGTTCTGCGAAGGACGCGGCGCCGCTTCGGTGCGCTCAGGGAAGACAGTCCGTACGTCAACACCGCGACGTCGCTGCTCATCGGGGGTGTCCTCGTGCTGCTGTCCTACGTCGTGACACGACCGCTCGTCATCGAGAGCGATCTGCCGACGCGCTCCGGAATCCCCCTCGCGATGGGAATCGTGTTCATCGGCCTGTTCGTCATCATCAGCCGCAAGAAGGCACTCACTCAGATCATCAGCTTTCTCGTGCTCGAGAACGGCATCGCGTTGCTCGCGATCCTCGGCACGTACGGCATTCCGTTCATCGTCGAGCTCGGCGTGTTCCTCGATGTCCTAATGGGGTTCTGGGTGATGCAGGTCTTCCTCTACCACATCGATACAACGTTTGATTCCATCGACGTCGAACAGCTGAACATGCTGACCGAGGTCACGATCCGGCCGGTCGATCGCGTCGCAGGCCGAGGGGGCGCGTGAGCATGCTCTTCGTCGCACTGCTGCTCCCACCGCTCGTGGCCGCGGCGCTCGCCGCCGTCGTGCGTCCGTACCGCAGTTTCGTCGGTCGCATCGGCGTCGTCCTTGCGATGGTGTCGCTTGGCGCAGCCGTCGGGCTTGCCGCGATCGTGGCGCGGGGAGGAGAGCCGCCGACTTTCGGAGCAAGCGAGGTCCTGCGCGCCGACGCCCTCTCGGCCCTGGCCGCCGTGTGCGTCGCGTTTGGCGTGCTCGTCGTCTTCACGCTCGGACCCGGGCTGCGCAGGGCCAGGCAGTTCGGCCGCGTGAAACTTCGACGTTTTCACATCTTCATGAACCTGTTCGCGGCCGTGATGCTCTTTGCGGTGACGACGAACAACGTCGGGTTCATGTGGGTCGCCATCGAAGCCACGACCATCGTGTCGGCCATCCTGATTCCGACCACGCTCACGAAGAACTCGGTCGAAGCATCCTGGAAGTACATCCTGATCGGCTCGGTCGGCATCGCCATCGCGTTCCTGGGCACGGTCGTGGCGTACTTCGGCTTTGCAACCCTTGTGGGCCACGATGCGAACTCCCTCAACTGGCCGGTCCTTGTCGCAAGTGCCTCGAAGCTCAAGCCCGAAGTGCTGCGCTTCTCGTTCGCACTGATTCTGGTCGGCTACGGCACGAAGGCGGGACTTGCGCCAATGCACACGTGGAAACCCGATGCCTACGGCGAGGCTCCGGCACCGCTCGGTGCGCTGATGTCGTCCTCGCTTTTCGTCGTCGCGATGTATGCGATCATCCGGTGGAAGATCGTCGTCGACACGGCAAGCTCCGATGGATTTTCGGACGCCCTGTTGCTCGCGCTCGGTATCGCCTCGCTCGGCGTCGGCGCGTTCAGCGTCGTGATCCAGCGAAACTACAAGCGGATGCTCGCCTACTCGAGCGTCGAGCACGCGGGCCTGATCTGCATCGGCCTTGCTCTCGGCCCGCTCGGCGTGTTTGCCGCCATCCTGCATCTCGTCAATCACACGGCGGCGAAGTCCGTCATGTTCCTGCTCGCGGGTGACATCGAGCGGGCGTACGGGTCGGTTCGAATCGAAGACGTTCGAGGGCTTCTCGCGACGATGCCGTGGACCGGCGGCCTATATGCTGCCGGGATGCTGACGATGCTCGGCGCGCCTCCCTTCGGGATCTTCATGTCGGAGCTTGCACTCTTTCGGGCGTGCTACGTCACTGGCAGCTACGTCGTGCTGGCCCTCACGCTCGTCCTTCTCGCCGTCGCGTTCATCGCCTTCATCATCCACATGAACCGGATGCTCTACGGAAACCCTCCAGACGAGACCGTCACCAGCGACACGCCCGTCTGGCGCATCGCCGCCTATCTCGTCGTCTTCGCCATTCTCGTGATTCTCTGCGTCCACATCCCGGAGGACGCCGCAATCCTGATTCGAAAGACGGTGGAGATCATTGCCGTATGACTACGCTCGCCGAGATCATCGATCAACTGGGAAAGACCCTCAGCGGAAGCGTCTTCGACATGCGCATTGTGCGCGGAAACGAGCTTCACCTGAGAATGGCCGCAGGTGCGCCGCTCGCGGTGGCGATGACGCTCGAGACCGACTTCGACTTCAGGCTGGCACTCATAGTTGCAACCGATCGGCGGCTCGACCGTGCGTGTTTCGAGATCTCGTACGTGTTCGCCTCGGCCGGAAGCAATCTCTTCGTCCACGCGACGAAGGACGTTCCCGAGGACGGCCGCCCGCTGCGATCCATTGCGACCTTCTCGCTTCCGGCGTCGCTATACGAGCGAGAGATCCGGGACATGTTCGGGATCGTCTTCGAGGATCATCCGAACGAGCGGCCGCTCGTTCGTCACGGCTTCTGGCCGGCGGACTTCTACCCGCTTCGCAAGGACGCCGCGTGCGCCGAGTTCGTCGACAACGGCGAGTCGTTTCCGTTTCAGAAGGTCGGGGGCGAAGGCGTTTTCGAGATCCCGGTCGGCCCCGTGCACGCCGGCATCATCGAGCCCGGGCATTTCCGCTTCAGCGTCGTCGGCGAGACGATCATCGCCATGAAGGCGCGGCTCTACTTCACTCATAAGGGCACCGAAAAGCTCTTCGAGGGGAAGACGCCGATGGAGGCGCTGCCGCTCGCGGAACGGATCTCCGGCGACACGACCGTCGGGCACGCGATGGCGTTCTCGCAGGCGATCGAATCGCTTGCTGGAGTGGAGATCCCAAGTCGCGCTCGGTACTTCCGCGTGCTGATCCTCGAGATGGAGAGGCTCTACAACCACATTGCGGACTTCGGGGCCATCGCCAACGACACCGGATTTGCGGTCGCAAACTCCCACTGCATGAGGATTCGGGAACGACTCCTGCGCCTGAACGCCGAGCTTACGGGGAACCGGCTCCTTCGAGGTGGCATCGTGCCTGGAGGTATCGGTCGTACGGCAGAGCTACAGGATCCGACAGGACTCACCAAGGAGATAGACTTGGTTCTCGACGATTTCGAGGAAGTCGTCGAGATCTGCCTCGGCAACTCGTTGCTCGTCGACCGGCTCGAGGAAACGGGTCGACTGACCCGAAAGACGGCCGAGGACCATGGGGTTCTCGGCTACATAGCCCGCTCGTGTGGAATCGACGTCGACACCAGGCGCGATCATCCCTTCGCGGCGTACGGAGACCTCGATTTCCGCGTTCCCGTCTCGGAAGCCGGCGACGTCAAGGCGCGCGCCATGCAGCGAGTCGAAGAGGCTCGAGAGGCTGGCCGGCTCATAAGACAGTCGGCTCCACGCGCGACGCAGGGTCTCCGCTCGGTCCCGCTGCGCACATTGCCCGCACACGAACCTGCCTTCGGCCTCGTCGAAGGCTGGCGCGGCCAGATCATCCACTGGGTCATGGCCGACGAGGAAGGAAGGCTGACGCGCGTAAAGATCAAGGACCCGTCGTTCGTCAACTGGCGCCCCCTGTCCTTTGCGCTTCTGAAGAACATCGTTCCCGACTTCCCGCTCTGCAACAAGTCCTTCAACCAGTCCTACTCGGGCAACGACCTGTAGGCAGCATTCACTTGAGCGCAATGAGCATCCTCCTGGCGATTTCGTTTTCGGCTTACGCGGCAGGCATCGTCGGTTCGCTCGCCCTGCGCAAAACGTGGGCTCGCGGCGCGGCATCGCTGTTCGGTCTCGCCGGATCCGTCGTCGGCGCGGTAGCTGGCGCGATGGCACTCGCGACAACGGTGCCTGTCGAGATCTCCTTCGCCAGTTCGCTTCCCCTCGGCGCCATACAGGTGAGCGTCGATGCGCTTGGCGGCTTCTTTCTCGTCGTGACCGGGCTCGTTGGCGCCGCGGCGTCCGTGTATTCGTTCGGCTACACCGACTCGTATCGCGGCCGCTACTCGGAGCGCTCGGTGGGCGCAATCCTCAACCTCCTGCTGCTGTCCTTTGCCGGAGTTGTCGTTGCCGGAAACGGGCTCACCTTTCTCGTCGCCTGGGAGTTGATGGTCATTGTGACGTTTTTTGGCGTGCTCACCGAGCACCGGCAGGAGGGGGCCGTCTCGGCAAGCATCTGGTACGTCGCGCTCTCTCACGTCGCCTTCGTCGCTCTCGTGCCGCTCTTTCTGGTCGTGGCGGGAGGCGATCTCACGACGTCGTTCACCGACGCGCACGGTATCGCGGCGGCCCTCCCTTCGGATGCCCGCGACGCGGCTTTTCTGCTGGCCCTGGCCGGATTCGGAATCAAGGCGGGACTTGTCCCGCTTCACGCCTGGCTCCCGCTTGCTCACCCGGTTGCCCCGAGCCACATCAGCGCGCTCATGTCGGGTGTCGCAATCAAGATCGCCATCTACGGTTTCGTGCGGATCGTTTTTGTCGTGCTTGGAACCGGGCCGGTCTGGTGGGGCGTCGTCGTTCTCGCCATCGGCGCCGCATCTGCGCTGCTTGGCGTGCTCTATGCACTGATGGAGCACGACCTCAAGCGGCTTCTCGCGTTTCACTCGGTCGAGAACATCGGCATCATCGCAATGGCGCTTGGAGCGTCGCTTCTGCTCGGAGGCTACGGCCGGCCCGACCTGGCGTGGCTCGGGCTCGTGGCGGGGCTCTTCCACACGATCAACCATGCGGCGTTCAAATCACTGCTCTTCCTTGCGGCCGGATCCGTGCTTCACGCAACCCATACACGAAACATCGAGGAGCTCGGCGGTCTTGCGAAGCGGATGCCCTGGACATCGGGCTTCTTCCTGCTCGGTTCGGCAGCGATCTCGGCCCTTTCGAGATCTGGGACGCAATCGGCCTGAAGGCC
>CAZQBW010000134.1:0-13261 GCA_964591515.1 uncultured Clostridia bacterium
AGCTCACTTCGGCCGGACGACAACGACTTCAACCGCCCTTCATGAATAATCCGGGTTAAGTGGCCGCGGCCAGAGCTTCACACGACGAGGAGGAGACACGACGATGAACCCTAAAGCAGTTCTCTAGAGCCGGCAGCTCGTGGCCGATCTCACAGGCGGCGGCGATCTCGCCAACTGCAACTTCGGCCGACGCCGACCCGGCGGTTCGGATGGTCTCCCTTGTTCCAGTTCTCTTCCGTCTGTCGCGTTGAGAAGTGAGGGCGGGAGAGAGCGGCGGACGCCGCGAGTTTCCAGACCCTGATTCTTCTCTGATTGAGGTGATTCCATGAAGATACGAACAATCACGTTCCACCTGCTCGCGCTCGTCGCCGGCCTCGCCGCGCTCGCCCCCGCAGTCGCGTTCGGCCAGACGGGCAATTTGATCCTCACCACCGACGTCGTGATCGGCGTCCCGGTCGCCGACCAGCAACTGGTCCGTGTGACGATCGGCAACCCGAACCGGCCCGATCCGGACATCAACGGGAATCTGCAGATTCTCGACCTCACCGGTGTCGCCATCGATCCCATCACGATCGGGCCGGGCGAGTCCTTCACCTACACTCTCGACCCGCGCGAAGTCGGCGTCCTAGTCGACCCGGGAACGGGGCTGCGCCACGTAAAGGTGGGCGGCCGCATCGGGGGCGTGGCCATCGACCCGAGTGACCCCACCGGCCCGCACCCGGCATTCCTGATCGAAATGCTGAACCGCAGGACGGGCAAGCTCGAGTCTTTCCACGCGTACCCCGGATTCGGTGGCGGCGTGTACGTCGCGGCCGGAGACCTGAACTGACGGCCGCCGCGACGGCCGTCACCAATACCCGACAGAGATCGAGTTGCCGACGACCAGGGCCGAGTCGCACCTGAGGTCGATCTCGAGAGCGCCCGAGAATCCGGTTTCGAAATAGCACGGAACGAGCACCCGCCCGCGTCCTTCCGCTTGCCGCTGCGAGATCTCGACGTGTGACGCACCGGTCGGATCGACGAGCACGCGCCTCGTCGATCCGACGGAGATGTTGCCAACCGGGTAGTCGCAACCGGTCACGTGGATCGTGACGTCACGCAACGCAGCCGAATCGGCATTCCGAAGGACGATGGTGACGCCGCGGTTCCAGGATGCCCACACGAGGCCCGCTGCGCCCAACACTGCAACTGTGAGGCTGCCGAGCAACAGTCTTGTACTGACCATGGTAACCCTCCCCGTACTATTGCGTGACCAGACTTCGATCCAAGTCGGAACCGTGCGTGTTGCTTCCGCCGGCTTACGTCGGCAGGCGACCCCGGAAGTTCAGCCACCACCGGAAACACCGATGTCCGACGTCGACAGGTTGGCAGTACATCAGCGGGCAACCGCCCACGATCGGCTCGATGCCAAATTCGGCACAGAGCCGGACAGCCTCGTCAGAGACGCTGCCCGTACCGAACGACCGATGAAACCAGATGCTGGCGACGCCGCGACCGTGTGCCTGCCGCACCACGTCTGCTGAGGCGTCGGGATGCGTTGCGACGATGACGCCGTCAATCGTGCCGGGAACCGACCGGAGATCCGGGTAGCAGGCAACGCCCTCGAGCTCTCCGGCGTTCGGATTCACCGGTACTACCTCGTACCCGCACGAGCGGAGCTTCCGGAGAATCGCGTTGGCCGGCTGCTGCGACGATCGTGACACGCCAGCGACGACAATCCGATGACCGGAAAGGAACTTCGTAACAGCTTCTGGAGGGTTCGACACAAGCTACCTCGTGCAAATCAGTGGCGCCCGACGACAGGGATCGGCGGGCCCGCGAGATGACGTCAAGGTCCACAACCCCGTCAGCGGCGCTTCGAAAGGACGACCGCTACGAGTGGAATCGTCGAGACCGCACCGATGAGAAAGAGTGTCCAGCCAATGGACTTGCGCTGTTCGTCCGTGAGTTTGTGCGCAACGAGCAGTGCAATGCCTGCGCCGAGCATTCCCCGCGTCCCTGCGATCAGACCGATCTCCGGAAGTGTCAAAGCAGAGCTCTTCATGGTGCCTCCTGTCTCGCGTCGAGACAAAGTCAGTCGATAGTGCCGAGCACGACGCTGCGCGGAGCTGGCCGCTCGTCACCGATCGAGTATGCGGCGGCGATCTCTCCGGCAGCAACTTCGGCCGACTCTGGGTCGGCGGCGTGAATCTCGGCGAGCGGTTCTCCCTCCTCGACGACGTCGCCACGCTTTCTCATACACACGACTCCCACGGCGTGATCGATCGGATCGCCCTTCCGTTGTCGTCCGGCGCCGAGGCGAAGCGCCGCGTGCCCGACGATACGCGCGTCGAGCCGCTGTACGTATCCGGCGCGCGGCGAGAGGACCTCGCGGACTACCGGCGCTCGAGGCAGGACCCCGGGATCCGGTTCGCCGCCCTGGGCGCGTATCCACCGGCCATACACTTCAGCAGCCGAGCCGGTCGAGACGGCTTCCTTCGCGCGCCCACGCGCCTCGGCAACATCCACGTCGAAATCGGAGAGTGCGATCAAGCGTGCCGAAAGGTCTAGGGCGAGCTCAGTCAGGTCCGCAGGTCCCTCTCCTCGAAGTGTATCGAGCGCCTCCCGTACCTCAAGCGCATTCCCGACGGCGTTCCCGAGCGGCTGATCCATGTCGGTGAGCACGCAGACGATGTCGCGGCCAGCCCGCTTACCGAGCGCAATCATCGCTTCAGCGAGCGACCGCGCGTCCTCATGTGTTCGCATGAACGCGCCGTCCCCGACCTTCACGTCGAGCAAGATCGCGCTCGCTCCCGTGGCGAGCTTCTTCGACATGATGCTAGCCGCTATCAGCGGAACGCTGTCGATGGTCGCCGTCACGTCGCGAAGCGCATAGAGTTTTCTGTCCGCCGGCACCAGATCCGCGCCCGGACTGGCCACGGCGAGGCCGATCTCGCGCAGCTGGTTCACGAACTGCCCGGTGCCAAGCTCGACCGTGAAACCCGGGATTGACTCGAGCTTGTCGAGCGTGCCCCCGCTGTGACCGAGGCCTCGACCGCTCAGCTTTCCGAACGGCACGCCGCACGCAGCGACGACCGGACCAACGACGAGCGTCGTCTTGTCTCCGACGCCGCCGGTCGAATGCTTGTCGACAACCCGGCGTCCCAACATCGTCGCGAGATCCAGCGTCTCGCCACTCCGTACCATCGCATCCGTGAGCGCGAATGTCTCGGCAGTCGTCAGTCCCTGGAAGAACACGGCCATCAGGAATGCCGCAAGCTGATAGTCGGGCACCTCGCCTCGCGCGTGCGCGAGCACGAGCTCTGCGATCTCGTCACCGGGCAGTTCGAGCCCGTCGCGCTTTCGCTGTATCAACTCGACTGCACTGACTCGCGTTGGCGCCACGCGAGAAACGCGATCAGCATCGAATTGCACCGAGCCGTCTCCTTCCGGCCGAACCAGGTGACTCTTCCATTCCAGGCCCGAGTCTACAACTTCGAAGCGCGAGCTCTCCCCTTCTTCTGCCGGTAGACCAGCTGCGTCGATCCGATCTGGATTCGGTCCCCGTTGCGCAGTTGCCACGTCGACACTTTCGATCCGTTCACCACAGGCGGATTGTCGTCAGTCCCCGTCTCGGCGGTCAGCGTCGGGTGCTCGTCGACGTATCCGATTCGCGCGTGACGCGGCAACACCTCGGGATCTCCCGGCAGGTAGATGTTCGAGCCCCATTCGTCGCTCCCGATCGTTCCGGGCTTCCTGCTCCCTAGCCGCGGATCCACGAACTTCGTGACCTCGTAGACCCGGCCCGCCGCCGGTCCATCCACGACCTCCACCCACGCCCGCCTCACCAGAATCGTCACGAACGCGATCGATCCCCCGATCGCGCCGCCGAGGCACGTCAGACTCAACGCGAGGATCGCCTGTTCGGCTGTCGGGTTGTTCGGAGCGCCGGCGAGCCGGCCGAGCTCGAATGGAAGGCCGCCAACCAGGCCGCCGACTATCCCTCCGAGTGCTCCCTTCATCGCCTGAGCTCCTCGCGTCAGACTCTCGCCGAAGCCGATCGTGGCGCCGAACACGAGCCACGCGAATGTCCCGGCAGCGAACATACGCGCTCCGCCGGCGCCTCCCTCCGCGCCTGCGCCAAGCAGCACTCGATAGAGTGCCTGCGCTGCCGGAAGCGCCACAGCGCCGGCAAGCACGCCGAACGTCAAACCTAGCGCCGTGAACTTGAGGAAGCGCACCGCCGATCGACTTGCGATGCCCTCGTAGGTTGCGATCGCCAGACCGATGCATCCGCCGAAAATGGCTCCGAACACGATCCGGAGCCCCGTGCTCGGCCGGTCCGCGGTGTTGGCAAGCAGCTCGGCAGCGAAGAACCAGCCGAAGAGCCCCCCGAAGGCGCCGCACAGGAAGTACGAGTAGACCCGCCACCATCTGCTCACGACGCCTCCTCGAGCTCGTACGTCTTCGCAAGCTCCGCAGGAATCTTCGTTTCGTGCTCGCACGCCCGGTTCCAGCACGTGTCGCGGTTCATGTGCCAACACGCGAGATGATGCGGCGAGCCGCACGCCCCGCAGACCACGATCACGTCGCCCGGCTTGATCAGGAATCCGCCGCCCAGTCCGTCCCGCTCGTTCGGACATTCGGCCGCGACGTACTTCGAACGCGGCGCTACGCTCACGATTGACTTTCGCGCCTCGGCCTCTCCTGACCGAACCAGAAGCTTTCGTCCGAGGGCCGGGACGCCAGCCATCAGCGAAAGAACCGCGAACAACGTCAGGAAAATTGCAGCGAGCCGTGGACGAGTGGCCGAGGATGCGGGCGTCGAGATGAGAATGCCAGGCAACGCCCGGCGCGACGTTACCGCCGGCACGTCGTTGGCGTCAGTGCCCTTCCAAGTGTAGGTCACGACTGCCGGCAGCCGCTCAGCGCCTATCGTGAAGTCCAGGTTGATGAGGTGCTCCTTCTCGTCACGAACCGCCGTGTCACCGAGCCGCACCGTCAGCGAATAATCGAAGCGCACGCTCTGGCCAATGTTCGAAAAAACGCTCGCGAGCTTCTCGCGAAAGATCCTCCGGTAGGCATCCAGGTCACCCCGCGCCCGCTCCGTGATCTCGGGCAGGTCGACGTAGCTGCAGCTTCCGCCGTCGGTGCCCTTTGAAATGCGCTCGAGCGCTTCGAAGTCGACGAAGGACAGGCCCTTGCCGTTCTTGTCGCCCAGCGCGACGGTGAACACGCGGACGCCGGTCCGTCGCGAGAGCTCCGCCAGGCTTTGCTCGCGCTGCTGCTTGTAGGCGGCCCACTTTGCCGGGTCCTTCATCAACTCGCGCGAGTCCGCCGTGTCCTCCCAGCCGTCGGACATGAGAACTACGTTCTGGACACTCGCCTTCCTGGCTTCCCTGATCGCGAGCTCGACGCCGTCGTAGAGTCGCGTGTTCTGCGAACTGGCGGGCTCGGGAAAGTACGTCTGCAACGCCTCGATAAGCGCCGCTTTGTCGGAGGTGACCGGAACCAGGACTTTCAGATCCTCGGAGAAGACCGCGAATGCGGCTCTGTCCTTCGGCTCCATTTGTTCGACGAAGGTGATCATCGCGCCGCGGGCCGCTCCGAGTTTGCTGATTCCCGTTCCCCGATTCATCATGCTCAGGCTGCCGTCGAGCACCAGGAACACGTTTGCGGGGCCTCCGCGCTTGAGAACGAGGTCCGTCGGCACGGCCGTTCCGTCGTGCGTCACGGCGATGTCGGAGTTCGAGAGGCTGCTGATCGCCTCGTTCGCACGATTCACGACCGAGAAGTCGAGTCGCACCGAAGGCCACTCGGAAGTGTCCACACCGGCGAGCTTGAGCGAGTAGTTACCGGCACGCACCTCGCCGTCGGCGCCCTCGACGGCGACTTGCCCAGCCGGATCCTGCGCTTCGGTCTCCTGATGCTCCCGAGCGCCCGCCGCTACGGCGCACGAGACCAGGGCGAGCGTGAAGACGGCGATCACTCGGCTCCAGTCTGGTCTCACGGCATTACGCTCCCTGGTTGGAGACTCGAGACGGCCTTCCTGGCTTCGACGCCGGTCGCTTACGCACCGGCCTGGCAAGAGGGTCGTCACGTGGCGCCGGAGCCGCCTCTGAGTCTGGCGCCGGATCGGCGGCCGGCGGAGTCGTCGCGGCCGGCTCGGACGGCGGGGGATGTTCGATAGGTGCCGCCGGCTCGGCGACGACGGGCGCCTCGACACGAACGCCGGGGGCCGACGCAGTCGAGCTTTCGACTGCCAACCAGGCGCCTCCGCAAAGCGCGACGCCGATCACGATTCCTGACAGAACGAGCAAGACGGATGAGGTCTGCGACCGGTTCTCGTCGGGTTCGTCCAGATTGCCCGTCTCGTGCCCTCGAGCACGGCTGGAGAGCGGGCCGGATCGAAACGCCCGCGAGCGTTTCCCGCCGTCATCGGGCTCCGGCCGATGGCCACCGGCAAGAACATGATTCGTCCAGTGCACGACCGAACCCTCGGCGCGGCGCGCAACGAGCTCGTAGAACTCGAACGGCGCCCGCGGGTTGAGCCTTCCATCCTGCCAACGGAAGAAACCGCCGCGGTTCTTCTCGGGCTCGATGACGAGCGCCGTTGTCCACGGGTCCGGGAACCTCTCTTCGTGTATCGCGACGTCGTATGCCGACAGGAACACGTCCATCCGGGGATGCGAGTGATACCAGCCGACGACGAGCTTGCCCAGGAACTTTCCCGTGAGCTCTTCCGCCAGAGACGCCCACGTATCCAACGTGAAGGCGAGGTGTACATCGGACGACTCGATGAAATGCGCCCGGGCCGACTGGTCGATCACGAGATACCGGCGTTCCGTGTTCGGGCAGCGGTAGAGGTTGCCAAGCAGAAACCCGCCAAGCTCGTGTTCGAGCGATCGCGAGACGTGGCGATTTACCTCGACGAGGACTTCCTGCGTGACCACGAGAGCGATCTCGTTTTCCGGTCCTTTCTCTCCCTGCTCGTGCTCGGGCAACCAGCGGAGAAGCCGCGATTCGGGAAACGGCGCCTCGATCACGGCATTCGCATCGGGACCATCTGGAACTGCCCGACTGTCTTCGGCCGGATCAACCGGCCGCACGAGCAGCCCGGTATTTCGCCCCAGTCTGATTCGACCCGTTCGAATGGGCTCCGTATCCGACATGGTGAGCCTCTCTCTAGCTGCCGGCTGGCGCGCGGTGCACGAGGACGCCGCAACGCGGGCAGAATCGCGCCGATGAAGGCAGCGACGTGTCGAAGCAGTTCCAGCACATGACCGCCTCGTGCTCGGTTGCTTCTCCGCAGTGTGGGCAGAAGTGGGATCCCTTCGGCAGCGCCGTCGAACACGCCGAGCAGAGTCTTCCGGTTCGTCCGATCCGGAGACCGAGGCGCTCGAGGGCGCCGGTGAGCCGACTCGCGATGTTGCCGGAGCGTCGCTCCCCGGCGGGCTCCGAAGCCAATGCGGCTCCAAGAGCCGCGGCAACTTTCTCTGAAAGGAGCACCGTCGGGGCCTCGTCTGGCGGGATCTCGTACCGGCGTTCAGGGCTCGGCCGCGCCGGCTCGGCCAGTCCTGGCCGTCGGACGGCAAGGTCGAGTGGAGAGGTTCCGAGCCGGATGCGGCGCCGCGCCGGAACCACGACGTCCGGCGCAGGAGCAACCGACGAGAGCCCGGAGTTCTTCCCAACCCCGATAGCAGGTTCGGGAGTCGCTCCGAACAGACGCATTCGCTGAGGTCTCAGCAACGGCCGGTCATCCACCGGCTTTGACTTCGAGACGATGCCATTCGGTTCTGCGTAGTCGACGACCCACGTCGCCGCCGCCCGATCAAGCGGATACGGCGGCACCCACGCTGCGTGGTAGCGCACGTACTGGACCATCTCGCCGACAGCCCGAACGAGATCCGACAATGGTTTTCCGGCGAAGTAGTTCTGGGCCGTGTTCGTGCAGACGTGATTCGGGACCTCGTGGTCGATGTTCGGGTGCCAGATCGGTGTCATCCACTTCAGGTGCGGCTCGCGCAGGGGATAGTCGCTCGGCAGGTACATCTTCACCTGGTGGAAATCCCCGTACTTCGGAGCCCCGTCCGGATCGATCCCGACGATTCCGCGACATCGATAGGTGATCAGGTACTTCTCGGGCGGCCAGCCCGGATGCACGTCGAGCGCCTCGACAGCGATCAGGTCGCTGCGCGCCGCCAGGTTCATCAGGTTCGTGTATTCGATCGCAAGGCGAACCTGCCGCGGATTGTGTCCGCCCCGCCGCGCGCGCAGGGCGCCGGATTGGAAGTTGGCAGTCACCGTTCGACCTCGTCTGCCGGAAGCCTGCCGGCACCGGCGATCTCTTCGCGATGAACCGTCAGACGGTCGAGCCGGGGAACGCCCGCCTGCCGCAGCGTCTCGCGATTCGCGAGGTATCGGCCGAGTGCCTTGCTCTCGATTCGATAGACGATCAGTTCGTTGAGCCGGTCGCGGGCTGGCAGGCTGAACGTCGCCGCAATCTGCTGGAGCAGTTCGCCGACCGGTCGATCGACGAGCAGTGACGTCTTCTCGCTCTTGTTCAGATCGAGCACCGAGAGCACGACCTCGATCGTGTCGGACGTGAGCGCGCCGGTAACTGGGTGTCTCGGCAACGGCGAGCTCGGCCGGACGACGACGGGCTTCACGGGTGCCGCCGAAACCGCGGCGCAATTCGTCGTCAACCGCAGGCAGTCCCCGTTCGACACGCCTCCGTCGCGCAGGTTCACTCCGTTCTGCAACACGATCTCCTGGCCTCCGATCTCGATCGAGTAGGCCACGGGGTCTCCGTTCGGCAGCACGCGAGGCAGGCCAAGCTCGTCGACGAGCTCCGAAATGACTTCTTCCGTCAGCATGTCATCGGGGAGCAGGGTCGCTTCGAGAACCATGCCGGACGGAGTCACGAGATCCACATTAAGTTCTGGCATTTGCTGCCTCCTCATCGACGGACGACTCTTCCCCGGCGTGCCATCCGAGCGTTTCGCCGGCATCTCCGCTGAGTTCGAACGAGACTTCCAGACCGCCACGGCCGCGCGCCGTGAGAATGTCGAGACGAGGCACACCGAGCTCAGACAGCGGACGCGCAAGGAAGTCTTCCTCGTATTCGTCTGCCGGACCGCCAAGCGTGTGTGTCGAAAGCACGTAGCCCAGGCGCCCGCATTCTTCGCATTCGAGGTCTTCCCGAAAGACTTTTCGCAATGGCTGCAGCAGACGGTGGGTGGTGGCACAGCCCGGGCAGCGCCGCTCGACGGCAAGCTCGAAATTCAGGTCCACGATGGCGTCGGGCCCGAGCGCTTCGCGGGCGGCTCCGACGATGTCGGTGCCGGTCGTGCGCGAAGCCGTCGCTCCGGCAAGTTCGACGATCGACTCGGGCGGGAGCAGGTCGTGCGCCGGGCAGTCTTCGCGGACCGGCATTTCGACGAAGCTTGCTGCACCCACCGTGCCGTTGAAGACGAACTCGCGCCCGTCGAGCATTCGTCCTTCCCAGACATCGGGCGAAAGCAGCTTAAGCGCTTCCTGAACTTCGACAGCGCCGACGATGGACGCGATCGTGGGCGTCGTCGGGACTTTGCCCTCGCTCGCGTATCGGCTGGCGATGGCACCGCACGGGACCGAGATACGGCGGTAGTCGTTCTCCGTCATCGAGCACTCGTAGCATGCCCCGTGCCCGGGCCGGTACGCGCGGGCCTGCCCGTTCAGCTGGCCAATGCCGCCGTCGACCCACGGGCGGTCGAGCTTCCAGCACGCGCGGTTCACGTGCAGTCGCGCCTCGCGATTGTCCAGGCAGCCGATGATCACGTCCATCGTTCGGTACACGCCAAGACCGAGATCGAGGGTGACGTCGCCGGCCTCCCAGAGAGCCTCGACGTTCGGATTGAGGTCCCGAATGGCGCGCGCTGCAACGGCGGCTTTCAGGGAACCGGCGTCGGACGCTCGAAAGAGGACCGACCGGGAGAGGTTCGACATGTCGATCGTGTCCTTGTCGTAGATGAACACGTGACCGATGCCGAGCAGCGCCAGGTTCTTGAGCACCTCGTTGCCGATGGCGCCCGCACCGATGACCAGGATTCGGGCCGAGCGCACGCGCTCGATGTCGAACCAGTCGATCAGCTTCAGGGACGCGTCCCGGTCGGTGCGAAAGTCGAGCAGCCCGGTGTTCATGCCGCCTCCACCTCGAAGACGTCGCGCGTCCGATCGACGAGCGGCGCGTATCCCTTCTGCCGCACCTCGTCACCGAAGGCCGAGCGGTTGCCGGTCCACCGCGTCGAATGCAGGTCGCCCGAGTACTCGTAGATCTTCGTGACGCCGTACCGGAAGTCGGTGCTGAGCGGCCCGACTTCGCTGACTTCCATCAGGACGCGCCGGCCGTCATTGAGACGCGAGAGCTGTACGACGACGTCGATGGCCGAGGCCACCTGGGCGCGCAGTGCCGTGAGCGGGATCTCGATGCCGGACATGAGCGCCATCGTCTCTAGCCGGTGAAGCGAGTCCGCAGCGGAGTTCGCGTGCAGCGTGGACATCGAACCGCCGTGGCCGCTCGTCATTGCCTGGATGAGGTCGAGCGCTTCCCCGCCCCGGCACTCGCCGATGACGATCCGGTCCGGCCGCATCCGGAGCGCCGAGTGGAAGAGCTCGCGGATCGTCACTCCGCCGCGCCCGTGTCGGTCGGGCATTCGGGTCTCGAACGGCAGTACGTGAGGCTGCTGGAGCTGGAGCTCGGACGAGTCCTCGATGACGATGATCCGCTCGGTTGAGGGGATCTTCCCTGAGATCGCGTTGAGCAGCGACGTCTTGCCGGTCCCGGTGCCTCCAGAGACGATCAGGTTTTTCTCGATCGCCACCACGAGCTCGATGTACTCGCGGACGTCGTCGGTGAACGCTCCGCGCTCGACGAGGCCCTCCAACGTAAAACTCTTCTTCGAGAACCGTCGGATCGAGATGCACAGTCCCTTCTGTGAACAACGCGGAAGGACGACGTGGACTCGGGAACCGTCGGGGAGCCGGCTGTCGAATCGGGACGTGTCGGCGGTGATGCGCTTGTTCGTGAACTGCGCGATGTTGCGGGCGGCCGACTCGAGCGAGCCCTCATCCGCGAAGACTGCGTCGGTTCGAGTCACGAGCCCGGCCCGCTCGATGTATATGTCGGAGGGGCCGTTGATCATGATCTCTGAGACCGCCGGGTCCTCGAGATACTCGTGGACCGGCTCCAGAAACCTGGCAATGGTGGCCTGGAAGATCTCGTTCCGCTCCATCACCCGTCCCCTTTCACGCTGTTGACGCTTCCGACACTAGTCGCAGCGTTGGGGCCGGACAACTATCTATTCAGATAGGGTCGGACCGGATAGCGGGCGAAACTGATGGGGTTTTCGCGAATCTCGTGCGGTCGAGGCGATTGCTGTCGCAGCGCACACGCCTTCCTGCGCGAATCGCCCGGAGGCGTTGCGCGAAGCGCTTTGGAGTGCGGCGTGAAGCGCCGCTATGGATTGCTTTGTTGCCACCGAGGAGCTCTGGATGCGGAGCTGATCCAAAGCGGCGCTTCACGCCGCACTCCAAAGCGCTTCGCGCAGCGCCTATACGCGTCATGCTCTTGCATCGTCGCCCGAACGAGCACCGACGCCAGGTGGTCGCGATACACCTCGCGCCATTCGCGCGTGGCCAGGAGCAGCGTGCGCAACCTGCTGTCGCGTAAGAGGAGCGCATACTCGACACCGTATTCGTCGAGCGGTTGCCGCCAGTCGTCCTGGCCGAAGTGCGCCTTGACGAACTTCCGAATGAACTCGTCTCCGTAGACGTCCGCACGTCCATCGATGAAGACCGGAATGCCCCTCCAGATAAGGTATCCACCCCATCCGTAGTTGTTGTAGACGCGCTGCTCCGCCATGCCCTCCCTCTCGATGAAATCGACCGCCGCCACGGGGAACTTCTCGCCAATCGCGCGATCGAAGGCGCGGAGGTTGTAATGGCCGTGAACGATTGCAAGCACAACCATCCCGACGGCGACAGTTGAGTAGAGCGCGCGTCGAAACGGTGTTGTCGCGGGCTCCGGTGACGCACCGGTCAACTCGGAGTGGAACGACGAGCCCTCGACGCCGTGAACGAGCGTCCGGCAGATGATCGGCGCAGAGGAGATGGCGAAAAGCGACACGTGCCGTGCCGAGTAGAGTCCTGCGGCGGCGGTTCCGACGAATAGCATGACGTCGGTGACAGCCGCCCGCCTGGGGCTGAACGCCCACGCCAGCAGACCGAGCGCGAGCATCGCGGCGAACGGCCAGCCGGTGATGTCATGGAAACTCGGGGAGGCCCATTCGATGACCCATCCGTTCGCCACGTACCGTGCGCTCAATGTCTCGTAGGAGTACGTGAACAGTCCGAATCCGTGGGGATTCAGGAGCGCCGCTGCGAGGCAACCCACTGCGGTCAGTCCCAGCGTCCGGATGCCGCGCAAGTCAAGTCCGCGACCGAGCCGCACGCCGAGCCACGCCTGCAGTCCCTCGCCAATGGCGTGAGCAAGCAACAGGACGGCGCCGAGCATGAATCCGCTGTGACAATTGGCCCAAACGACCGTCAGTGCCGGCAGCGGCCAGAGCGCCATTACCGACAGCTTATTGCCGGCAGCGCGCGCGATCGCGCTCTGGTCCTTGAACCGTTCGATCAGCAGCACGAAAAGCGAGAGGAACAGCAGATTGAACATCTGTGCCCGAACGCCGAACGACCCGAAAGCCACAAGCGCCGCAAGGCTCACGACCAGACACGACACATATGGACGGCCCTCGCACGCGAGATACGAGATCCAGAACGCGGTGATGACCACCGCCGCGAACATCAGGTTGAGACCGTCGAACCCCGCGGCGCGATAGATCGTCCACATCAGGACTTCCGTCAACCATTCGTGAGTCAGCCAGGGCGCGCCGGGCACGGTGAACGAGAACACGTCGGCACGTGGGAGGCCGTTCTGCACGATGTACTCGCCCGTCCGCAGGTGCCACCACATATCGGGATCGGGCGTCGCCGCGACAGCCAGGATTGCCACGAAGCAGATCAGGATGATGGGGAACAGCCTTCGAATCGACATGGGCGACCTCTCCTGTTCCGGCGAGCGCATCCAGTCGCCCGACTTCTATCGCAGAGACACAGACTCGTCAAAACTCCTGCGCGAAGCGCCTTGGAGTGCGGCGCGGAGCGCCGCTTTGGATTGTCCGGTGCCATCGAGAAGGTCCGGAGACGAGAGACCATCCAAAGCGGCGCTTCGCGCCGCACTCGA
>CAZQBW010000135.1:0-13241 GCA_964591515.1 uncultured Clostridia bacterium
GAACCCGGTCGCTGTCGCTCCCGGTACTGAACTCTGTAGGCCGCAGCACGTCGATTTGCGGCACTCTGAGTTCGTCACGCCCCGACTCCCTTGCACGGCTTTATTGCTGAGCGTGGAGAATACAGAGAGCGCGGAGCCGCCGTGTGCCTTCGTGCACTCTGTGCACTCGCCGCAGGCCCAATCCTGGAGGACTCGCACCTCCTCCAGTAGCGGATTCCCACCAACGAAATGCGCAAACCTCCGCATGCACGGCTGTCAAACGCCCGCCGACGGCCACGAAATCAAGGCACGCCCATTGCAACGCCCCTGCCAGCGGACCTTCTCGCGAAACGGAGCACCTTCGACATGACGGACTCACGATACAGAACCATGGACGGCAACGAAGCCGTCGCCAGCGTCGCATTCCGGACCAACGAGGTCATCGCCATCTACCCCATCACCCCTTCCTCGAACATGGGCGAGTGGTCCGACGCTTGGGCTTCCGAGGGGCGGAAGAACATCTGGGGCGTCGTGCCGACGGTCGTGGAGATGCAGAGCGAGGGCGGCGCCGCCGGCGCGGTTCACGGTTCCCTCCAGGCCGGATCGCTCACGACGACCTTCACGGCCTCGCAGGGCCTTCTGCTGATGATCCCGAACATGTACAAGATCGCGGGCGAGCTTACGCCAGCCGTGATCCACGTTGCCGCCCGTTCGCTCGCGGCGCAGGCGCTGTCCATTTTCGGCGATCACTCGGACGTGATGGCGACGAGGCAGACGGGCTTCGCAATGCTCTGCTCCGGTTCCGTGCAGGAGGCGATGGACTGCGCCCTGATCGCCCAGGCCGCAACGCTCGAGTCGCGGATTCCCTTCCTCCACTTCTTCGACGGGTTCCGCACCTCGCACGAGGAATCGAAAATCCTCGTGCTCGACGACGAGACGCTCCGCTCGATGATGGACAGCGAACTGATCGCCGCCCATCGCGCCCGTGCCCTGTCACCGGATCATCCCGTCCTCCGAGGCACGGCGCAGAACCCGGACGTCTACTTCCAGGCGCGCGAAACGGTGAACGGCTACTACGCCGCATGTGGCGCAATCGTGCAGAAGGCAATGGACCGGTTCGCCGAAATCACCGGCCGGGCGTATCACCTCTTCGATTACCACGGTCCGGCGGATGCCGAGCGCGTCATCGTGCTGATGGGCTCCGGAGCGGAAGCAGCGCACGAGACCGTCGACGCCCTTGGCAGAAACGGCGAGAAGGTCGGCATCGTCAAGGTCCGCCTCTATCGGCCGTTCGACGGCGAGGCGTTCGTTCGCGCGCTGCCCGCAAGCGTAAAGTCGATCGCCGTGCTCGACCGGACGAAGGAGCCGGGCAGCCTCGGCGAGCCCCTCTACATGGACTGCATCACGGCCCTGCACGAGCACGGCGGCGGACACCTGCCGGTCATCCCGAAGGTCGTCGGCGGCCGCTACGGCCTGTCGTCGAAGGAGTTCACGCCGGCGATGGTCAAGGCGGTCTTCGACAACCTCGCGGCCGACGCGCCGAAGAACCACTTCACCGTCGGCATCAACGACGACGTGACGCACACGAGCCTCGAGTTCGACCGCGAATACTCGGTCGAGCCGCCTGACGTCGTGCGTGCGCTTTTCTACGGACTCGGCGCTGACGGCACGGTCGGCGCCAACAAGAACTCGATCAAGATCATCGGCGAGAAGACCGACAACTACGCGCAGGGCTATTTCGTGTACGACTCGAAGAAGTCGGGCGCCGTCACGATCTCGCACCTTCGCTTCGGTCCGAACCCGATCCGCTCGAGCTACCTGATCTCTAGCGCGAACTTCGTGGCCTGCCACCAGCCGGTCTTCCTCGAGCGCTACGATATGCTCGACGCTCTCGCGCCGGGCGGCACTTTCCTGCTCAACACGGCGCACGGCGCCTCCGACGTTTGGGAGACGCTGCCTCGTATCGTCCAGGAACAGATCGTCGCGAAGCACCTGAAGTTCTTCGTCATCGACGCATACTCCGTCGCACGCGACAGCGGCATGGGCGGCCGGATCAACACGGTAATGCAGGTCTGCTTCTTCGCGATCGCCGGCGTGCTGCCGCGCGACAGGGCGATCGAAGCGATCAAGGCTTCGATCGTCGAGACCTACGGCCGCAAGGGCGACGACATCGTGAAGATGAACCTCGACGCCGTCGACTCGACGCTCGAGAACCTGCACGAAGTTGCGGTGCCTGCCGCGAGCGCCGCCGGATTCGAGATGCCGGGGGCCGTCTCGGCCGCGGCGCCGAAGTTCGTCCGCGACGTGCTCGGCGAGATCATCGCAGGCCGCGGCGACATGCTGCCGGTCAGCGCGATGCCCTGCGACGGCACGTTCCCGACCGGAACCGCGACGTGGGAGAAGCGCAACATCGCCCTAGAGATCCCTGTCTGGGACACTCAGGTCTGCATACAGTGCGGAAAATGCGCGATGGTCTGTCCGCACAGCGTCATCCGCATCAAGGTCTTCGATCCCTCGGAGCTCGAGAAGGCGCCGCCCACGTTCAAGGCGTGCGATTCGCGCGACAAGGAATGGGCAGGCCTCCAGTACTCGATCCAGGTTGCACCCGAGGACTGCACGGGCTGCGGCATCTGCGTCGACGTATGCCCAGCGAAGAACAAGTCAGAAACGCGGCTCAAGGCGCTCAACATGGCGCCGCAGCCACCGCTGCGCGAGCCGGAGCGCGACAACTGGAACTTCTTCCTCACGCTTCCCGAGCTGGACCGCCGGCTCATCAAGATCTCGAGCATTCGCCAGCAGCAGGTGCAGGAGCCGCTCTTCGAATTCTCGGGCGCGTGCTCGGGCTGCGGCGAGACTCCGTACGTCAAGCTCGTGAGCCAGCTTTTCGGCGACCGCGCGCTGATCGCGAACGCGACCGGCTGCTCGTCGATCTACGGCGGCAACCTGCCGACTACACCGTGGACGAAGAACGCCGACGGACGGGGACCCGCGTGGTCGAACTCGCTCTTTGAGGACAATGCCGAGTTCGGACTGGGCTTCAGGCTGTCGATTGACAAGCAGCGCGACCAGGCTCGGCACCTTCTCGTGGGGCTCGCGGGCCAGCTCGGTGACGAGCTCGTGACGCCTATCCTCGAGGCCGAGCAGAAGACCGAGCCCGACATCTTCGACCAGCGCGAACGCGTCGAGGCGCTCAAGGCGCGGCTTCGGGAGATCGACTCTGCCGACGCGCGGTTCCTGCTGACGCTGGCCGACACGCTCGTGAAGAAGAGTGTCTGGATAATAGGTGGCGACGGCTGGGCCTACGACATCGGCTTCGGCGGCCTCGATCACGTGCTGGCGAGCGGCCACGACGTGAACGCGCTCGTGCTCGACACCGAGGTCTACTCGAACACGGGTGGACAGATGTCGAAGTCGACGCCGCGCGCGGCCGTCGCGAAGTTCGCCGCCGGCGGCAAGCCGATCGGCAAGAAGGACCTCGGGTTGATGGCGATGAGCTACGGGACGATCTACGTCGCGAGCGTCGCGATGGGCGCGAAGGACGAGCACACGCTTAAGGCGTTCCTCGAAGCGGAAGCCTACGCCGGCCCGTCACTGATCATCGCCTACAGCCACTGCATCGCGCACGGCATCGACATGGAAACCGGTATGCGCAACCAGAAGGCCGCCGTCGACACGGGCCAGTGGCTGCTGTACCGGTTCAACCCGGATCGCGCCCTTCAGGGCGAGAATCCGCTTATCCTCGATTCGCGCGCGCCAAAGGCGCCGCTCGAGCAGTATCTGAACATGGAGAACCGGTTCAAGATGCTCGGAAAGACGCATCCGGACACGGCGAAAACACTCTTTGCCGAGGCGCAGCGCGACGTGACGGCCCGATGGCGCATGTACGACTACCTCGCATCGCGAACGACAGAAGGAGGAGCCGAATGACCGCCACGGCACCAATGAGAACTCCGATGGACCTCCGGACACATTACATGGGCATGCACCTGCGGACGCCGCTCGTCGCGTCGGCCGGGCCGCTTTCCGAGGACATCGGCAATATCCGCAAGCTCGAGGACGCCGGGATCTCGGCGGTCGTGCTCTATTCCCTGTTCGAGGAGCAGATCACGAAGGAACGGCACGACCTGAACCGCCATCTCAATGCCGGTACGAACAGCTTCGCCGAGGCGCTGAGCTACTTTCCAGAGCCGACGCAGTACCGTGTAGGTCCCGAGGAATACCTCGAACACGTCCGCCGGGCGAAGGAAGCCGTGTCGATACCGATCATCGCCAGCCTGAACGGCTCGACCGACGGGGGATGGATCGCGCACGCGCGCGACCTGCAGGAAGCCGGCGCGGACGCGATCGAGCTGAACATCTACTCGATCGCGACGGATCCCGATCGTACGGCCGCCGACATCGAGCAGTCGTACGTCGACGTTGTCCACAACGTCGCCGGAGTAGTGACGATCCCGATCGCGGTGAAGCTGAGCCCGTTCTTCAGCAGCCTTGCGAACGTGGCGCTTCGGATGGAGGCGGCGGGAGCCCGCGGTCTCGTGATGTTCAACCGGTTCTACCAGCCGGACATCGACCTCGAGGAGCTCGAGGTGGTGCCGAATCTGCTTCTCAGCACGCCTCAGGCAATGCGGTTGCCGCTGCGGTGGATCGCGATCCTGCGAGGTCAGCGCGGGCTGAGTCTGGCTGCGACGAGCGGCGTGCACTGGGCGCACGACGTGCTCAAGCTGCTGATGGTTGGCGCCGACGTCACGATGCTATGCTCGACGCTGCTCAAGCACGGCATCGACACGGTGCGGACGATCGAGCAGGGCGTCGTCGAGTGGATGGAAAAGCACGAATACGAGTCGGTGCGGCAGATGCAGGGCAGCATGAGTCAACGGAGCTGCCCGAATCCGTCGGCGTTCGAACGGGCGCAGTACATCAAGACCTTGCAGAGTTACAGGCCTTCCGGCCGATGATCATATGCACGCGCGCCGTCGACGCGGGGCGGCGCGGCGAAGAAGGAGACCGACATCATGAAGCACCTGACACATGCGGAGTGGGAAGCGCTGAGGCGCGCATGGGAAGCCGGCAACGACGAAGGTCAGGGTAGCGCGTTCGGCGAAGACACGGACACGCCGCGCCAGGCCATTCTGCGAGAGGGTTTCGACGTTCTGGCCGTGGATGCCGACGGGACGGCGGTCGCGCACACGAAGCACAAGCACTACTACCTGGTTTGCACGACGATCGGGCCGTGGGGCGTGGACGTGACGACGACGGCTCGGGCGCTGTTTGGCGACGAGCTGAGCGTGCAGGCGTAGCGAACCCCCTGCGCACATTGCGCGAAGCGCCTTGGAGTGCGGCGTGAAGCGCCGCTTTGGATTTCTCCGTCGACACGGTGAGATGGGACAATCCAAAGCGGCGCTTCACGCCGCACTCCAAAGCGCTTCGCGCAATGCATCGAGAAAGACTGATGATCTCCGCACTCCGAGACTCCCTCGTCGGAAACACAGTCGCATACACGATCCTGGTATATGCGCTTGCGGCCGTGATTGGGCTTGCAATCGCAACCGTCAAGATCCGCGGCATCGGCATCGGCGTGACAGGTGTCCTTTTCGCCGCCATCATACTCGCGAGCCTGAAACTGGAGGTTGATCACGCGGTCGTTGAATTCGTTCGCGATTTCGGCCTCGTGCTCTTCGTTTTCACGATCGGACTGCAGCTCGGACCCGGCTTCTTCGCGTCCCTGCGAAGCGACGGGCTGCGAATGAACCTCGTCGCCCTCGGCATCGTGCTCTCCGGAGCGGTCGCGACAGCGCTGACGGGATGGCTGTTCGGGATCGATCCGGCAGCCTCGGTCGGGCTCTTCTCTGGCGCGACGACGAATACGCCGTCGCTCGGTGCGGCGCAGGAGACGCTCGTGGCGTCGGGAATCGTGGAGCGCGTGCCCGATGTGGTTTCGGTGGGTTACGCCGTTGCTTATCCGATCGGAATTCTCGGCATCATAATCACGCTTCTGCTGCTTCGCCGCATTTTCCGCGTCGACCCGGCGGCTGAAGCGAAGGTGTTCGCCGATCAGAGGGCGGCGGCGACGCCCATTCCGATCAAGCGCACTCTGCTCGTCGAGAATCCGAACATCGAGGGACTTGCCGTCTCGGCAATCCCGTCCATTCGCGAGTCGGGCGTCATTATTTCGCGCATCCGCCATGCGGGAACGGACGACGTACATCCAGCGGTCGGCTCGACCAGGGTCGGAGTCGGCGACTTGCTGCTTGCCGTCGGTTCCGAAGAGGGACTCGACGAGCTGCGCGTCGTCGTCGGCAGCTACTCGGATGTCGATCTCTATCGGGCACCGGGTCCCGTCTCGGCGAAGCGCGTGGTCGTCACGCGTAACCAGGTCGTCGGCAAATCGCTGGCGTCGCTCGGACTGCCCGCAAAGTTCGGGGTCGTCGTCACCCGCGTGATTCGAGGCGATCTCGAGATGGTCGCCTCGGCGGATCGCGTGCTGAAGTACGGAGACATGCTCCAGATCGTCGGCGAAACCGACGGGCTCGCGCAGGCTTCCGGCTATCTCGGCAATGCGGTGAAGGACCTTCAGGCGACGAACTTCCTTCCGGTGTTCGCGGGCATTGCGGTAGGAGTGCTCGCCGGCGTGTTTCCGGTGGCCGTTCCCGGACTTGCCGCGCCGATGCGGCTCGGGATTGCCGGCGGGGCGCTCATCCTGGCGATCCTGCTGGGCAGGCTGGGCAAGGTCGGACCGCTGGTTTTCTACCTTCCGGACTCGGTGTCGATGGCGTTGAAGGAGTTCGGAATGCTCCTGTTTCTGGCGAGCATCGGTCTGAAGTCGGGTCACGGCTTCTTCGCGGCCGTCCTGAGCCCGACAGGCGTCAAGTGGATGGCCGCGGCTTTGCTGATCTCGATCGTACCGCTCGTGATCTTCGGCATCGTCTGCCGCCTGGGACTTGGACTGAATTTCGTCCAGCTGAGCGGGCTGCTCGCGGGCAGCATGACGGACCCGCCCGCGCTCGCGTTTGCCGAGAACATCACGGGCTCGGACGCTCCGGCGGTGGCGTACGCGACGGTGTACCCGCTCACGATGCTGCTCAGGATCATCGTTGCCCAGGCGCTGGCAATCGGCTTGATGTCATAGGCGTAGAATGGAGGCGAATGGAACAGCGCGGGAGGAAGTCATGAAACGGAACAGTGTCTTTCTGAATGGCCTCGTCCACATTGGCATCGGATTCCTCGTGCTCAGACTGGTCGCAAGCCCGATCGCGCAGCAGACGCCGCCGGCCACGTGCTGCTTCGAGCACGACGGCTACCAGGGTACGTGCGTCGTCACTCCCGGCGACGGAGAGACTTGCGAGTCGATCCTCGAGTACCTGAACAAGCCCGGAACGGTCGGAAAGTCGTACTGCGGGAGCTCGCGGCTTCGCGGGGGCTGGAAGTCGGTTCCGTGCCCGCAGGCACGGAAGTCAGTGGTGCCCGCAGCGCAGTGAAGCATTGCGCGAAGCGCTTTGGAGTGCGGCGTGAAGCGCCGCTTTGGATTCCCCCATTCGGGACAATTCTGATTCGCAGCACAATCCAAAGCGGCGCTTCACGCCGCACTCCAAGGCGCTTCGCGCAGGAGACAGCCATTCGATCAGGTTACCGGTCGTCGTCATCGTCGTCGTCGCCGTCGCTCTCGTGGATCCCCCCTTCGTCATCATCCGGTTCCGAAGTGTGGCAGACGACGCATTTGTCGTTCTCGCCGATCGGTCCAGCCGATCCCTGCAGGCGAAGCGTCTGCTTGTTGTCGACTGCGAGGCTCGAGGGATACCAGGCGTGCGGACTGTTGTGGCATGCCGCACACTGCACGCCGTGATGACCGGTCGAGTTCCGATACAGCGGCTGATTCGTCGCGTATGAGGCTCCGTGACACTGGGCGCACGTTGGTTCGTCGAGCCACGGTTGCCGGCCGTCCCGAATCGTCGCGGCGACATTTGCAATCGATCCGTGGCAGCGCTCGCAGTTCGGTTCGGACCCGTTCGGGCCCATGCCTTCTAGCTTCGTCCGAAGGCACTGGGTCTGGCTGCCAGGATGACAGTCGTAGCACGATGGCACGTCCGCACCCAGCCTCGAGTGGCGGCCATGCATGGCCAGCGAGAGCGACGGGACGCCAGGGTTCCCGGGCGTCCCGAGCGCATTGTCGGCGTGACAGGAAGCGCAGAGCACGGGCTGGCTCTCGGCGAGCGAAGTCTCGTGGCGCGCGTCGTGTACGGCCAGGATGTTGCCGTCCACCGTTTCCGTATCAAAGCCGGGCGATCCGACGCCGCCAGCGTCGTGACATCGGTCGCAGCGCAGTTCGTCCGACACGGGAATCGTGGCGACCGTCCGTGTCAGCAGCGTTCCGCCTGCGTCGAAGACCCGTACGACGCCCTTCTGATATGGATACCAGCGACCTTGATCGTCACGCGGCACCGTCGGAATTCCCCTGGCTTCGTAGTGGTTCCCCACGCGAACCATCGTGCCCGAGAGCCCGTTCCCGGTTAGTCCGATGCCGACGGGCAGATCAACGCCAAACAATGGCTGCGCGTACTGCCAGAAATCGGTCTTGCCGACGACAGTCGTGTTCTTCTTGATCGAGTAGCGGAGGGTCACGCCTGACGTAACGATTCTCGGTGGAGAACCGCGTCTAATGACTTGCGCCTGCAGGTTGTTGTACGGGGGCAGTATCGCCATCTGGCTGAAGCCCGGGCTGATGCAGTGCATGCCGAGATCGTTCCACGCGATGACGATGTACTCGGATTTAGCCGCTTCGCCTGCAAATTGCGGGACGTTGCCGGCGTCGGCCGAGGTCCGCGCGACTCCAGGGCGGATGGGCAGGATCAGGAGTGCGAAGACTCCCGCGGTCGCGAGAATGATGACCTTGAGGCATTTCATACGGCCCTCCCGTGGCGAAGAACGCTACGTGTGAGAGCCGCCGACCTCAGGTGTCGTTTCCGGGACCGGCGCTCCCCTCAGGGAGCGTTCGCGTGCCGTTGACCGTCAACCGTCACCCAACAGAGGCACGGAACCGAGACAAAATACAGCGGGGCAGTTCTTTGTTCCGCTCGGTTCTGTTCGCTTGACACGTGCGCCGGATGGGTCGTCTGATGGCCGGGCCGCGCTCTCGAACTCCCTGCTCGATCGAGGTCATCACCGTGCGTTGTTCCCGCGTCGCGATTCCACTCGTCCTCTGTCTTGCCATTGCCTTCCCCGCCTTCGCGCAGTCGCAGGCTCCCGAACTGCAGCGCGCGCTCGCGCTCGCGCGTGACGACAGGGCTTCGGATCCTGTCGCGGTCGAGGGCTTCGCGCGTCTTGCTCGTGAATACGGCACGCCGCTCTACGTCTACGACAGGCGGGCCATCGGCACGCAGTTCGCGCTGGTGCGCGATGCGTTCCGGAGCCGGTTTCCGCGGCTGAAGATCTTCTACGCGATCAAGGCGAATTCGAATCCCGAGATCGTGCGGATCCTGCATTCGGCCGGCGCCGGGGCCGAGGTCGTTTCCGGCGGCGAGATCGTGGTGGCGCGACGCGTCGGCGTCGCCGGCTCGAACATCATGTTCACGAGCTCTTCGAAATCGCCCGAAGAGCTCGACCTTGCGATCCGCGAGGGTGCGACGCTCAACGTCGACTCGCGCGACGAGCTCGAACAGATAGAACGCGCCGCGGCGAGGCTGGGCCGCACGGCGCGAATCTCGTTCCGGCTCAATCCGGCGGTGGATCCCCACACCATTCACCAGATCAACACGGGCATCGCCGACTCGAAGTTCGGTCTGCACATCGCCGAGGGCCTGGCGTTCGAGGCGTACAAACGGGCCCTCGAGCTGAAGCACGTGAAGGTCACCGGCGCGCACTGCCACATCGGCTCGCAGATCACGGAACCGGAAGGCTACGTCCTCGCGGCGCGAAAGATGCTCGCTTTCGTGGCGGAACTCCGCTCGAAGCTCGGCATCCAGCTGGAGTTCGTCGACCTCGGCGGCGGATTTGGAATTCCGTATCACGACGGTGAGAAGGTCATGACGCCGGATGAGCTGGCCTCGGCGCTCGCTCCGGTGTGGAAGGAGGGCGTCGCCGCGATGGGGTACGAGCCCGAGCTATGGATAGAGCCCGGACGGTTCTTCGTCGCGCCGGCCGGGTTCCTGCTCGCGCGCGTGAACACGGTCAAGACGACGCCGCTGCACACGTTCGTGAACGTCGATGCGGGGTTCAACACGCTGGTAAGACCTGCGATGTACCAGGCGTACCACCGGGTTCGCGTTGTTGGCCGGACGGGCGACGTGGTGAAGGTCGAGATCGCCGGCAACGTCTGCGAGACCGGCGACATTCTGGCGTCGGATCGAGAGCTGCCGAGGCCGCAGGCGGGCGATCTCGTGGTGATACTGGACGCCGGAGCGTACGGATTCTCGATGGCGAGCGAGCACAACTCTCGGCCGCTGCCGGCGGAGGTCTTCGTCGATGGCGATCGGACGACGGTGATACGCAGGCGGGGGACGTTCGAAGATCTGTTTCGATCCGATCGGGGACGGCGATGATGTGCGGTCGCAGTGACCCGGTCGCTTACACTCACGGTACTGATCGGAGTGGAGTATTTGGAGGCCGCATGACGGGGTTCATTCGAGGCGTAACAGCCATCCTCACGTTGAGTCTGCTCGTCGCGCCGGTAGCGGCGCGTCCCGTGACCGCGCCGCCGGCCGTGATCGCGTGGTCGTCGATCGCCCCGGATCCGGCAATGCAGTCCGTGCTCGAGCGCGCCCGCGACGCAGCTGTCGCGAAATTCGCCGACGCCGGGCTCAAGGCTGACCTGCTCGCGATGACGGTCGTCGACATCACGAACCGCTCGGCTCCGCGCCGGGCCTCGTGGCGCGGCGACCAGCTTACCTACCCGGCAAGCGTCGTGAAGCTCTTCTACCTCGGCGCCGTCGAGCGCGCGCTCGAGGACGGACGACTCGAGGACTCGCCCGAGCTGCAGGCGGGACTGCGCGACATGATCGTCGATTCGTCGAACGACGCGACGCACTACATCCTCGACGTGCTGTCGGGCGTCACCGGGGGGCCCGAGTTCAGCGACGCCGAGCTCGCCGCGTGGGGCGAGCGCAGATCGGTCGTCAACAGGCTCTTCGAAAGCCTGGGTTACACCGGCGTCAACGCCGTCCAGAAGACGTGGTGCGAGGCGCCGTACGGTCGCGAGCGCCAATGGGTCGGCGCCAACCGCGAACGGCGCAACATGGTGACGACCGATGCCGTCTCACGCCTATGGTTCGAGATGGTCACCGGGCAGTTCATCAACGAGTCGCGCAGCCGAGTGATGCTCGCCCTGACCGAGCGCGATCCGTGGCGCTCTGCGGGCATGTGGGACGAGCAGGCACACTTCGTCTCGGGCCAGGTGCTGCCGCCGGGATCGACGTACCACTCGAAGGCCGGCTGGACGAGCGAGGTGACGCACGATACGGCGCACGTCCGGTTGCCGAACGGCGCCGAGTACATTGTCGCGATCTTCACGAAGGACGTGGCGAACGAGCGCGACATCGTTCCGTTCGTGGCGAGGGCCGTGATGGAGGAAATGCTGACCCGTGGAGCGAAGGCGACGTCGATCTACCGGAACGGCCGGATCTGGACCGGTAATCCCGAAAAGCCCTGGGCGAAGTCGATGGCGGTTCAAGGCGAGGTGCTGCTCGCAGTTGGCGATGACTCCGACACAAGCCCGCTCGCGGGACCGGAGACGACGACAGTCGACCTCGGAGGACGATTGGTGCTGCCCGGCTTCATCGACGCCCACACGCACTTCGTGAGCTCCGGTGAGGAACTGCTGTCGGTCGACGTGCGGAACTGCGCGACCCCGGACGAGTTCGCTCGCCGCATCGGCGACTACGCGAAGACGCGGCCGAAGGGCTCGTGGATCGTCGGCGGCGGTTGGGATCACGAGTCGTGGCCGGGCGCTCCCCTGCCGACACGGCAGCTCATCGACGCCGTCGCACCGAATAATCCGGTGTTCCTGTGGCGGCTGGACGGGCACATGGCGGTCGCGAACTCCGCAGCGCTCGAGCTGGCAGGCGTGAAGCGAGACACCGCGGTCCCGGCCGGCGGCGAGATCGTGCGTGACGCGTCGGGCGAGGCCGCCGGCGTGCTCAAGGATGCCGCGATGGGTCTCGTCTTCGCGAAGATCCCCGCGAGTTCGCCGCCGGACCTGGATCGCGCGGTCGACGCGGCGCTCGGCGTCGCCGGCCGATGCGGAGTGACGTCGGTGCAGGACATCGGGACGTTCGAGCACCTGGAAGCGTACCGGCGCGCGAAGGCGTCGGGGCGGCTCTCGGTGCGTGTCTCGTTGCGGACGTCGCTTGCTGACTGGGAGCGGCAGGCGAAGGAAGTCGCCGCCAATGGACAGGGCGACGCGTGGGTAAAGCTCGGCGGGCTGAAGGCGTTCATGGACGGGTCGCTGGGGTCCACGACGGCGGCGTTCTTTGCCCCGTACCTGGATGCGCCGGCCACGTCGGGACTGCTTTCGGACGAGATGGCCGACCGGCCGGCGTTTCTGGATCGGGTCAAGCGGGCCGACGCCGCCGGGCTTCAGGTCGAGGTGCACGCCATCGGCGACCGCGCGAACTCGATGCTGCTCGACATCTTCGAGCGCGTAGCTCGCGACAACGGCCCGCGCGACCGGCGCTTCCGGATCGAGCACGCGCAGCACGTGCGTCACACCGACATCGCGCGTCTGGCCCGCGACGGCGTGATCGCTTCCATGCAGCCTTATCACGCGATCGACGACGGACGCTGGGCCGGCAAGCGACTGGACCCGGCGCGGCTGGCGACGTCGTACGCCTGGCGATCGGTGCTCGACGCCGGCGGACAGCTTGCGTTCGGTTCCGACTGGTCCGTCGCGCCGCTCGACCCGCTGCTCGGGATCTACGCGGCGGTGACCCGGCGGACGCTGGACGAGAGGAATCCCGGCGGCTGGATACCGGAACAGAGGATCACAGTCGAGGAGGCGGTGCGGGCGTACACGAGCGGGGCGGCGTATGCGGGATTCGAGGAGCACTACAAGGGACGGCTCGCGGCCGGGTACCTGGCGGATTTCGTCGTGCTCTCGGAGGACGTCTTTGCGATCGATGCCGTGCGAATTCGCGACGTGAAGGTCGAGCGGACTGTCGTCGGCGGTCGACAGGTGTTTCCGGCGACTGGAAGGTGAGGTGGAATTTGACATTCCACTTGGGCGAAGCGCCTTGATAGGGGTAGGGAGGATCGATTGGGTTCGGTCCCCCCTCCCT
>CAZQBW010000136.1:0-11459 GCA_964591515.1 uncultured Clostridia bacterium
GCGGACTATGCGTCGCGGAAGCGGTTTCCGGATGCGGAGGCGGTGATCGCGGACGACTTCGAGCCGGCGCTCGCGCGAACGCGCATCACGACGTCGACCGCGATTGTCCTCATCACGCGCGGCCATCGGTATGATTGGGACTGCGTCCGGGCCATTTCAGGGAGGCCTGCGTTCTATGTCGGAATGATCGGCAGCCGGAGAAGGGTGAAGGCGGCGATGCTGGGGCTCGAGCAGGAGGGCGTGGCGCGCGAGACGCTCGAGCGGATGTTTGCGCCGATCGGGCTCGACATCGGAGCGCAGACGCCGGAGGAGATCGCGATCGCGATCGTGGCGGAGATCATTCTGGTGCGGAGCGGTGGCGGGACGGCGCGGCCGATCTCGGAGATTGCGAGGGGGAATTAGCGTGGAGCTCGAGGTTGTGCGGTCTGTGCTGGGATTCGTCGAGGGCGGAGAGCGCGTGGCGCTTGCGACGGTCGTCGAGACGCGGGGGTCGGTGCCGCGAAAGGCCGGGTCGAAGATGGCGGTGGCCGAGTCGGGTCGGATCGTCGGGACGGTCGGGGGCGGGTGCGGGGAAGCGCAGGTGGTCGAAGCTGCGTGGGAGACCCTGCGGGATGGGGAGGCGCGGACGGTGTTCGTGGATTTGACGGAGGCGATCCTGGAGGATGGGGTGGTGACGGAGAGCGAAGCGATCTGCGGGGGGACGATGAGTGTGTTCGTGGAATTGGTGGGGAGGTAACGGCCGTGCTTCTCGGGTCTTGTCTTTGCGCCTTTGCGAGTCCTTTGCGTCTTTGCGAGAAACTCGTTTTGAGGACGCGTTTCTCGCAAAGACGCAAAGGACTCGCAAAGGCGCAAAGGGAAGAATTACTTTGGCGGGGGGTCGCTTGCTGAGCCAGGCACGCGAGTCCCTCGCCCGCTCCGCCATGGCGGCCGCGTACGGCGGAGCCTTCGTCTTCCTCGTCGAGGCCGTCGACCGGATCGCGACGCTCTGGCCGAGCTTCAACTCGGGCCTGGAGCCCCTCGTGTTCGCTCTCTACCTCGCGCCCGCGGTGACGCTGGGAGTCGTGGTCGGTCTTGCGCTCGGCATCGTGCTGGCCATGGTGCACGCTGTCTACGTTGGCGTGCTTGCCATCGCGGCGGGCCGCGTTCCGGAGCGATGGGCGCCGTGGGCCGCTGGCGCGGTCACCGCCGTCGCACTCGGCGCCCTTGCCCGGCTTGCCATGAAGCTCGCGCCCGACACCCTCGAGCGGCCGCTCTTCCAGCTCGTCCGCAAGATCCACGGCAAGCTCGTGCGCATGCCGTTCGTCGTCGACAACTTCTCGTGGCTGCTCATCTTCGGCCTGGTCGCCGCCGCCGCGGTGCTGCTATCGATCGCGCTCGCGATGGCGGCAAAGCCGGATCGCCGCGTGTGGCTGTGGCGCGCCGCCGCCGCTGTCGCCGGCCTGGCGGCGGTCGGAGTCTACGCACTCGACTCGCGCTTTCTCTATGGACGCTACGAGCTAGTCATCCACATTCCCGCAACACTCAAGACCCTGGCGCTCGGGTTCGTCGCCGCCGGAGTCGCGCTCGCGACGATCCAACAGAACGAACGCGCGAGGCGCTTCGCCGCCGTCGGCGCGATCGCCATCGTTGCGCTGTCGGGGTTCGCATTCGCCTTCGACTTCTGGCACGTCGGCCGCAACGAGAACCTGAAGGCACTGCTCTGGCGGCGGAGCGTCGTTGCGCGGCGCGCTTACCAGATTGCGTCGTGGGCCGTGGATCGCGACGGCGACGGATTCAGTCCGCTCTTCGCCGGCGGCGACACGGACGACCGGAACCCGAAGGTCAATCCGCTCGCGACCGAGATCCCCGGCAATGGGATCGACGAGAACGGCTTCGGCGGCGACGGCGTTGCGCCTCGTCCCGAGCAGGCCATTCGCGCGCCGTCGGCTCTGGCGGCGTCGAGAGCCGCGCCGGCCATCGGAACTGGCAAGAACTTCATCCTCATCGCGGTCGACACGCTGCGCGCAAACCGGATGAGCGTGTACGGCTACGGAAGGCCTACGACGCCGCGGCTCGAGGCGTGGGCCAGGGCATCGGTCTTCTTCGAACGCTGCTACAGCCAGGGAACGAACACCGGCCAGACTTTCGCCGCCATGAACCGGTCCGCGACGCGCGGCGGGCTCTACGACGAGTCGAGGTCCTCGATGTTCCGACGACTGAAAGAGGCCGGGTACCGGACGGCGCAGGTGAACGCCAGGCGCGACGACACCTGGCTCGACGGTCCGATGTGGGAGGAGTACCGGCGCGCGCTCGTCGACGGCATCGACGAGTTCACGCACACGGGCGGTCCGCCCCTGTGGGACGCCGACAAGGTGACCGACCACGCGATCAAGTACTTCGAATCGCTCGCGCCGACAGAGCGGCATGCGACATGGGTGCACTACCTCGATCCGCACGCGCCGCGGCGGAAAATGGGGACGTACGACTGGGGAAACTCGGATGGCGACCGGTACGACACTGAAGTCGCGTTCTCGGACGAGCACGTCGGCAGGCTGCTCGACTGGCTTTCCGAGACCGGGCGGCTCGAGAACACGATCGTCGTGCTGATGGCGGATCACGGCGAGGGACTGTGGCCCGGCGAGCACGGGCTCGTCCAGCACGGGAACCGGCCGTACGACGACCAGGTTCATGTTCCGCTGATCATCTGGGCGCCGGGCGTCGCGCCGCGCCGTGTGGAAGTGCCCGTCTCGACGCCGGATATCGCGCCGACGGTGCTCGCATACCTGGGGCTGGAGGGACTGCCGAAGGCGGAGGGTCTCGACCTGCTCGCGGGGCCGCCGCCGGAGCGGCCGATCTTTATCGAGATGCCGCGCAACGGGGTGGAAGTCACGTTCTTCGGGTATGCGGTGCACATGGGGACGTGGCGGTTGATCCACGACGTAGTGGGGAACACGACCGAGCTCTACGATCTGGCGACGGACCCGGCGGAGCTGCACAACCGTGCGGATTCCGAGCCCGAGCGGCTTGCGGCGATGCGCGAGACGCTGGCGAGGTGGCTGGACTCGACCGAGTCCGTGCGGCCGCTCGATCCGGGGACCGATACGGGGAACGAGTAGGAGTCCCTCGGCCGATACCTTTTCGACTCTCTGCGCCTCTGCGGGTCCTTTGCGTCTCTGCGAGAAACGCGGCCTCACGTCAGTTTCTCGCAGAGACGCAAAGGACCCGCAAAGGCGCAGAGATCAGATAATCACCGGATCACCGCGCACTCGCCCGCTCCACCCTGCAGTTGAAGCACCCGGGCTTCGCATTGTGCACGTGCAGGTAGGCCACGCGCTCGTTCGCAAAGAACGCGCGAATGCTCTCCTCGAGGTCCGCGCCCTCTACGACCTCCGCGTCGCGCATCATGCCGCGTTCGTCGTACGCCCGGACCGAAAGCAGGCGCGTGGAGAGCATCGCCGGTATCTCGTTGATCTCGAGCTTCGCAGTCTCGGCATTCGCCCTCACGAAGATCGGTCCCGACGCCCGGTACGGCGAGTCGGCGTCGTGATGCGTGTAGTCGACGAGGATGACTTCCTCGCCAATCTCGGCGTCGGCGAGGCTGACACGGCAAGGGAATCCGGGCTTGTGGTCGGCGGTCATCCGCCGCCCCCGGGTCGCGCGCAGGTCGTCGTCCGACATCGCGAGCAGACCGCCGAACGCCTCGGCTGGCAAGGCAACGACCTGGAAATCCGTGTTTGCGGGCATTGATCGAATTCCTCCTGATTCGTGTCGTACTAACGCGTTGCGACGGCGGCGGCGCGGACCTTCGAGAGCACGACCGCCTCGTGGTTCAGCAGCCAGCGCTTGCGATCGAGCCCGCCGCCGTAGCCAGTCAGGTCGCCGCCCGAGCCGATCACGCGGTGGCACGGCACGATGATCGAGATCGGGTTGCGGCCGTTCGCCGCGCCGACGGCGCGCGAGGCGGACGGCTTGCCGATTGTCGACGCGATCGCCCCGTAGCTCGTCGTCGCGGCGAAGGGAATGTCGGAGAGCGCGCGCCAGACCGAGCGCTGAAAGTCGGTGCCGGACGGCGCAAGCGCGAGGTCGAAGTCCGTTCGCTCGCCGCGGAAGTACTCCTCGAGCTGGCGGCGGGCGTCGGCGAGCACGGCGTCGTCGCGGATCCAGCCGTCGGTGGACGTCGGTCCGTATTTCGGGTCCTCGAAGTAGACGGCCGTCAGTGCGTCGCCGTTCGAGGTGACCGTCAGCTCGCCGACGGGGGTGGGCATGGTGGTGAAGTAGGTCGTTCGTGTCGTCATCGCAGTGTTCCTTGTCTGTCCTTTGCGTCTCTGCGCCAGTCTCTTGTGTCGTCACACGGTGAAGTCAGAAGGTGAGCGAGATGGGAGTCGGTCCACGGGACGCTCGCTACCGCTCGCGGCTCAACGAACGGGGACGCGCTCCGAAGTCGCGCCAGAGGTGCATCGCCGCGTAGGCGCGCCAGGGACGCCAGGCCTGCGACCGCTCGAGCGCGACCTTTGGCGTCGCATCCCCGAGCGCCTTCCGCAACACGAGGTCCGCATGCGGGAACGCATCGGGCCAGGCGAGCGCCCGCATCGTGATGTAGTGCGCCGTCCACGGACCGACGCCCCGAAGCAGCTCGAGCCTCTCGACGGTCGCATCCGGATCGGCGCCCGCCTCGAGCACGAGCGAGCCGTCCACGACCGCGCCGGCCAGCGTCCTCACGCACTCGGCTCGCGGTCCCGTCAGCCCGAACCCGTTCAACTCTCCATCCCCGAGTGCGGCCATTCGCTCGGCGGTCGGCCCGAGCGTCGTAAGCTCCGGAAACGGCGTCTCGATCGCCTCACCGAACGCCGCGGCAATACGGCCCGCGATCGTCGTCGCCGCGGCGACACTGACCTGCTGACCGAGGATCGCGCGCAGCGCCACTTCGAATCCGGAAATCGCGCCGGGCACGCGCAGACCCGACTGCCTTGCGACAACCGGACCAAGCACCGGGTCCGCTCCGAGATGCTCCTCGATGATCGCCGGCTGTGCGTCGAGATCGAACAGCGCGCGCACCTTCGCGAGCAGTGGAGGAAGCGCCCTCGCGAGCGTCGGCGCCACACGCACGCGCAGCGAATTCGCCCGTGTCGAAGGCGCGACCTCGATCCATCCGCGGTGTTTGCCGATCGCAACCGTGCGGCGATAGCGCAGTCCGTCGACGGCCTCGACGCCAGGAGTAGCGCGTGCGCCAAGGAAGTCCAGCAGCGCCTTCCACTCGATCGGCGGCCGGTACCCGAGCTCGAGCACGATGGCGTCCGCGGGATCCGGCGCGCCGGCGCGCCGTCGGAGGTTCGTCGGCGTCAGGCCGTAGCGATCGCGAAAGAGCGTGTTGAAGCGGCGCAGGCTCGCGAAGCCGCTGGCGAACGCGACGTCGACCATCGACAGGGAAGAGTCGGTCAGCAGGTGCTTGGCGAGCAGCAAGCGGCGCGTCTGCGCGAGCTCGACCGGCGAGACGCCGTACTCGCGCTCGACGAGACGCCGCAGCTGCCGTGCGCTGAGTCCCAGGTCCGCGGCCAGATCGTCGACGGCGCCTTCGTTGAGCGCGCCGGCCTCGATTCGCGCTACGGCGCGGGCGGCGGTGCGGCTCGGCGCGTCGACGGGCGAGCGGCCGGGAGCGAGCTCGGGCCTGCAGCGCAGGCACGGCCGGAAGCCGGAATGCTCGGCACTCGCCGCATTGTCGAAGAAGCGGCAGTTCTCGCGCCGGACCGGCCGGGCGGTGCAGACGGGCCGGCAGTAGATGCCGGTGCTCGTCACGCCGACATAGAGCACGCCGTCGAATCGCGGGTCGCGAGACCTCAGCGCGCGGAAGCAGATTTCAGGGTCGAGTGTCATAACGCGGAGCATCCTAGCCCCGCGCGCGCCCTACGTCTCGCCGTTTTCGGACATGGATATGAGTTTGTCAGAGCCGGGAGCGGTAGCGACCGGGTGGCGTCCTGAATGACCGATGACGGGCGGATCGAATGACTACCCGGTCGCTACCGCTCCCGGCTCTGACCCCGCATCGTCTCGACGTCCTTGTCGCCGCGGCCGGAGAGGTTCGCGAGCAGGATCTGGTCGCGGCGCATCGAGGGCGCGCGGCGGATGACTTCGGCGATAGCGTGCGCGCTCTCGAGCGCCGGGATGATCCCTTCCATCCGTGCGAGCAGGCGGAACGCCGCGAGCGCTTCGTCGTCGGAGCAGGCGAGGTATTCGACGCGCCCCTCGTCGTGAAGGAATGCGTGTTCCGGCCCGATCGCGCAGTAATCGAGGCCGGCCGAGACCGAATGCGTGAGCGCGATCTGTCCGTCGTCGTCCTGCAGGACGTAGCTGTAGGTCCCCTGGACCACGCCCGGCCGGCCGCCGCGGAAACGCGCTGCGTGCTCGCCGAGCGCGCCGCCGGTCCCGCCTGCCTCCACTCCAACCATCGCGACGTTCTCGTCGTCGAGAAACGCGTGAAACAGCCCGATCGCATTCGATCCGCCGCCCACGCACGCGACGAGCACGTCCGGGACCACGCCCTCGCGCTCGAGCATCTGCCCGCGCGCCTCGCGGCCGATCACCGCCTGGAAGTCGCGGACCATCGTCGGGTACGGATGCGGACCGAGCGCCGAGCCGAGCAGGTAGTACGTCGAGTCGACGTTCGTCACCCAGTCGCGCATTGCTTCGTTGATGGCGTCCTTGAGCGTGCGGCTGCCGGCCTCGACGCCGACGACCTCTGCGCCGAGCAGTTCCATGCGGTAGACGTTGAGCGCCTGGCGGCGCATGTCCTCCGTGCCCATGTAGACGCGGCACTCGACACCGAACATCGCGGCCGCGGTCGCCGTCGCGACGCCGTGCTGGCCGGCGCCGGTCTCGGCGATGATGCGCTGCTTGCGCATGCGGCGGGCTACTAGGATCTGGCCGACGGCGTTGTTGATCTTGTGCGCGCCTGTGTGGGCGAGGTCTTCGCGTTTGAGGAAAATCCGAGCGCCGCCGAGGTGGGCGGCGAGCCGCTTCGCTTCGTAGAGCGGCGTCGGGCGGCCGACGAAGTCCGCGAGGAGGCCGTGGAGCTCGGCGTGAAAGGCCGGGTCGCGGCGGGCTTCGTCGTAGGCGGCCTCGAGCTGTTCGAGCGGGTGCATGAGCGTTTCGGGGACGAAGCGCCCGCCGTAGGGTCCGAATCTGCCGGGTGTCGGGGTCGACACGGTGGTTTCCGTCCTTCTCTGGGAATGCCGAAGTCGGGATGCTAACGGGAGCGGTTCGAGGACGCCAGTATTCGTCTGGTCTTTGCGTCTTTGCGAGTCCTTTGCGCCTTTGCGAGAAAAGCGCCCTCGCGAGAGAAGAGTCCTCGCGAGACATTGTTTCTCGCAAGGTCGCAAAGGACTCGCAAAGACGCAAAGGCGCTGAGAACCGATCTGACTAGTGCGCCGCGCGCGCCCGTCTCCTCCGGACGGCAACCGCAAGCCCGAGGATCCCCAGCAGTCCCGCGGCGCCCCCAAGCGCGACCGCGAGGCCTCCACTTCGCCCGGAATGCGCGAACACCACAGGCCGCCGCGACTCCCCTATCAACACGAACGGCGCCCAATATCGCGGCGCCGACGTCCCCGGCCGCCTCAGCATTTCGAGCTTTGCACTTCGCAATGCATCCGTCTTCGTGGCTCCCCTCGCAAGATGCGCGTAGAACGCCTCCATGAACGTCGCCGTCCTCTCGTCGTTCACGTTCCAGAGGCTCGCGACGACTGATCGCGCGCCCGCATGCAGGAACGCCTGTGCCAGCCCCTGCACGCCATCGCCTTCCACCGTCGCGCCCCGCGCAGTCCGGCAGCCCGACAGCACCACGAGATCCGAATGCATCCGCAAACGGTAGATCTCGCGCGCCTGCAGAAACCCGTCCTCGTCCTCGCCGCGCGCCAGAACCAGCGCCGACCGGTATGGCGCCCGCACGCTCACGAGCCCGTGCGTCGCGAAGTGCACGATGCGGAAGCCGTCCAGTCCGCCGGTCTTCATCGCTGCCTCAGTCGCTTCCGCGCCCGTGAGCACCGACGCGTCCGACGCAAGTCCGGCAATCGCGCCGGCCTCCTCGAGCGCCGCCGGCAGGGGCTCGATCGACAGATCCTCGTCGTCGTACAGGGCTCGCACAATCTCGGCAGTCCCGGAAGCGCCCGTCGGCCGATCGGTCGCGGGATCGGCGACGACGAGCATGCTCCGTTCCGCACGCGGACCATCGACCTCGCGCCCGAGCGCGTCGAGCGCCGTCGCCGAAGGGGCATACGACACACTCGCCCGCTCGACGAGCATCGACTCGCCCGAGCTGTCGCGAACCGGCAGCGTCTCGAACGGCAACGCGTTGAGCGCGCCGTCGGCAAGGATCACGACGCGTTCGATCGGACCGAGCCCGTCGGGAAGAAGCGGCGCTACCAGGTCCGCAGAGAGCCGCCGGCCGACCACACGCCACGCGTCGTCGTCGCTCATCGAGATCAGGTCGACGTAGTTGCGAACCCGTGCCGTGAGATCCTTCGACGAGACGGGCAGACGCCGACCTTCGATCCGGTTCGCAGTAACGACGAATCCGCACAGTCCGGCTCTCCCGACCGAATAGGCGAGGATCGCGGTCCGGTCGTCGAGCATCGATCGCGCGCCAGCCGCCGTAACGGAGTTGGAGGCCGGCGCTTCGCCGCGGCCTTCGCGCCGGACTTCAGCCAGAAGGCTGTCGAACTCCTCCTCCGTCCTGTCGAGCTCCTCCAGCGCCTGCCGGCGCGACTCGGCGCGGCCGCCTGGATCCTCCGCCGAGCGCTGAAGCTCGGCGATGCGCGCCAGCAGCAACACGCGCCTCGCGGCGAGCTCGGGCGAGAGATCGCGGTCCTCCTCGAAGTGCATTTCCGCGATCGCCTCGAGCAGCGATCGCGCCTTCGCCCGCTCGAGCACGGCGAAGGCCGTTTCGACGTCGCGTTCTTCACCCGTCCGTTCGTGCCGGTCGAGAAGCGCGTCGATCAACGCCGCATAGGACTCCCGCGTTCTCTCGTAGTAGGAAGCGCGGCGGGCGCTCGTCGTCATGTGTCCGCGAACGGCTTCGAGATCGTTGACGGCGAGCGTGAAGTGCTCGATCGCCGAGTCGAGCTCGCCGCGCGCGCGAAGCAGGCGGCCGAGCGTCGAGTGTCCGAGCCAGAGCTCGCGCGACTCGCCGTGTGTCGTCATGAGGTCGATCGCGCGGCGCGCATATTCGAGCGCGCGGTCCGGCTCGCGATCGGCGACCATCTCCGCAAGCACGCGCAGCCCGGCTGCTTCGGAAAGAGGAGCGTGGCGCGCCCGCGAGGCCGCGATGCTCTCGAGACGCAGCCGGACCGCGGCGTCGACGTCTCCAAGATCGAAGCACGCCGAGCTCAATCCGAGCAGGACCCACTCGTTCACGCCGATCGACGTCCGAGTGCCGGCCTCGATGAGTGCGAGGGCCTGCTCGAACAGCTTGCGCGCGCGCTCCGGCTGCTCGAGGTCGAGGAACAGGAAGCCCTCGAGCGTGAGTTGATGCATCCGGAACGCGTCTTCGTCCGGGCGACCGAGCATCGGCTTCATCGACGACTCGTATGCGTCGAGCGCGAACCGGTACGCGCCGAGGCTGGCGTACGACTGTCCGAGATTGCTGAGCGCCGAAGCGAGGTCCAGCGGCTCGTCCTGCAGGCGAAACAGCTCGACGGCCCGCGAAAGATGCAGGATGCCCTCGTCGTGGCGGCCGGCCGTCCGGCACGCGATGCCGAGATCCTTCAATGCATTCGCTTCGCGGTAGGCGTCGCCGAGCTCGCGGAATATGCGCGCGGACTCGTCGAAATACCCGATGGCCACGCCGGGTCGCTCGAACGCCCACCAGGCGTTGCCGATCAGATCGAGCGCGAGACCCTCGCCGCGCCTGTTGCCAGCCGTGCGCGCGACCGCCAGCATCCGCTCCGATGTGCGCAAGCACCCCGCGGCGTCGCCCCGGTGGAAGCGTTCCCGTCCCGACTCGTAGAGCCGATCGAGCTCGCCGTTCGAGGTCAGCGTTGCCTCCTCCGGTGAACGGCCGAGCGTCGCGGCGCGTGGTGACAGGAAACCTGCCGCAAGGCACAACGCGATCGCGAGGCGCCACGCGAACCGCCGGAAGCTCACCGGGACGCCGCGTCGTCGGCCTCCGATTGCGTGGATAGAGTCCGTCACGAGGCAGGCGCGCCCGCCGGACTGATCGTGAAGCGCAGCAAAACCGACTCGCGCCGGTCGATGCCCGAAAGTGCGACGACACGCCAGTAGACCGGCCGGCCCGCGGGCAGGCTCGCGCGAACGCCGGCCGGCAGCTCGACGAATCCGGTGGTCACGGCCGGGCTTTCCCAGATAGGAGTCGACTCGGCGTCGTAGAGCGTTACGCGATAGCTTTCGGCCGGCACCGTGCTGGTCCACTCGAGCCGCTCCGGAGCGGAAGCCATCGTCGCGCGGTCGGTCGGAACAGTCGCAATCGTCCACGTCGATCCGCTACGGACGCGCTCATCCGAGATTCCCGAGTTCTGCGTCGAGGACCAGACCAGGTACGAGACACCGAGGACGGCGGCGAGCACGACAAGCATCACCGGAACGGATCGTGAAGGGTTCGAGCGCCAGCGGGCCCACGCCGACAGCCATCGAAGCGGCGCTGGCTCGTCCGAGGGGTCCGGGACAGAGGCAGGCGCGTAGATGGACGCGTCCAGAGCGTCGCGCAGCGCGAACAGCGTCTTCACCTCGTCGGCGCAGCTCGCACATCGAGCGACGTGGTCGACGGCCTGAGCCCGAGCTGCGTCGTCGAGCGAAGTGGATTCGGCATCCGCGAGCGCGGCGAGCGTCTCCGCGTCCGGGCAGGGACCCGGCGGCACTGCGGTCGCCGACCGGAAGCCTTCTCGAAGGTAGTTCTCACTCCCGTCCAATGCTGATTCCTCCCGCTGTGAGCGTCTCGCGAACATCCTCGAGCCCGCGATACACAAGGTTTCGCGCCTTTGGCTCGGTCCATCCCGTCAAATCACCGATCTCCTGCGTCGTGAAGCCCTCCAGGTGCAAGCCGACGGCGCGGCGACGGTTCTCGGGAAGCGCGTCGACGGCCGCGGCGATCGCCCGCGCCAGTTCGCTACGCTCCGCAAGGCGCTCGGGCGACAGCTCGGGCGACGTGGGGAGCACGTGAGGACCTCGGTCGTCGTCATCGTCGGCGCCCTCGTGCCGCAGTTGTTCTTCGCGGCGGGCGCGGGCGCGTCGGATGGCGTCGATCGTCGTTGTAGCGGCGATGCGATGAATGTAGGACGCGAGATCGCGTATTTCCCTCTCACTCTCGATCGCGCGCAGCAACCGGAGACTGGCGTCCTGGACTATGTCGTCCATCTCGATTCCGAGGTCTCTCGGGCAGTGCCGCGCAACGGCGTCCGAGAGGAAACGCCGGTACTCCTCGACAATGCGCGCGGCGTGTTCTTTCCGGTCCGAGCTCATCTCGGGGATGGTACGGG
>CAZQBW010000136.1:11559-13175 GCA_964591515.1 uncultured Clostridia bacterium
GTCTCGGTCGGCATCCCGGCGGACTGCCAGGCCATGATTCCGCCCTTCAAGGCGAAGGCGTTCGTGAAGCCGAGCTCCTGGAGTCTTCTGACCGCCGCCTTGCTGGTGCCCTCGGAACCGCACGCGCAGTACGCGACGATCAGCGCGTCCTTGGCGACGTCCTTCGACCAGGCATCGAGCTTGTCCATCGGCACGTGCAGCGAGCCCTTGGCGACCTCGCCGGTGATCGCGCCGCGAACGTCGAGGATGATCATCTTCGTGTTCGACTCGAGCTTCGCCTTCACGTCGTCGAGGAGAATGAGTCGGGGCTCGGCGGTCGCGACCTCGGCCGCCGGGGCGCCGTGGGCGGCCATTGCGGGCGCGGGCGATGCTGCCGGCTGCTGGGCCAGCGCGGCGCTGGCGGAGGTGAGCATGAAGCCGGCAACGAGCGCGGCGCGGAGTGTTCGAAGATCCTTCATACCTGGTACGTCCTTTCGATGGAATCCCGCAGTGCGTGCGCTCAGCATTCGACGCACGGAACCGACTGATTGGGTTTCTGCCGGCGCGGCGAGCGTGCCGGCTTCGAGGTCTTGCGCGACGGCGTGTCAGATACCGTCGTCGGCTGCACGCTCTCGCCGGCGACGGCCGGCGCTGCCGGCGAGTCGTCGTCCGAGGTCAGCGTTTCCGAAGCGCTTGCCGGTGAGGAATTCGTGAGCGGCGGCGGATCGGCCGCGATGCTCGTGGTGTGCGAGACGGGTGACTGCGTGGCCACGATCGTCAGCGCCGACGAAATGGCGGCGACCGCGACCATTGCAAGCGCTACCGCGAGGCGCCCGTGCGTGGTACGCCGCGGCTCGGCGGCCGCACGGGCCGTGCGCCAAACCCGGTCGAATCCGGGTGCATTCGCCTCGTCGCCGGCGCGCAGTTCACGAAAGCTCTTCAGCATTCGCTCGTCGTTGCCACTCTGCAACATAGGACACCTCGTTCTCTTCGAGCGCCATCCGCAGGCGCTTCTTTCCCCGTTCGTAGTGCTGCCGCGCGGATCCGACCGTCACCGACATGACCGCGGCGGCCTGTTCGACCGTCATGTCGTGATAGAAGACGAGCTCGAGCGCTTCTCGCTGGCGTCTCGAGAGAGTTACGAGTGCGCGCCGGAAGGCGTCGCGGGTCTCGTTGGCGAAGACCGATTCGTCGGGATGTTCGAACGGCTCGGAGTCCCGATCCCGGGCCGCAAGTCTGAGTGAGAGCACCTGACGCACGGCGGCCCGACGACGGCGATCCGCGGCCGTTACGCGAATGACTGCAAAGAACCAGGTGCGGAACGAGGATTCGCCCCGGAACCGCGCTCTTCCTTCGAGAATCTTGACGTATACGGTCTGCAGGACGTCCTCGGCCTCATGCGGGTTCCGGTTGCAGCACGCCAGCGCCCAGCAGAAGCCGGCGCGGTGGTTCTCTTCCAGAAGTTCGACGAGTTCGGGGTTCTGCATGGTGTTGCTGCGACGTCGGACAGTTTGTCGCGTTGAAACCGGAATCATATGACAGATGGCAATGGAGGAAGTTGCAGGACCTGAAAGTTCGTGAGACATAGGGGGCGTAGTCCCCATTGCGCCTTTGCGAGTCCTTTGCGCCTTTGCGAG
>CAZQBW010000137.1:0-13039 GCA_964591515.1 uncultured Clostridia bacterium
ATAGGCGCGGCTTCGACCGGGGAAGCGCACGAGAACAGTGCTAGCCAGGCTAGCGCGCAGCACGACGCCAGGAACGGGAATCGCCTCGTCATATCGGAACTTCCTGAGGGCGAAATGGTTCGGGGGCGCGGCTCGGCAGGCGGGGGAACCATCTCGCAACACGGGAGGAGAGTCAAGTTCTGTCTCCGTGATCTCCGTGCCTCTGTGCTCTTTGTATGCCAACGGCAAACCGTGGGTGTACAGAGAGCACAGAGGCACAAAGATCACAGAGAACTCCTACGTTCGCACCAGAAACTCCATCATTTTCCCGAAGCGACGCCCCCACGCGCGCTCGTTGTGTTTTGCGCCCTTCGCCTCGTGGTACCCCAGGTCCTCACCCTCTCGCCAGCCTTTCGCGACGAGCAGATCCCGGAAGTTCCTCGCCACGTCGAGCATTCCCGGTCCTTCCTTCGTCCCCATGTCGAGCCAGAGCCGTTGATGCGTCCGCGCTGGCATTCTCGCCACCATCCTGAAGAGAAACTTCCTGTCCCACCAGATCGACGGCGAGAACGCCGCGAGCGCGCCGAAAACGTCAGGGCGCTTCAGTCCGATCGCCAGCGTCGCCAGGCCCCCAAGTGATGATCCGGCGAGTGCGGTGTTTCGCGGACCCGGCAGCGTCCTGTAGTGCTCGACCAGCCACGGCAAGAGGTCGTCGACGATCATCCGGCCGTAGGCGTCGACTTGACCGCCGGCCTGTCGCCGAGAGTCGCGCGTCGGAGTGTATTCGTGGATGCGATGCTCGCCGGTGTTGTAGACGCCGGCAAGCACGAGCGGAGGGATTGCTCCGGCCCGGATCATCCGGGCCGTCGTCCGGTGTGCGTTCCAGGTGTGACCGGGAATGAACGACGTCCTCGGGTCGAACAGGTTCTGACCGTCGTGCAGCACCATTACCGGGAATCGCGCCGTCTCGTCGAGAGCGTAACCGGGAGGAGTCCAGACGATGACGTGTCGCCGGTGCTCGAGGTGAGGCGAGTGGAAGTCCTTGTGGAGCCACAGTTTACCTTGCGGATGGCGCGGCGGGGCCTTCTGGAGAGCGTTCGACATCGGCCGAACCTACACGCCGATCGCGTCCGCTCGCAAGGGGAGGAGAGTGGACAGGATTAACAGGATTCTGAAGAGGATTGACAGGAACTCTCGGCAATGTGCGTGCAGTCCGTCAACCCATCGAGAATCCGGTAGATCCTCTCCACAATCCTGTCAGTCCTGTCCACTCTCCCTTAGAACGTCGACCCCCAGTTCGGGAACTGCAGCTGGGCGATCTTCTCGGCCATATCGTGGTCGGGCATGAAGCCGAGCTCGGCGGCCGCGATGCGACTCGCGCGCACCTTCATGTGCACGACGTTGCCCTGCGGAATGCCGTCCACATAGCCGATGAGCGGGCGCTTCTCGCCCCCGAGCGACGTCCATTCCACCTCGGAATCGAGCCCGAGCAGCGCCGAACGGAATCCCGGAGGCTGCATGACGTTCGATCCGACGATGACGATGGCTGGCGTGTCCGCCAGCAGCGGCGCGGCGCCCATCGATCGGGCGTAAGCCGTCGATCCCGCAGCGGTCGAAATGAGCACGCCGTCGGCGACAAGTTTTGGAAGCCGCACCTGGCCGTCGATCTTGACCTCGATCCACGCCGTCTGGCTGCCGGCGCGCTCGAGCCACGTGTCGTTAAAGCACAGGTCGCTGCGCACGACCCCGTCCGCGCCGTGCGTCTCGACATAGAGCATCGGCAGGTGCCGCAGCGTGATTCCGTCGTCGGGGAACAACGAGTCCGGCACGCGCTCGTTGCCGTTGAGCAGGTAACCCAGGTGGCCGGCATTTACTCCGAAGAACGGCAGCCGCATGCGCCAGTGCTGCCGGATCGCGGCGAGCATCGTGCCGTCGCCGCCGATTGCGAGGATGCAGTTCGGTTCAGTAGAAGAGTACTTGGCGAACCGGTCGGCGATAGCGACGGCCTTCGGGTTGCGCTCGTCGTGGAAGATGAGCAGCTTCGGATCGGCACGCCAGGTAGCCGTGTTGCTCACGATCGTTCCGCGGTAGAGACGGTATCGATCGATGTAGCTGGCGACCTCGGGCGTGACCATTCCTTCGAGCGATTGCCGTCTGAATGCCTGCTCGCGAATCGCGAATGTCGAGCCCTCGACCGACACGTCGACGATTTCGTGGTTCGGTGGCAGGTCGTCGTGGAAGATCTCGAAGCCCGAGCGCCGGACCACGGCGAAGCGCAGCGACTCCCACAGCTCGGGTCCGCGATCGAACACGCGGTGGATGAAGGACTCGCCGGTCGAGCCGTTCTGGATGAGGTCCGAGCCGACGACGTGCCAGATCTCGCCTTCGCTCGCGAACATGCGCTCGAGCTCGTCGGTGCGCGTGAAGGTCAGGGCCTCGAGGTCGAAGAGCTCGAGCCGGACGTTCGGGATGCCCCGAAACGCGAGGTCGTTCATCACGGCGCGGTGGATTGGCTCGACGTCGTTCGTCGCCGGCTTGTCGGGCCGCGGGCCGTGCGGAACGATGATGACACGGTCGAACTGCTTCGCGAGCGCGGTAACGAGCTCGCGATGGTGGAGGCTGGGCGGATTGAAGCTGCCGCCGAAGACGGCGATGCGATTGGACATGTGGGGGTGGCTCCTCGACGAAGGGTGATCCGCATCCTACACCACGGAAATGGACCATCAAACGAAGTTGGTCGAACGCGACGGTGCTTGTCGGCGTATGGAGCGGCGGTTATGATCGGCAGGCAACAGACGACCGATGGGAGTGCGATACCGGCAATGGCCATGACCTGTCCGAAGTGCGGAGCCGAGAACACGGACGAAGCCCGATTTTGCCGGATTTGCGGAGTTCAGGTGGGTGCCGAGGGCTTCCACGAGGCCCCGACGCGGAACTTCGAGCAGGGCCGGACTCCGGCGCCTTCGCAGTCTTCGCAGGAGGTCTCGCCGTTCGCGACGTATGGCGCCGACGGCAGTGCGATTCTGCCCCCGCGGGATCCGCGGATGTACGTTCCACCGTCAGTCGTTCAGCAACCCGGGACGATGATGGGGTATCAGCACGGGACGTCGCCGGCGGGACCGGTCCCGACGAACCCGCTGCAGACCGGGCCGGTGAAGAAGAGCTACATTGGCAGGATCTTCCTGGCCATCGCGGGGGTCATCATTCTGGTCCTCGTCAGCCTGATCGGTCTTGGGATCTGGGTCGCGAGCAACATCAAGGTGAACAAGGAGCCTGTGATTGGCTCGACTGTTGTCGAGAAAGAGCGCCCTGCCCCGTCCCCGCCTGCCGCATCTATGGATGAGTGGGTCTACGACGGTGCGACGGTTGATATTCGTAGCGAAGGCTCGGGCTTCGGGATGGAAGGCGGTCTTCTCCAGATGACGACGGAGGACGACGTAGAAACAGTCGGGGACTTCTACCGGGACCTTCTGACCGATGCGGCCCAGAAGCAGGAGATAAGACAGCCGGATAAGCTCGTCTTCATCAGCGATGGCACGGTCGTGGTTATCGAACCGTCGGAGGACAAGGAGGGAATGACATCGATCAAGGTCGTGTTCGGAAGCATGGCCGGCATTCCCGGTGTGAACGGGGGCAAGCCCGGCAAGATTCCGCCGATTCCTCCGGTGATCGTGGAAGAACCACCGGCCGCTCCGCCGGCACCCCCGGCGACGGACGGAAAGTCGAAGCCCGACGCGAAAGCGCCGAAGGCCGGGGCCACAGCTCCTGCAGCCAAGCCCGCTCGACCGTAGTACCGGGTTCGATAAGAGGGGCCACGGATCAGACGGATCTGACGGATGAGGACGGATCTGAGTCGCTATTCAGATCCGTCCTCATCCGTCAGATCCGTCTGATCCGTGGCCCTTCTTCTCTTGACCGACCCGTCACCGCCCCGCGCCCGCGGCGTCTTCCTTCGCGTACGGCATAAAACACTTGCGGCAGCGGGCCTCGTACGTCGAATCCCCCACTTCGATAAGCGCGTCACCGCCCTCGAGCCGCTGCGAATAGTGCGCCGGCGACCCGCACTGCATGCAGACCGCGTGCATCTTCGACACGAGCTCAGCGACCGCGAGCAGCCCGGGCATCGGACCAAACGGCCGCCTCAGGTAGTCCTGATCGAGCCCCGCGACAATCACGCGCTTGCCCGCGTCGGCCAGCTCCATGCACACGTCGACGATTCGGTCGTCGAAGAACTGCACCTCGTCGATGCCGATGACCTGAGCATCGGGATCGACCTTCTCGCGAATCTCGTCTATCGAGCTCACCACCACGGCGTCGAACTTGCGGTTGTCGCGCGAGATCACCCGATTGGGATCGAATCGCGTGTCGATCGCGGGAACGAACACCTGGAGCGGCACACGCGCGATCTCGGCGCGTCTCAGCCTGCGGATCAGCTCCTCCGACTTGCCCGAGAACATCCCGCCGGCGATCACCTCGATCCACCCGCCGCTCATCCCGATGCCTTCCACGCTTTTTCCCTCCTTTTTCTCCATCGTAGCAGGGAGAGGAAAGGTGAGTGGACAGGATTGCAGGATTTGGGGAGGATTGACGGGAATTTCCGAACCTCAAATGCAAAACCCGTTGAGTTCCTGTGAACCCTCTTCGAATCCTGCAATCCTGTCCACTCACTCATCCATGAAGAAAGTCGTTACCCGCGAACGAAACAAGGCGTACTACCGCGTCCTGCATGTGCCGATCTGGATCTGGGTCTTTTTCGTCCTTCCCGGTCACCTCACTTACTCGCTTTTCGCGCACGGCCCCGACGTCCGCCACGGCATCTGGCTCGCAATCGTGACCGCAGTCTGCGCGTGGCGGGGATACGCCGGGCGGCTTCCCGGCGCGGAAGAGGCTCCGTACATCACGTATTACGGCGTCGATCAGCCGAACCTCTGGTATCGGGTCGTCTGCTACACCGCGGCGTGGATCGCGCTGATGGTGCCGTTCCTTCTGAACGTCTCGGGGATGGTCGTCGCGGCGTTCACCGGTGAGTGGAAGCTGATCCTGCTTTTCCAGTGGTTCTACTACCCGCTCGCCGGGCTGTTCGTCGTCGCCACGGCGCTCGACCTCATCCCTCGCGCCAAGCGCTCGACGCAGTACGAAGGCGCCGAGCGCGCGTGGTTCTACGTCTGGATCTGGACCGTCGTGCCGTCGCAGGTCGTCGCGTGGGCCGCATGGCGATTGATGAAGACGACAACGAGTCTCGATCCCGTGGACCTGGCGCGCGTCCGACTGTCGATCCTCGCTTTCGTCGTCGCCGTTCTGCTGACGCTCGGGGCCCGTGGAATCCTTCCGCGTACGGGCCGTTACTATGCCCAGGGGGAAGCTACATGAGTTCTAGCGCCGCTCGTCGGGTCGCCGTGATGATGGTGATGGCATTTGCGCTCAGTCAGTCGCCGCGCGTGCTGGCGCAGGAACCCGCGGCCAGGCCAACGCTCGATCAAAAGGTCGCGGGACTTCAGCGCATCGAAGGCTTCGTCCCGCTATGGTGGGACTCGGCCAGGGGCGCATTGCTGATGGAAGTCCGCCGCCTCGACGTGGACTTTCTCTACCAGGTGTCGCTCGGAACGGGGCTCGGCTCGAATCCGGTCGGTCTCGATCGCGGAATGCTCGTCTCGACACACATCGTCCGGTTCGAGCGCGTCGGCCCGCGCGTTTTCCTCGTCGAGCAGAACACCGGGTATCGCGCACTCGGAGCCCCGCCGGCCGAGCAGCGCGCCGTCGACGAATCGTTCGCCAGATCGATACTGTGGGGCTTCGCGATCGACGCCGAAGAACCGGGGCGACTGCTCGTCGATGCGACTGCGTTCGTCCTGAGAGACGCCGCCGACACCGCGCTCAGACTCGCCGAGGCGCAGCAGGGCGCCTATGCGCTCGACGCAACGCGCTCGGCCGTGTACCTGCCGGCGACGAAGGGCTTCCCGAAGAACACCGAGCTCGAGGCCACCCTGACGTTCGCTACGCCTTCGCGAGGAGGAAGCCTCGTCGCGGGCGTTGCGCCGTCTTCATCGGCCGTGACGCTTCGGCAGCATCATTCCTTCGTCGAGCTGCCCGGTCCCGGCTTCGCGCCGCGTGCGTTCGATCCGCGAATCGGGTCGCTGTTCGTTTCATTCTACGACTATGCGTCGAAGATCACGGAACCGATCGAGAAGCGGTGGGTCGTCCGCCACCGCCTGATCAAACGCGAGCCGGATGCGGCAATGTCGGAGGCGGTCGAGCCGATCGTCTACTACGTCGACAACGGGACGCCAGAGCCGATCCGTTCGGCGCTGGTCGAGGGAGCCGGTTGGTGGAACCAGGCGTTCGAGGCGGCCGGATTTCGCAACGCATTCCAGGTTCGGGTGCTTCCGGACGGCGCGGACCCGATGGACATCCGCTACAACATGATCCGCTGGGTGCATCGCTCGACTCGCGGCTGGGCGTATGGCCTGAGCGTTGTCGACCCGCGAACGGGCGAGATCATCAAAGGCAACGTCACGCTCGATTCGCAGCGTGCCCGGCAGGACGTGCTGCTGGGCAGCGGACTCGACCCGCAGTACGCCGGGGCGTGCGCGATGGCCGACGGCCCCGACGCCTCGTATCTTGTCGACCCGCAGGGTGGCGCGACCGCAGAGCAGATGGCACTTGCGCGAATCCGCCAGCTCTCGGCCCACGAGGTCGGTCACGCGATCGGACTGGCGCACAACTTCGCGGCCTCGACACGCAATCGCGCATCGGTGATGGACTATCCGGCGCCGAGAGTGAAGATCGTCGAGGGGCACATCGATCTCTCGGATGCCTATGCGACGGGAATCGGGGAGTACGACAGGACGGCGATCGCGTATGGATACCGGCAGTTTGCGCCTGGCGCGAACGAGCGGACGGAGCTCGACCGTCTCGTGAGCGAAGCCATTGCCGGGGGCATGCGCTTTCTCTCGGACGAAGAGGCCAGACCTGCCAGTGCGGCCGATCCGCGCGCCAGCCTCTGGGACAACGGCGACGACGCGGTGGCGAACCTGCGCCACGAGATGAAGGTCCGGCGGTTGGCAATGGATCGATTCGGGGTCGCGAGCATTGCCGACGGGCAGCCTCTCTCGCAGCTCGAGGCGCTCTTTCTGCCGCTCTATTTTCACCACCGCTATCACCTGCTTGCCGCGGTCAAGACCGTCGGTGGCGCGCACTTCGGGTTCTCTTTGAGGAAGGGTGATCGCGTCAGTCCGGCCCCGGCAATCGAGATGATTCCGGCCGACCGTCAGCGCGACGCTCTCGCCGCCGTTCTCGATGCGCTCGACCCGGCCGAGCTCGAGGTGCCGGAGCGCATCGTTGCGCTCGTCCCGCCGGTGGCATATGGAACCGATTCCGTCGTGCGCGAGGCGTTTCCGAAACGCACGCAGCCGATTTTCGATCCGGCCGGCGCCGCGGCGATTGCAGCGGACATGGTCGTTCGCGGACTGCTCGAACCGCATCGGGCGGCGCGCGTCGTGGCGTTTCATACCCGGGACACGCGCCAGCCGTCGTTTACTGAAGTCGTCGACGGGATGGTTGAGCGGGCGTTTGCCCGACCGGCCGGTGAGACTGCCGGTCGAGCGCTCATACGTCTGGAGATTCAGCGCGTGGTCGCCGATGGCCTGATGCAGCTCTCCGGCGATGTATCGGCGAGTCCGGCGGTTCGTGCGATTGCAACCGACGCTTTGCGACGCCTGTCGAAGCGACTCGCATCGCCGGCTCCCGCAACCGACGGCGTGTTCCGCCGATCGCTCGGCGACGACATCGAGCGCTTCCTGGCGCGTCCGTTCGAACCGCAGAAACCGACAGAGCGCCTTCCCGTTCCGCAAGGCGATCCGATCGGAGGGAATTGAAACCGCAATGCCGTATCACCTCCCGGACGCCGTTCGTCATGCAATCGAGGAATCGGCGACCGGGGTTCCCGTCGCCGCGTTGACCAAGGCAGCAGCCGAGCTTTCGGAGAGCTATCGGTCACCTTCGACGCACGGCGCAAAACGCCACGTCGCGACTCGCGAACAGCGCCTTGCCTACGGGATCGCGCGTGCTCCGGCGACATTCGGCGCGGTTTCGGCGGCGCTCGAGTCTTTGCGCGAGGTCGCTCCCGATCTGGGCATCCGATCGGTCACCGACCTCGGTGCGGGTCCCGGCACCGCGGTGTGGGCTGCGTCCGAATGCTTTCCGGGGCTCGAGACGGCGACGTGCGTCGAGCGGGATGGTGGCTTCATCGAGATGGGCCGCGAGCTTGCGACGTCAACTGGCTATGCGGTGACCGGATCCATGAAATGGGTCTCGGGTGACCTCACAACCGCGCCCATTCCAGGCGCGGATCTCGTTGTCGCGGCTTACTCGCTCTCCGAGCTCGAGCCAGAACGCATCGCCGGCGTGGTCGAACGCGCGTGGGCCGCAACGAAAGTGGCGCTCGTAATCGTCGAGCCGGGGACGCCCGCAGGATATGCGGCGATCCTTCGGCACAGGACGCGGTTGATCGAGTTGGGAGCGAACGTGGTCGCGCCGTGCCCGCACGCCAACGCCTGTCCGCTGACCCAGGGCGACTGGTGCCACTTTGCGGCGCGCATCGATCGCTCGTCGCTGCACCGCCGGTTGAAGGGCGGTGAATTCGGACACGAAGACGAGAAGTACGCCTACGTTGCCGTCGCCCGCGAGTCCATCACTCCGGCGCCGGCTCGGATCCTGCGTCATCCGCGAAAGCCGCCGAAGGTCGTCGAGCTCGAGTTGTGTGCGGTTGATGGACTGCGCCGGGTGCACGTAGGCAAGGGCCACCGCGACGCGTGGCGCGCGGCGCGCGACGCGAAGTGGGGAGATGCGTGGAGGTACTGAGGGCGCAGCGCTTCTTTGCGTCTTTGCGAGTCCTTGGCGTCTTTGCGTGAAATCTGTTCGCAAGACGGAGATTTCACGCAAAGACGCGGAGCATTCGCAAAGACGCGAAGGTCGATCGAGTGGTCGCCACAACGCGTAAGTTGGTATCCTCGCGCCCGCGCCACTTCGGGCGCCCTACACGTCCTTCAACCCTGCTTGCCCTGACAGGAGCCCCATGAACACACCGACTCTCAAGCAGCGCTTTCGCTATGCCCTCGACAACAGCATGTCCAAGGGAACCATCGCCCTGATGGGATGGCTCGCCCTGATCACGTTCACCCTGATCCTGATCATGTCGTCCATCATCTGGATCACCGGAATCGCCCCGGAGGACCCGGAAGCCGGAGCTGGCGACGGCAGCATGGGAGCGCTGCTCTGGGCGGGCCTGATGCGGATGTTCGACGCAGGCAACCTGAACGGAGACTCGGGAAGCCCCGTCTTTCTCGCATCGATGCTGACGATGACGATCGGCGGCATCCTGATCTTCAGTACGCTCATCGGCCTCCTGACGACGGGCATCGAAGGCAAGCTGGACGAACTGCGAAAGGGGCGGTCGCTGGTGCTCGAGGACGACCACACCCTCATTCTCGGCTGGTCCGAGAAGGTCTTCTCGATCGTCTCCGAGCTCGTCATCGCCAACGAGAGCCGCCACAAGCCGCGCATCGTGATCATGGCCGACAAGGACAAGGTCGAGATGGAGGACGAGATCCGTTCGAGGGTTCCCGACACGAAGAATACGAGAGTCATCTGCCGGACCGGCCGGCCGATGGACATGAGCGACCTCGAGATCGTAAACCCCAACGGCGCCCGCTCGGTCATCCTGCTCAGTCCCGAAGACGACAATCCAGATGCGCAGGTGATCAAGATGATTCTCGCGATCACCAAGCACAAGAATCGTCGACCCGAGCCCTACCACATCGTCGCCGAGATGCACGACGTCAAGAACGCCGAAATCGCCCGGATGGTCGGCGGCGACGAGCTCGAGCTCGTCATCTCGGACGACCTCATCTCGCGCATCACCGTGCAGACGTGCAGGCAGTCGGGCCTGAGCGTCGTGTACACCGAGTTGCTCGACTATGGCGGCGACGAGATCTACATGTCCGCCGAGCCGACATTGGTCGGCAAGACGGTGCGCGAATCGCTCTTCGCCTACGAGGACTGCGCTGTCATGGGCGTTTCGTTCGCCGACGGTCGCGTGCTTTTGAATCCGGGTATGGACACGGTGCTCGGACCGAAGGACGAGCTCATCCTGATCGCGGAGGACGACAGCAAGATCAAGCGGTCGTCGCGGACCAGCTTCGAGATCGACGGCGACGCGATCCGCGAGGTTCCCGCCAACGAGCGCCAGCCAGAGCGCACGCTCATTCTCGGCTGGAATCGCAGGGGAGTCTTCATCGTCAACGAGCTCGACAAGTACGTCGCGCCGGGCTCCGAAACGGTCATCGTGGCGGACCTCGTCGACGTCGAAGCGGATCTCGCGGAGTCGTGCGCTGGACTCGTTCACACGACGACCCGATTCGTGAAGGGAGACACTGCCGAGCGACAGGTGCTCGAGGACATCGGCGTGGCGACGTTCGATCACGTAATCATCCTCTGCTACAGCGAAGTCCTCGAGCCGGCAAATGCCGACGCCCGGACGCTCATCACGCTTCTGCATCTGCGCCACATGGCCGATCTCGCGAGCCAGGACTACAGCATCGTCGGAGAGATCCTCGACGCACGCGACCAGGAACTGGCGGCGGCAACCAGAGCGGACGACTTCATCGTCAGCGATCGTCTCGTGAGTCTCATGCTGTCGCAGATCTCTGAGAACAAGCGGCTCAGCAAGGTCTTCGAGGACATCTTCGACGAGGACGGCTCGGAGCTCTACATCAAGCCGATGAACCGGTACATCGCCCCGGGGAGATCGGTGAACTTCTACACCGTCGTCGAGTCGGCGGCGCGGCGCGGCGAGATCGCGATCGGATATCGCGTGCTCGCCGATTCGCAGAAATCGGACAGGGACTATGGTGTGGTGATCAACCCCGACAAGTCGAACCGGGTCACGTTCGCCGACGGGGACCAGATCATCGTCGTTGCCGAGGATTAGGCCGGAGAGTCTGCGCCAGGCGCACAAACTCCCCGTTTTTCGAGCCGCGAGCGGTAGCGAGCGTCCGTGGGACGCAATGCAATCGCGCTCCCGCCTTCCCACGTCGGTGCAGCCTGAGCGTGAGATCCAGAACAGAGATATCGTGCGAATTCAGAGATATCGTGCGAATTCAGACGACGTCTGTACGGACGCTCGCTACCGCTCGCGGCTCAAAAAACGGGGAGATCGGCTAAGCTGGCTGCGAAGCCCCGAAACAATTCCGCTCTTCGAGAGGTCTGCATGTTCCGACGCCTTGCCGTTTTCGTGTGCGCCGTCGCGCTCGTACCGTCTTTCGTCACCCTTGGGAATTCGCCGGGTCCGCGACCCGAGCCTGCGACGCCTACCGTCGCCGACCAGCTCGCAGGCCTCCGCTTCCGGTCGATAGGCCCGTACCGCGGTGGACGCGCGACTGCAGTTGCAGGCGTGCCTGGAAACGACCGCCAGTTCTACTTCGGAGCGTGCGGCGGCGGCATCTGGCGGACGGACGATGGCGGCGTGTCCTGGCGAAATCTCTCGGACAAGGACTTCAAGACCGGTTCGGTGGGCGCTATCGCGGTCGCTCCATCGGATCCGAACGTGATCTACGTCGGCATGGGTGAAGCGCCGATCCGCGGCAACGTTTCCCACGGCGACGGCGTGTATCGCTCGACCGACCGCGGCGCATCGTGGAAGCGCATGGGGCTCGAGAACACCCGGCAGATCGCCCGCGTGCGCGTGCATCCCGAAAACCCCGACATCGTCTATGCCGCGGCTCTCGGGCACGTCTGGGGGCCGAATCCCGATCGCGGGATCTTCCGCTCGAAAGACGGCGGGAAGTCGTGGGAGAAAGTACTCTACGTCAGCGATAGGACGGGTGCGTCGGATCTCGTGATGGACCCGACGAATCCGCGAATCCTCTACGCTGGCTTCTGGCAGGTGCGCCGCTCGCCGTGGTCGCTGGAGAGCGGCGGGCCGGAGGGCGGCATCTGGCGGAGCGCGGATGGCGGCGACACGTGGACGAAGCTCGGCGGCGGACTTCCCGAAGGCGTCGTCGGCAAGATCGGCGTGACAGTCTCTGCCGCGAGACCCGAGCGACTGTGGGCGATCGTCGAGGCTGCGAAGGGCGGCGTCTTCCGATCTGACGACAGTGGCAAGACCTGGAAGCTCGTAAACAGCGAGAACAAGCTGCGTCAGCGAGCCTGGTACTACTCGCGGCTCTACGCGGACCCGAAGAATCCGGACCAGGTTTACGTGCTCAACGTCGGATTTCATGTCTCGAAGGACGGTGGACAGACGTACTCGTCGATCAACGTTCCACACGGTGACAATCACGACCTCTGGATCGATCCGGACGATCCGGACCGCATGATCGAGTCGAATGACGGCGGCGCCACCGTGACCTACAACGGAGGCCGATCGTGGTCGTCGCTCGACAATCAGCCGACCGGCCAGTTCTATCGAGTCGCGACGGACAGTCGGGTGCCGTATCGGATCTATGGCGCCCAGCAGGACAACTCGACGGTCTCGATTCCGAGCCGTACATCCGGATTCGGCATCGGCGAGTCCGACTGGTATCCGGTCGGCGGTTGCGAGAGCGGCTGGATCGCGCCCAAGCCGGGTCCCGATGAGATCGTGTATGCAGGCTGCTACGGCGGGGCTATCGCGCGCTACGACCATCGGACGCGGCAGGAGCGCGAGATCACGGCGTGGCCCGAGCTCGCGATCGGGCAGGCGCCGAAGAGCCTGAAGTACCGGTGGCAGTGGAACGCTCCGATCCTCGTGTCGCCGCACGATCCGAACACGCTCTATCACGCCGCTCAGGTCCTGCTGCGCTCGCGCGACGAGGGACAGACGTGGGAAGAGATCAGTCCCGACCTCACGCGCAACGACAAGACGAAGCAGGAGGCATCGGGCGGCCCGATCACGAAGGACAACACGAGCGTCGAGACGTACTGCACGATCTTTGCGCTCGCCGAATCGCCGCACGAGGCGGGCACGATCTGGGCCGGCACCGACGACGGTCTCGTCCAGATAACGCGCGACGCCGGAAAGACG
>CAZQBW010000138.1:0-12969 GCA_964591515.1 uncultured Clostridia bacterium
TATCTGATCACGATCTTGCTCTGCGCCTTTGCGCCTTTGCGAGTCCTTGGCGTCTTTGCGAGAAACTTGTCCGCCGACTAGTTTCTCGCAAAGACGCCAAGGACTCGCAAAGGCGCAAAGGAAGACGAATCAGTCTCGCCGGCGCCGACCCACGACCATCAAACCGAGCAGAAACGCCAGCGACACTCCCGAGATGACGGCGCCGGCGATCAGCGACCTCGGTCGATACGCAAAGCGCACCGTATGTTGTCCCGCCACGAGTTGAACTCCCCGGAACAACCCGTTCGCCCGAACCATCTCGGCTGGCTGCCCGTCGACCTCGACCCGCCAGTCCGGGTCGAACGAGTCATACAGCACGAGCACGCTGTCGGCCGTCGCTGACGCCTCGACCGTCACCTCGTTCGACCTATCGCTGACGATGCGTGCCGACGTTTCCGCGATCTCGGATCGTGTCCCGGCCGGCGCGGACTCGCGTCCGACCAGCACCTCGGCGGCCGGCTCGAAGTCCTCCCGAAAGAGGGCCGCCACCGCAGTCGCAGTATCCGGCTCGACCCGAGATTGCGAAATCACCGCGCATCTCGGCGAATCGACCGACGACGAGTACGCGACGACCGGCGCGAGCATTTCCACCGGCGTCCGCGTATCGAAGTAGCCCGCCGGAGGCTTGTTGAGCAGATGCACGCGCACGCCCGTGCGCTCGAGAAACCGGAATCGGTCTGCACTGTTGTGCTCGCAGAAGGCTCGAACTGCGTCTTTGTACTCCCGTGGAAAGAGAATCTGGTTGTCGACCGAAATGGCCTCCCGCAGGCCCCATCGCGAGGGAAACTGTGCCGTCTTTGCGGAAACGAGCGCCGGGAGTGCGGACACGGGCACGGACTTGGGAAACGCCGTCTGGGGAGCGATCGTGTCCTCATCCTGTCCCTGCCCGCCAGGCTGTGACGAACATCCGGCACGACCGCCAACGTACACGCGATCGTCTCGGACCGTCGCCGAGGCTACCCACAATGGCCGGATCAGGGACGCCGTGTGGGCCTGTGGATTCAAACCGAATCCGGCATAGGCCAGTTCCGCTCCCACGACGCACAGGAGGACGACGGGTGCCCACGCTGCAAGTCCAGGACGGCGCGCCATTGAGGCATTGCCGACAACGATCGCGGCGGCGAGGGCAACGCCAACGGCTGACAACAAAATGGCCTGTCGCGGTTCGTCGTGCGCGACAAACGCGAAACCGACTGTCGCCAGAGCAAGGAGCCCCCCGGCTATCGCTGCGGTGCGGATCGCGTTTGCCTGGCCGCGAACCAGGGCCTCGGCGCCTTCCGCCGAAAGTAATGCCGTGCAGAGCGCAACCACGACGAAGTATTTCTCTGGATACCGGAAGATCCTGAGCACCGGAACAAGTCCGACCAGGGTCGGATACACAGGGATGTGATCACCGAGCGAGAAAAGCAGTGCCATCGCGCCGGCAACCGCCCAGACGACCACTCGGCGCCGCGGGCCGGTAGTGCACCCGAGCAACGCAAGTACGACCACGGCCGCCCCGAGGTAGAGCGACAGGAGAAACGGCTCGCGGCCGGAGTTGAGATACGCCACCCACGGTTCGGTCGCAGGCGGCATCAGGGGATCGCCGAACGGCAGGATCGCGACAGCCTCGACGAGCCGAAGCGGATGCACCGACCAGAACGACAGATTCGCAGCTCGACTGCCTCGTTCCGACTGCACGACGGCATTGAGGAGCGGCAGATACTGAACCGCAGCGAGAGCAAGTCCGGCGAGAATGGCTCCGAGACCACGTGCACCACGCAGCGCAAGGTCTCGAAAGCCTCCCGGCTCGACCGCGACAGTGAGCACGAAGGCGAGCGACAGAGTCGCGGCGTTCGTCGCCGGTTCACCCGCGAGCAGTTGCAGGGAGATGGAGGCGGCAGCGGTGGCGAACGACGCACCGGACCAACGCTCGGCGACACGGAGGACCGACCAGATCACCCACGGCATCAGTGCCACCGACCATGCGAAATTCAGCATGTTGCCGGTCGATAGAACCGGGCCCGCCATCGCGAAGGCAATGGCGCCGATAGCGGCCGACGGCGCACTGAGCGTGCGGCGAATCAGCAGATAGGCTCCGAGCGCGGCGACAGGGATCGCAAGTCCTACCGCCAGATTGAGCGCAAGCGCTTCCGGAAAGAGCATCCGCACGAGGACCACGGGCGGGAACAAGAGTCCGCGGACCGGGTCGGCGACAGCCGATTGGCCGTAGCCGAGAAAGGGATCCCAGAGCGGATACTCGCCCGCCGACGTTGCCAGCTTGAACCACTGGGTCATCGGCCAGAACTCCTGGCCCATGTCACGAAAGCAGTAGACCTTCTCCGAGCTGAACATCCCGCGCATCGGTATCAACGGCGCAAGAACGGCAGCGATCGGCCACAGCCAACTCACGCGATCGTGGGCTCCCGAAGCATGATCGCTAAAGTAAGCGCTTTTCAATCTCACCATCTACGGTAGACCGAGGGCGTCCCAGTCCCCCACCAGAGGTACATAGTTCGCACTAGCGGCCCCGTAGGTGAAGACGAGATCTGCCGCCCCGCCAGAATTTGAATTCTTGAGAAAGAACGCCCCCGTCGACGGATCGTATAACCCAAGCGTTACAGAAAGATCGCCGTTCCAATCTCCCACGATCGGCCGGAATGCCGTGCCCGACGGTCCATACTGCGCCTGGACGTTCGCGGCCCCAGCGGAGTTGGCGTTTCTCAGGTAGAAAGTCCCCGACGTTGCATAGTAGATGCCGATCGTGTCTGTGCCACTTCCATCCCAGTCACCGATGACTGGGACTACGGAGCCAATGACAGGACGAAACACGAACGAAGTTTGAGTTGATGACGGTGAGTTGGTATTGCGAAGGTAGAACTTGCCGGTCGCCGTTTCGAAGAGTCCAACGGTATCCGTGCCGTCGCCGTTCCAATCACCCGTGACAGGGAGTCTCGAAAGAGTCGTCACGTTAAACGTAATGGACAAGTCCGGCGGTCCGGCGGAATTTGAGTTCCGCAAGTAGAAGCTATTCGTACCCGGATCGAACCAGCCCGGCGTATCAATTCCATCGCCATTCCAGTCTCCGCGAAGAGGCGTGAGCGAGGGTCCGTAAGGACTGAAATAGTACGTCGTCGACGCCGGACCGGGAGAGTTCGAGTTTCGCAACAGCCATGAGCCGTTCGGTACGTCGACGAGTCCGACCGTATCCGTCTCGCCAATTCCACCGGGCGCTCGGACGACAATAGGTACCGAGTTCGAGTCCCCTCCCGACGACACGAGCCGAACAGATCGCAGTCCTATGGAAGCACCTGGGGCAACCGAGACAGAGGCCGTAACCGTGCCGGGGCCGCCAGTAACACTACCCACGGTAATAGCATCAGACGGAAGAAACGCCACCGATGATACGGCCCCGAGGTCGCTGCCAGTGAACGTGAACAAGACATTTGACTGTCCTGCGATACACGTCTGTGGTGACACGGAGCGCACGTATGGGAGGTGGTTCCCATCCCAGTTCCCACTTACCATTCGTCCAGAACCGAGTGACAAGTAGAAGTTGAGCACGGGAGGTGCAACGGCGTTTGCATTGTGAAGGTGAATGTTGCCAGGAGAGCCGGACATCGTTCCAATGAATCCCAGCGTGTCGATCGAATCCCCATCCCAGTCTCCCGAGACAGGAGCGGCTGTCGACGTGGTCGAGCCAAACAACAGCGTCACGTCAGCCGCTCCAGCGGAGTTCGAATTGCGAGCAGAGAAGGTCGAAGTCGACGTGACATACACTCCGACCGAATCTACGCCATTCCCGTCCCAATCTCCTCTGAGCGGAATGGAGTTGGCAGCACCGAATGCAAAAGAAAAGTCCGGTGCACCACTCGTATTCGTGTTCCGTAGATAGAAGACTCCCGAGGAAGGTCGGTAAAAGGCCAACGTCGAACTGCCATCCCCATCCCAGTCACCCGCCAGTGGGACGTACGGTGCGCCTGTATTCGCGGGAAGCGTCACGGTGAACTGCGTGTTCACAGAGCCGGCCGAGTTCGAGTTCCTCAGGTACACGTGTGCGAGCGTCGTACCTCCCGCGCCCGTACTCGAGTAGACCGCACCCACCGAGTCGACTCCGTCAGCATTCCAGTCGCCGCTGACGCTGTCGAGATACGTGCCTGTCGGTGATGGAGGTGCATACGCGAACGTGGCGACTTGTGCGCCATTCCCGTTCGACGAGGCTTCAGACCACTGGCCGAAGCTCGATCCGGAGCCAAGGCTATCCCCGGAATTCCGCACGTAGACGGCAAACGACGTTGTCGCCTGATTGCCACTCCCGTCAATTGCGGTACACGTGACCGTCGTCGTTCCGAGCGCGAACACGGATCCTGAACCAGGGACACACGAAACCGCAGCGCCTCCACATGCATCTGTCGCCGTCGGCGTTGCAAACGCAACCGTGGCCGAGGTGCTTCCGGGAGTCGCCCGAACATCGACGCCGGACGGAGCGACCGGAAAGACAGGGGCAACGCTATCGACCACCGTCACCGTCGCCGCGCATTGGCTCGAGGCGCCGTGCGAGTCCGTCACCGTCAAGATGACGGACGTGACTCCAAGCGGATACGGCCCGTTCGGAGACTGTGAAACCGTGACCGGATTGCCGTCCGGGTCGGAGGATCCATTGTCGACACTCGCGTTCGCGACGCAGCCTGGACCGTACGGAACGGTCACGTTCTGGCAGCGTGCCGTCGGCGGCCTGTTGAGCGTCAATGAGTACGTCCGCGTGCCGGAGCAGCCTTTGGCATCGGTCACGTAGACCACCGGGTTATAGGTTCCGGATCCGAAATAGGTCGGTGTTCCGACCAACCTGCCGTCGACCACGTTCATGCCAATAGGTAGAAACGCTGATTGATACGCAAACGGAGGAGTACCCGTGGAACTGAACGTAATCGGCGGGTAGGGCACTCCAACTGTTGCCGTCGGAAGAATCTCCGGTCCGATTACGAGCTCGGCGCAATCCACGCTCAGGGTGTAGTCATGGACGGTGAGGCAACCGCTCGCATCCGTTGCCTGAACGGCGAACTTGAAGTTTCCGCCCTGCGTGGGGGTTCCAGAGAGTGTGCCGTTTACGAAGGTGACTCCCGCCGGAAGCGTGTCTTGATATGTCCGGACGATGTACGTGTACGGAGCAACGCCTCCGGTCGCCGAGAATGCGACCGAATACGGAGCCCCGACAGCCGCCTCGGGAAGCTCGCCAGGTGACAACTCAATCCCTTCGCAAGAGACGTTGAGCGCGTAGTCCCTCGTCGTCGTACACCCATAGGAGTCAGTCGCCGTCACGGCAAGAATGTACCCGCCCGCCTGTGTCGGCGTGCCGGTTGGCCTCCCGTCCGCGAAACTCATCCCCGGGGGTAGTCCGGTAGCAGTGACCACAACAGGATACCCTCCTCCAGTCGTAGTGATCTCCACGCCGCCATACGCCTCTCCAACCGTAGCTGCCGGAAGAAGAGTCGTCGCCGGGTCATCAATCGCAAACGAGACACACTGCTCAACCACCTTGACGAATATTGGCCAGGAGGCTGATGTGCCATCCTCAGCGTTGACGCTGCACGTGACAAGAGTCGTGCCAAGTGGAAACTCTGAGCCGGATAGAGGATAGCAGGACAAAGTGAACGGGCCACAGTATCGAAACACTGGCTCCTCATACTCCACGACCGCGGAATTCTGGCCAGACGGCACGGCCAATGTCACCTCGGCTCGACCACGTACATACTCCGGACGACTGAGAGGACAATCAAACTCGCTGGCTGCAAATGGCTGCGTTTGGTAAAAGGCCGTCGAAAAGTAACTCGGAACATCGCCGCCGTACATACATAATCCCCGAACCACGAGCGGGCCGTTCACCGGATGGAAGTAAATGTCTCTACCGGAAAACTGTAAACGAACAGTCTGGTCGCCGGCGACAAAGTTCTGTGCAGTCGTCAGCGACTGCACGAAAGCGCCAGAGGTGTCCGTAAGAATTGCCGACACGATGTAAGCACCGGGAACTGAAACAGCCAAGCCAATATCCGTCTCAAGAAGATCGAACTTCCCGGTTCCATTCGTATCCAGTCCTCTAGCCACAAACACTCCTGTTTCTCGAATGTTCGTGTCATGTTCGAACTCTTCATGGCCATACGATTGGGTAGATCGCGACAATCCGGGCAACAGGGCTAGCTGAGTACTTTCACCTGAGCTATCTATCGACTCGAGTGCTAGCTCCGTCACGGTATAGGGACCATCGATGCCCTTCTCGAAAAAGACACTCCCTTCAAACGCGAGAGTAATCATCGACGAACCCGACGACAGGGTCACGTCGGATCTTGCGGAGTGGGCATAACCTGCCGAATCAACGATACGTCCAAAGAGTACGTAGCGGCCTGTCGCCTCCACGGACACTGGCACGAGTAGACTGAGGCTATCGTATAGCCCGTTCGCATTCGAATCCGTACCGAAGTCGCTCAGCCCAGCGACGTCGATACTACCGACTGATCCGGCTACAGTATAGGAACCTGCCGCACCCACACTAAACGGCGTCGCATCAGGTAAATAGCCCTCGACCTGCCAAACGAGCCGATGTTCCCCAGCAAACACCGCATTCGGAATGACGCCCGTGTATGTGGCATCGAATGCAACCTCATCACCACTCGTGCCGTCGTCCAAAAGGGTAACCGCCGCTGACGAAGCGGATCCGGGCGCCACATCCGAGACCCTTGCCTGTACCGCAGTCGCCCCAAGCAGAGGGACGTCACCACTGCGAAGATGCGCCTCAAACAAGACCGGCGAACCGCTGCGGACAACCGAGGGTGCGACCACCGCGTCGAGAGCAACGCTTGCTGCCCCAACCTCCGCAAATGCAACGATGCCGACCTTGCCGTCGGCGGCCGTCGAGCTGAGCACATGCACGGTGATACTCCATAGTCCGCTCTCAGCATTCTCCAAGTAATAGCAGACGACCGGCTGTCCAACCAAGGGAAGCGGCCCCTTGAAATACTGAACACCCATCGACGTAGGAAGTACGATTGTTCCGGACGGATCGCGCAATTCCACATCCACGTCTCCGCCGCCGTAAGGAATCATGATAGTCGCGGGTCCCGTTCGCGAAACAGGTATGGAGCACGACCATTGTGAGCCCACCGCAATCTCAGCGGCACTCCCAGCGGTCGCCTGCCACCGCGAGGAAGTCACTCCTCGGCCCGCCTGCAACGACATATCACTAGGCGCCAACCGACGCTGACTTCCGGTCGACGCTTCCGCCTTGGGGAAGGTCGCATAGTCCTGAAGCCAAAGGAGAATCTGATCTCTCGTTATCGGAGGGAGCCACGGCACGTGGGGGGTATTCGTCCACCAACCCTGCACAAGACGGTCGTGAGCGGCCAACTGTTGACACGTGGAGTCAGCCACTACAGCTCGCTCGTCCCCTTCGAACCCGTACGCCAACAGGTTCGACGCATCCGTCGTCCCCCAGGCCGAGTTTTTCGAGACCACGCTGTCATTGCTTACGAGCGTCTGTCCGTGGACATAGATTTCAAGCACTCGAGTGCCTTCCACCATCCAGGAAGGCGGGCAGTTGGGCGGTGTGTCCGACGCGCCTGCAATCGAAGAAAAGGTCGTTTTCGGCGACCGTCCGTGCGCGGCATTGTAGAGGCCCATGTACGTGGTGGTCATCTGATGGAGTCCCGGCCCGTTGAACCGACCGAGATCCGGAAAGCGGTCTTTCAAGGATCCGGTCGGATCCTTGTTAACTAAAGCCTGTACAAATATCCCCAAATCGGCTACGACGCTACCAACATTAGGTGAACCTATCTGAATTACACGTTCGACATCCGTGTCATCGCCATTGCTCCGCTCTGCATAGTGGCGTGCGACAATCCCGCCCATGCTATGTCCGATGATCACCACGTCCTCGCTACCGGTATGATGCTTCAAGGCCGCAACGTCATCTGCGAGTATTACAGCATTGTGTTCTATGGAGCCATTCGCGAATCCAGAAGAGTCGCCGAAGTCACAAAGTCGGGTCGGTAGACCAAGCGTCGTACCCACGTAGCCTTTCAAGTCAATTTCGAACCACGAGCGATCGGCCGCGAGCCCGTGAGCCATCACGACCGGGGACGCCACGGTGTAATTAAGCATCACCCAGTCAAGCTCTGTGCACCACCCACCACGCGTTACATCGACATCAATCTCTATCGTGTTGAGCGCCGGCGTCGGCGCTTGGCTCTCATCCTCGGGAACCTCGGGGAAATGGAGTGCCGTGACATCAAACGTAAAGTAGTTATTGCTCCAAGTCTCATCCTGACCTTGAAGGAAGCCATTTGCTACACCGGACGGCGGCATCCCATTGAGGGTGATTACATCGCGCTCGCCCCCCACATAGTCGACGTCCCACGTAGGAATGGCGACTGTCACCATCGTCTTCATTAGGCCTTGGTTTACTAGTTTCTGTCTGTCACCTATGGCACGCCCGATTGTGAACGGAATGACGATCTCCTTGTCTGTGTCGCCAGGACCGGCAAAAATACACCCCGTATCTAGGCCTGGTCCAGCGTCGAGGATAATCCGCTCGCTGGTCTCCCGAAAATGGTCCGGGTACCACGGTGCACGACCTGAATGGCCGCTGGACAATGACCGCGCCGGGGGAGTCTGACTGCGATCATCCAGGGGCCGAAGGCGCGTGCGAGCATCGATGTGATGAACGGCAAACGGAACAAGTAAGGCTGCCAAGGTTAAGAGAAGTAGAGCTCTGTTAATCATAAGGGTTTTCGCTGAGACTTTCGAACTTGAGGAACGTCGGTGCGAACGCAAGTACGACACACCACAGACGCCAATTCGTGGGGAGATTGGCGAAGCATTGACTGAGTGGGAATAAACGTCGCAGAAGGACCGTCAACCTGCGCGGACTAATACCACGTTATCGGTGAACCGACAACGCGATTGCCCTTCGCAGTGATTGCCAGAGCAATGCCGCGCTGCGACCGGACTGTCACGCCCGCCAGTTTGGTTTCGGTCACAATGGTTTGAGTTCCCCAGAATCTCGAGCAACCGAAAAGACCGGCTTCCACTCGCGCGACCGACCTACTGAATAGCTGAAACGATTTGAATAGTCAGCTCCCTCGTCTCCGAGAATCATGATCGCGGTATCCGCTACCAGCTTCTCGGATGTCTCAAGGAAGAGGTACTGTTGGCTATTCCAGTTCACCAGCGGCTTTACTTCGGAAGGTAGGAACTCCGCCGGCTCGCACCCGCCAGCAATATGAACTCGGTAGAAAGGCTGGGGAACCTCCTGGCCGCCTTCATTTTCCACTTTCAATCGAAGATAGAAGGCATCCCCAAGCCATCCCGCAATTTGCTCGCCTTTTACCCAAAGTCCTCGGCCCGGTGCCTGGACTGTGCAGAGTATCTGTGCAGCCTTCGATCGGACATCACATAGGTAGACTTTGGCTCCAGACTCAAATACCACGGTCTTGCCAGTGCCAAAGACCGTCTGAGGAGGGACCATAACAACGTAGCGAACGACAACGATGAACTGTGGTCGCTCGGCCACCATCCACGTCTTGGAGACATACGAGCGGAAGCCGGCGTCTTCCGCAGTAACCTCCCGCGGCTTGCAGGCCGTAAGCAGCGAGATGCAAAGCGTCAGCCCCAGAGTAAGGAGTACTGACCGTCGCAGGGCGCTACGATGGTTCCGTATTTTCAACTGTTACCTCTAATTCTGACTTTGAAGCACAGAGATTAAGGACCGCTCCTCGCCGGATCGAAGCCGAACTTTTCCCTAGTTCGTCCGACCCGTCTGCACCTTAACGTCGTCGATCCACCACCCGCCGTCGTTCACGAACGGATCCGTGATCAGGCTGAACCGGATCACCACCTTCGTCTTCCCGTCGAACTCGCTCAGGTCGAGCGACACCGACTCGAACCCGGTCTGACTTCCCGAGAACACCGCAATCGTCCGCCAGGCCGGCGAACCCTTCGCCTTCGCCTCGACGATGCAGAGGTCGTACCCCGGCTCCGTCGCGAACGACTGCTTGAACACGAGCCGCGACCCGACCCCGTTCGACAGGTCGAACTTCGTCTTCAGCTGCAGTCGGTAGTTCGTGTTGTCGGCGTAGTTCGTGCCCGGACTGTCAGTCCACGAATGCGTCGGGCTCGCCGAGCGCTCCGTCGTCAGCTTGAACTGCCCCGCCTTCCAGTTAGTCTCGCCCTGCTCGAGCGAGTCGCTCAGCAGATCCACCCGCCGCACGACACGCGCCGTTCCCGTCCGCGCCTGGTTGCCAGTCGCATCCTGGTACGTCACGGTCACCGTGTCGCCGAGCGCAACGTCGAGCGTGTTGTTGCCCGTTGTCACCGAGCCTCGCCGGAGCAGCAGGTTCGTCTGGAAGAGTCCCGGAATACCCGCTGCCTGACCCACGACGATCGGCTCGCTGTCGCCGGACGTCGACGTGACCGTCACGTTGACCGTCGACTGCGCCGCGAGGTCCGCGTCGCCGACGCTGATGCGCACGATCGTGTCGTCCTCGGCATACGACTTCTGGCTGAAGGCCGCCTGGCCCTCGCTCTCGCACCACGGCGGCAGTTCGTAGGATTCCTTGACCGTGGTCGCACTGCCGTTGAGCGAGAACGCGCCGTACCCGACGCCGCGCTTGGCGAAGCCCTGCCAGATGAGGCACTGGTTCGCGCCGCCCGTGCGGACCTGGTCCGCGATCAGGATGCCGTCGCGCGCGTCGCAGAACGACGGGTTGTTGAGCGAGTACTTCATCCCGTCCGTCACGAGCCGCTCGCAGAGCGCCTTGCCGGCCGCGGGCCCGTAGGCCGTGATGAAGTTCGCGCGCATCTCCCAGAGCGTGGCGCACCAGACCTCGCCTACGTTGTGCACCTCGGTCGGGTCATTGAAGATGTTGCCGCTCGTCGGATCGATGTCGGCGTAGGTCAGCGGATTGACGGTCATCTTCGTCGTGTACGGGAAGTTGCGGACGCCGGAGTTGAAGTCCCGCGTGGCGTACCCGCCGACGACATAGTTGGCGTCGAGCGGCGCATCGGCCGGCGCGAGAATCGTCAGGCCGTACCAGTCGCTCCAGCCCTCACCCATGCCGCCGGACTGCGGTCCGGTCAGTCCGTCGACGTAGTCCGGTCCGCCGATTAGTCGCGTCGACAGGCCGTGACAGTATTCGTGAATGACGATCGACTGATCGAAGCTGCCGTCGTAGCCACCACTCCAGAGGTACATCTGCATGCGGGGCGGGCCGCCGTCAGGCGGAGTTCCGAAGTTCGCGTTGTTGGTCCCGCCGCCGTCCTGGGCGTCGGCGTTCACGGCATCGTTGCCGCGTCCCTGGCCGCTCGAGTTGACGGCCTGGAAATTTCCCGCAGCCTCGTCGAACCCCAGCCGGAACAGGTAGTCGTGGATGAAGTTGTTCCAGTAGAAGAGGTTGACGATCGCTGCCTCGGTATTCGGCTTGCCGGTGTTGATCGGATTGTCGAGTGCCGGACTGAAGTTGAAGGCGGCGTCGCCCGTGGCCGGCAGTCCACCCGAGTTGTTCGCGTCACGGTCTTCGACGGCGCGGACGTTGTTGCCAATCGTTACAGCCTGGCTTCCGACCCAGCCGCTCGGCGACGCGTCGAGGATCGACGAGCCGGGCGTGACGAGCACGCGTTCGACGTGCCGCGGATTGCTGGTCGAGAACGGGGTGTTCGGCTGCGGGCTCTCGCCGGTGAAGACCAGGAACTTCGAGTCCTGGGGCGTGCCGCCGTAACGCGTCAGGTTGTGGCGCGCGAGCAGCTTGCCGTTTCGCGCATCGACCGTGACGACGTAGAGGTTGCCGGGTCCCTTCTCGGCCAGCAGGAGGTTCCATGCGGGAACGGTGACGCCGGGAGCGATCGGGAAGAGCAGGCGACGGGCGGTGGCGGGCTCCGTGAATGCCGGGCCGAGCTCGACGACGGTCAGGTCCTCCGGGCCGCCCTTGCTCGCCACGATCGAGGGTGTGACGTCGACGCCGATCGTGCGCGCCGCGGCGACCGAGGCTTCGGAGGCGTCGAGCGTCCAGGCATCGGCCTTCGCGGCCGACACGGCGGACGGGACGAGCTCGCCGCCTGCCCAGACTACCCGGCCGTATGTGTCGACGGCCATTCGCAGGTCGGCGCCGTAGACGCGGATACCGTTGGCCTTCTGTACGAACTGGAGGTGCGTGACGCCGGTGTCTGATGAAACGTAGTTGCGAACCAGTTCGAGGCCCGCGAGGTCGGCTTCGTCGAGGCCGTAGAGCGCGGCATTGGCGCGAATGAAGGCAGTGCCGATGTCGGCCGGGGTTCCTGTGCGCGCTTCTGTGACGGCGCCGGTGGCCGGGACGATGAGGCGCGGGCCGGAGGTCAGCGCGCTCCAGCGGATCTGGAGGCCGGGCGCGACGGCCTGCAGCTCGGCGACCTGCGTGCGGCGGGCGTCGGATTTCGACACGGCGGCGGCTTCGATGGCATCGGGTGCTAGCAGCGCGCTCGAGCTGATCAGCGCTGTGCGGATGTCGACGTCGGGAAGCGTCGGGCACGGCAGCGGGCCACGGAGCGGAGCAGCGGGAGTCGCGGTCGAGTTCGGAACCTGAAGAGTAGAAAGGGCGAGCAGGCCGAGGGCCGCACCGGTCACGAGCAGTCTGCGCACTGGGATTACCTCCGGACGGATTGGAGCCGACTCGGAGAGGAGGCGGCGGGAACCTTGGATGATACCTCGCGCCACAAGCATTGCGCGAAGCGCTTTGGAGACTCTGTGCTCTCCGTGCCTCTGTGCCCTCTGTATTCCTGCGGATCTGCCGTTGGCGTACAGAGAGCACAGAGGCATGGAGAGCACAGAGGCACTCCAATGTGCCTTTCGCACCTACGGATGCAGCGACGGCTCGGGCTCCGGCGGTTTCTCGATCACGGACCGCGCGACGACGGCCCCGACGATCAAGG